>JANXTU010000124.1 GCA_025352235.1 Fimbriiglobus sp.
AGACCTCACCCCCCGGCCCCCTCTCCGAAGCGGAGAGGGGGAGCCAGACCAGCGAAACTCGATTGAGTTTTGGGCAGAAGGAGTCACCCCCTCTCCGCTTCGGAGAGGGGGCCGTGGGGGTGAGGTCTCCGTTGGAATTTCAAGCGGTTCAAATACTGCCAGAAAGTTTTGCCACACCCCAAGTTCGTTCGCAACGGACTTCCGGCCGCCGTTCGACCAACCGCCGCCCGAGCGTATGCTCGGCTTGGAATCCGGCGATCAAGATCGTATTCCGGGGGTTGTCGAGATTGTGCTTCGAGTTGCGATCGGGTAGTCTATCTCTAGATTCACCTGCCCGATTTCGCACGTCGGATTCGTCTCATGTACCGAGCCGTTGGGCTAATTGCTCTACTTCTCTCACCTGTCGCACTACCGGCTGCCGAGTCCGTGCAAGAATCGATCGACCGCATCATCGGGGCGCAAGCCAAAGCCGATGGCATCCAGTTGGCGGCGAAGGCCGACGATGCCGAATTTCTCAGGCGCGTCTGGCTCGACCTCGCGGGGACGATTCCGCCAGTCGACGTAACCAAGAAATTTCTCGCCGACCCCTCGCCGGACAAACGGACGACGCTCATTGACGAATTGCTCGCGGCCCCGACCTACGCCACGACCATGGCCAACCGATTCCACATTTTGCTGATGGAGCGGTTGGGGGATCAGACAGCTTGGACACAGTTTCTCCAATCGAGTTTCGTAGCCAACAAGCCGTGGAACTCACTGGTCAAGGAGTTGCTCCGGGCCGACAGCAAAACCGGGGCGGCGTTCTTTCTCTCCAAGCGTCTCGAAAACTACGGCCAGCAAGCCGTGGAATATTCGGCGCTCACCCGAGATGTCGGCCGGCTCTTCCTTGGTGTGAATCTGCAATGCGCCGAGTGCCATGATCACCTCACGGTCAAGGACTACAAACAGCAGCACTTCCAAGGGCTGCACGCCTTCTTCCGCAATCTCGCCCTCGGCACGGGAACCATCCCCGCCGTGATCGAAAGACCGACGACCGAAAAGGTGAAGTTCGCGTCGGTCTTCACGATGGAAGAAACGCTGACCGGGCCCGCCCTCCCCGGCGGGAAGATGATCGACATTCCCACATTCCCCAAGGGACAGGAATTCGAGGTGCCACCGGATCGGAAAGCGAACAATCCCGGCGTGCCGAAGTTCAGCACGCTCGCCGCCGTGAGTGATGAGTTGCCCACGGCGAAGAATCGGGCCTTCGTCCGCAACGGTGTGAATCGACTTTGGTTTCTGCTCATGGGTCGCGGCTTGGTTCACCCGCTCGACATGCACCACAGCGGCAACCCCGCTTCAAATCCGGAGTTGCTCGATCTTCTTGAGCGCGAATTCGTTGCGCATCAGTTCAATGTCAAATGGCTCTTCCGCGAGATCCTACTCAGCGACTCCTACCAACGGTCGAGCCTGCTGCCGACCGAGGGCAAGGTACCACTACCCGGCACGTGCGCGGTGGCGCTCGAAAAGCGACTTTCCGCCGAGCAACTGTTCGCGGCGATCACGACGGCGACGAACACCAAACCTGCCGACACAGCAAAGGCCAAGTTCCTGAAGGCGTTCGCGAACCAACCGCGCGAGCCGGAAGACGACGTGGAAGTCTCGTTGAAGGCCGCGCTGTTTCTCTCCCACGATGCTGCGGTGCACGACATGCTTCAACCGAAACCGGGTAACCTGATCGAACGGCTCGGAAAGACAAGCAACAACGCTGCATTGGCCGAGGAACTTTACGCGGCCGTACTCACGCGGAAGCCCTCGACTGACGAAGTCGCCACCATTACCAAGTTTCTCGCCAAGCCGAACCAGACCCGCGAAGCCGCCGCGCGAAAATTGGCGTGGGCTTTGATCGCCTCCCACGAATTCGGGGTGAACCACTGATGCACCCGAACCTCTGCACACCTGGCGATCACCGGCTTTCGCGTCGGCAATGGCTCGGTGCCACCGGGGCACTGGCCCTCGGCGGCCTGAGTCTTCCGGCATTCGCCGAAGAGTTGAAGAAGAAGCGAAAGCAGGTGCTGTTCGTGTGGCTCGACGGCGGCATGAGCCAACTCGAAAGCTGGGATCCGAAGCCGAACACGACCTTCGGTGGGCCGTTCCGGGCCATTTCCACGAGCGTCCCCGGCACGCAGATCTCAGAACTGCTCCTGCAGACGTCCAAGCAGATGCACCGCCTCGCAGTCGTGCGAAGTGTCAGTACGCAAGACAACTCGCACTCGGCCGGGGTCGACCGCATCCAACGCGGGGACCCCAAGAACCGGGGCGTCGTCTATCCTTATTTCGGTAGCGCGGTGGCCAACTGGGTCGGCCCCGGGGAGAGCGGCTTGCCGCCCTACGTTTGGATCAAGCCCGGCAATGGCGGGTTCATCGACCGTGAAGCCGGGTTCCTCGGGCCGAAGTTCGGGGCGCTGGCGTTGGGCGACGGCAAACCGCCCGATAATCTCATCCGGCCGAAGGATCTATCGATCGAAGATGACCTCGAACGCAACGAACTCCGCAAACTCGCCGATGCCCGTTACTCGGCCGGGCGGCGAAAAGAGAACACCGAAGCCAACAGCTTCGCGTTCGACATGGCCGAACAACTGCAAAAAAAGCTCGAACTCTTCGACATTTCGAAGCTCCCGGCGAAAGATTCGCAGCGCTACGGCACCCACGATCTTGGCCGGCATATGCTCCTCGCCCGGCGGATGCTCGAAGCGGGTGTGACGTTCGTCAAGGTGACCTCGTACGGTTGGGATACGCACGGGGATCACTTCAACGGGGCCGCGAGCCTGCACCCGAAGTTCGACAAACCATTCGCGGCGATGCTCGAAGACCTCGCCGAGCGCGGCATGCTCGACGACGTCCTCGTGATCGCCATTTCCGAATTCGGCCGGACCCCGCGCATCAACGGGCATCTCGGCCGCGACCACTGGCCCGAAGCCTGGAGCGTGGCGATGGCCGGGCGGGGCATCCAGCCGGGGGTCGTCGAAGGCAAAACCAACGCACTGGGCACAGAGGTCGCCTCCGAACCACACGACATCGGGCACCTTTTCCACACTTGGTACAAAGCCCTCGGCATTGACCCGAAGAAATCGAAGTACCAAAACGCCGGGCAACCGCTGCCGATCGCTCACGATGACATGCACGCGATCCGGGAGGTGCTGGCGTGATCCCCAAAGAACTCGGCAAACCGCTGACACCACCCTGTCAGTCGAGCTGCATCCGCTTCAGCCCCGAAGGGGTGCTCTTCGCCGCAGGGTACGATGGGAGCGTACTCCGCTGGGATGTTTCGGCGAAAGAACCGAAACCGCTCCCGGCGGTGAAACTGCACAACGGTTGGGCGACGGCACTGGCGTTCCACCCCAAGAAGCCACTGGCGATCTCGGCCGATAGTCACGGGGCGTTGATCGCGTGGGATCGCACGGCCGAGAAACCGACGCCGGTCTGGAGTCGACCGAAAGCCCATGACGGCTGGTTGCGAGCCATGGCCATCCACGATGGTAGCGTAATGACGCTCGGTCGGGATGGCACCGTCCGCAGTTGGAACCTGGACGATGGCAAACCGATCCGCGAACTCTCGCTCGGGGTCGATCTCTTTTCCCTCGCGGTGGCGCCCGATGGAAAATCGTTCGTCGTTGGGGATCTCTTCGGCACCATCCACGTCCTCGATTCGATCAATTGGAAATCGCTCCGCAAGCACGAAGTGAAAGAGCTGTACCTCCTCGACCGCATCCAAGATGTCGGCGGCGTGCGCTCGGTCGTGTTCAAACCCGATGGCCAATCGCTCTTCGTAGCCGGGAGCGTCCCGAAGACCGGCGGGTTCGTCCAAGGATTTCCACTCGTCGTCGAATTAGACGGAACGGGGAAGCGATTGTCGCAGTGGAAGGGAGCGACCGACAACGAAGGGTTCATCCACGAACTGCTCTGGCTCGACGAAGGATTTCTCGCGGGTGTCACCAGCGGTCAACCGGGCCAAGGTCGGTTGTTCGTCTGGAAACCGGGCGATGCCAAGCCGCTGTTCGAATCGACGAAACTGCCGAACTGCCACAGCCTCGCTCGGCACGGGAAGCTGTTGGCCCACTCGGCGACAAACGCGAACAGCAGCGGCAATGGCAAAGTAAAAGGCAAAGATGGCGACTACCCCGCGAACACGTCGCCGATCCAGCTATGGGAACTACCGAAAGCCTAGTGAACCTCCCCACGTTTGGCGGACACGGAGTTAAGGGTGTAAGCTCTCACTGAGGAGACCACCCGTGACCAAGACCAAGCCTAAGACCAAAGCCGGAATCCGCCGGACGTTCACGAGCGAGTACAAGCTCCAAGCGGTG
>JANXTU010000131.1 GCA_025352235.1 Fimbriiglobus sp.
CGCTTCCGCCGTCGACGATTACGCGCTCACCCCGGATTCGCTGCCGCAGAAGGATGTTCCCAAGGGAAAGCTCGAAGGGCCCTTCGAGTGGAAGAGCAAAATCTTCGACGGCACGACCCGGCAGTACTGGGTCTACGTCCCGGCGCAGTACGACAAGACAAAGCCGACCTGCGTCATGGTCTTCCAGGATGGGCACGCCTACGCGCTGCCGAACGAAGGCTACAAGGTTCCGACGGTGTTCGACAACTTGATCCACCGCCAAGAGATGCCCGTGACCCTCGGCGTGTTCATCAACCCCGGTGCGAAGGCCGGGGAACCCGCCGTCGACGCCAAGAACTGGGGCAAGGCGACGCGCAGTTTCGAGTACGATTCGCTCGGTGACAAATACGCGAAATTCATCGTCGACGAAATGCTGCCCGAAGTGGGCAAGAGCTACAACCTCACCAAAGACCCCGAAGGCCGGGCGATCTGCGGCGCCAGTTCCGGAGGCATTTGCGCCTTCACCGTCGCTTGGGAGCGGCCGGATGCGTTCCGCAAAGTCATCAGCCACATTGGCAGTTTCACCAACCTCAAAGGCGGGCACGTCTACCCGAAGAAAATCCTCGACGCCGAGACGAAGCCGATCCGCGTTTACCTGCAAGATGGCTCGGGTGACAATCGAAGCCCGAAGAATTTGGACCGGGACTGGTACTTGCAAAACTTGGCGATGGCCGCGGCGTTGAAGGAGAAGGGCTACGACTACAAAGCCGCTTTCGGCGACGGCGCCCACAACCACAAACACGGCGCCGCCATCTTGCCCGATCAACTCCGCTGGCTCTGGAAAGATTACCGTCCGAAGGGATGAGGGTCACCCGACTTCCCGAATCCTGCGCAACTCCATGCTGCGTAGGGCGTAGCGAAAATGATTCCAGATCTCAGCGATGATTCCAGCTTTTTGCAATGGTTCCACGGGAGGGTGTGTGGATTGGCGCTGGAATCATTTTCGCACCCGGATGCCTCACCCGACTTCCAACCGCAGCGTCGCCTTGGCCCCTTTCAGAATCTCTTGCGGGGTCCAGAGGAGTGGGACGGCGTCGCCGGATTGCCACTTCCAGAATAGGTCGAGGTGGTGCGGGGAATAGGGGTTGCCCGATTGCCCGCCGCAGAGGACGACGCGGGTGTTGCTGAAGTCCGCGGTGTCGAAGACGATCCGCAGATTGGCCATGTTGCCGGTCGGTTCGAGCGGGCGCAGCGGCAGGGCCCCGGCTTGGCTGATGGTGTTGCAATCGCCGCCGCAGGGGATGCTCGGCGCGTTGAAGATCGGCCCGAGCAGCCAGTGCTTGCCGAGGATCGGGTGCTTCCCGTGGAGTGGGCGGAGGTCGCCCCACTGCCACCACTTCGGGCCGGGGCCGTACTTCTTGCGGAGCAGCGGAATGATGCCGGCGAGGACGTCGGCCATTTCTTCGGGCCACGATCGCGCGAACCAGCCGGCCGGTTGATCCTTCAGCAGTTTCACCAAGTGCGCCGTGCGGCGGTCGCCGAAGAGGTTGTGGGCGAGCAATCCGGGGCCGCTGCCGCCGAGGGCGAGTTCCCACGACTGCGGGGCCTTGGCCTTGGCCACGCGAACGCACATCTCGGCCATAAGCAATTCGAAGATCGTCGCGGGCGGGGAATTCGCCGCGACGTGGCCGTCCCAATCTTTCAACAGATCCAAGGCTTCGCGCACCATCGGGGCCGCGTCCGGTACGCCGAGGACCATCCCGCGGATCTCTTCCCAAACCATCGAGCGGACGCTGAGCTGCAACGCTTGGCACGCCGCCACATCCCAGTCGTCGGCGCGGCGGGCGAGTTCGTCGCGGATCGTGTTCGCCCGGTACGGGTCGATGAAGTCGGCCCCGAGGAATGCGGTCGTGGTCGACTCGGGGCGAAGATGCGGATCGTCGTTCGCGGTGGCGTAGTACCCGGCCTGCGGGTTGCGAACGAAGGGCATCTTGTCGAACGGCAGAAGCTCCGATTCCCAACCGGCGCCGGGGGCGTCGCCGGGCAGCGGGATCATCCCGTGGCCCACCTTGCGCACCGGCACTTGGCCGAATTGTTGGTAGCCGGTCTCGCCGTCGGCCGCCGCGTAGAGCGCGTTCAACGGCAGGCCGGGCCACGCGGCGAACGGTTGCCGGAAGGTCTCGAAACTCGTCGCGGCCGGGGCGTCGAAGAAGCCGCGGATCGGGTGCGCATCGAGCCAGACGGCCCGCAGCGACAGCACTTCGCGGACCCCGGGCAGCAGCGGCGAAATCACCGGGCCGCGCGGCGTGAGCAACACCTCTTCGACGTGGTCCGGCTTCCCCTTCACGCGGATGACTTCGCGCAGCACCGGGCAGAGATCGAACGCGCCGTCGGCGTTGCGGACGCCCGTCCCGGCGGCGTCGAGAGTTTCGAGGAACAAGTCGGTATTGTCGGTCAGCCCGGCGGTGACGCCCCACGCGCAGAAGCCGTTGTGGCCGATGGTCGCCCCCGGCGTCCCGGCGAGCGCGGCCCCGGCGAAGGCCCCCGCCGGCGTGCGGACTTGAAACAAATACCACGGCGGCGGGATGTCCGGCCGGAGGTGCGGGTCGTTGGCGAGGATCGGCTTGCCCGACGCCGTGCGCGACCCGGCGATCAGCCAGTTGTTCGACCCACCCCCCGTCGGCACGAACTCTTGGAACAACGCGAGATCTCTGGCCAGCGCCGTGAGCGCAGCCGAACCAGTCGTAGAATTCGAGACTTCATTCCACGAAGGATCGAGAGCTTCCACGGCGGAGCGGCCATCCGCGCGCAACATCCGCAAGCGCGCCAGTTCCACGTCCCAATTCCCCGGCAGACTGAAACTGATGAGCTTCAGTGTCGCCAGCACATCGGCCGGGGTCCACGGCGTCGGGGTGCCGCCGAGGATGGCGAATTCGTGCGGCTTCGCCGGGACGCCGAGCGTGTGCCCCGCATTCACCCCCGACGCGAACGCTTCGAGCGTATCGAGGATGTCGGCGTCGAGGACCTTCAATTGCGCGGCCGAACTGCGGGCGAAACCGATGCGCCGGCTCATCCGGTCGGCCGGCAGCCCGGCGGGCCCGACGAGTTCGGCCAACGTGCCCCGGCCGATTCGCAGCAGCGTTTCGAGTTGGAAGCCGCGGTCTTGCCCTTGGACGAAGCCGCAGCCGAAGTGGGCGTCGCGCTCGCTCTCGGCCTCGATGTACGGGATGCCGAATTTGTCGCGGCGGATCGTGATCGGCTGTTGCAATCCCGGGATCCGCAGCGACCCCCGGCTGTACGGGAGGCGCGCCCCGAAGACGGCGCGGAAGATCAGTTTGCGCACGGGGCGTGCCTCTCGGTGGAATACGGCGCGAGGTGGTGCCGGGAGCATGAGCAGTTTACGGAAGGGATGTTAGAATGAAACGAAGTGAGACCACGGAGAGTTCGAGATGCCGATTCACGACTGGACTCGCGTTAATTCGGGCACGTGGCACGCATTTCACTTGGGTTGGATCGCCGAGATTCAGATCGCCTTGAACGATGGGCGTATGCCCAAGGAGTATTATGCCCAAGCCGAACAGGTCACCGGGCCTTGGGAGGCCGACGTCTTGGCATTGGAAATCCAAGACCGGGAGAATGGGTACGATGATACCGATACGGGCGATGGCGGTGGGTCTCTGGCCGTCGCGACGGTACGGCCGAAAACTCGAATGCAATCCGAGATCGAATTCGTCCACCGCAATCAACGCCAGATCGCGATCCGCCACACGAGTGGAGATCGCATCGTCGCGCTGATCGAACTCGTTTCTCCGGGCAACAAATCGAACGATCGTTCCTTCGCTGCGTTTGTCAACAAAGCCGTCGCTTCTCTCCAGACGGGGTACCACCTGCTCATCGTCGATTTGTTTCCGCCGACCCCGCGCGACCCGAGCGGAATCCACAGTGAGCTATCCAAGTCGTTCGGAGTGGAGTCGGTTCCCTTCGATCATTCCGAACCCTTGACGCTCGCCGCGTACTCTTCGGGCGCGTCGATCCGTACGTACGTTGAGCCGACCGCAGTCGGACGCGAACTGATCGACATGCCTCTCTTCCTGACTCCCGAACGGTACGTGAACGTCCCCCTCGAACAGACCTACACTTCGGCCTATCGCGGCGTGCCACGGCGATGGAAGGGCGCCCTCGAAGCTTAGTTAGAAAGCAGAAGCCTACTTTCCGAGCGATTTCAAAGCATCGGGAATGGCGGGCCGGTGACCGCCATTCCCGATGACTTCCCTCAGCTCAGCCCTTGCTCCTCCCAACCCTTGCGGTAGGTCTTCTTCACGAATTGGTTCGCTTCGGGGAGGTTCGTGAACTTCATTTTCTCGGTGTCCCACTTCAGTTCCTTCTTCGGGAACCGCGTGGCGAGGCAGCCGAGCAGCACCATCTCCGTGAGGGGGCCGGCGTACTCGAACGGGGCGCTCGTTTTGCCGACGCCGCGGGCCGCGTCGACGAACTGGAGGTAGTGGTTGTCCCCGGCAACCTTCGGCATCTTGAAATCGACGAACTTGTCGGCGGGCAGCAGGGCGAGCGCGCCGCCGTCGTAGTTGGAAAAGAGCACCCCCTTCGTGCCGACGAGGATCGACCCCTGGCCGGGGAATTTATGCGGCTCGATCAGTTTCAGCACGTCGGCGGACGGTTTGCTTTGACCGTTGTACCACGTGAGCGACACGGTTTTGGTCGTGTACTTGCTGCCGGGGAAGACGAACTCGACTTGGCAGTTGAGGCCCCAGTTCGTTTCGTTGGGGGCGTCGCCGGTGCTGACGATGGAGTTCGGGTTGCCGACGCCGAGGGCCCCGAAGACGGGGTCGAGGATATGGCAGCCCATGTCGCCGAAGGTGCCGGTGCCGAAGGCGAGCCGCTTGCGCCAGTTGCCGGGATGGTAGTAGCCGCCGCCGAGGAAGGGGATTTCGGCCGAGACGCCGAGCCATTTGTCCCAGTCCAGATTCTCGGGAGCGGCGTCCTTGCGGTCGGGCTTCTTCGCGGCGTCGCCCCAATCTTTGCCGCTCCAACTGTGGACGGCGCTGACTTCGCCGATGGCCCCCCCGTGTATCAATTCGACGAGCGTCTTGTGCTTGGCGGACGAGTGGACTTGGATGCCCATCTGCGACACGATCTTCGCTTTAGCCGCGGCCAGCGTGAGCTGCCGGGCTTCGAAGATCGTCTGCGTCAGCGGCTTCTGCGTGTAGACGTGCTTGCCGCTTTGAATGGCCCGCATCGTCGGCGCGGCGTGCATGTGATCGGGACACGAGATGTTCGCGGAGTCGAACTTCTCCTTGTCGAACATCTCGCGCCAGTCGGTGTAGGTCTTCAAGTCGGGGAACTTCTTCTTGAGGTCCGCGAAGCCCTTCGATTCGAAGACTTTTGAATCGACATCCGCGACGGCGACGAGTTTGAGGTTCTTACTCGCGGTCAGCGACCCGAGATCCGCGCCGGCCATGCCGCCCGCGCCGACGCTGACGTGCAGCAGCGTCTCGCTCGGGGCGGCTTTAGATACGCGGTAGACGGACGGCAAGGCGATCGCGGCGGCTGCGGTGCGCAGTGCGCCGCGGCGGGTCATTTGGGGAAGGGTCATGGCGGCGGGTTCCGTGGGAGAGAATCGGCTCGAACCGGGGAGGTAAGGGCCTTCGCATTCAGATTACACACTCTTGGCTGTGAGCGGGACATTCTTCGCTGCCACGCAGCGTTCGACTCTTCGCCCCAAGGGGCCGAGAGCCCTCACCGCTGCAAATATGCTTCGAGCATCGCAAATTGCGTGGCCAAGTCGTGCTCCTTGACCCCGAGAGGGGACTTGAAGAAGCTCGCCAGCGCCGAGACCGACCCGGATTCCCCACGGCGTTGGGCCAGCAGGATCAGCCGGGCCAAGTCGATGACCAGCGGTGCGGCGAGAATCGAATCGCACCCCTGCCAGGTGAATTGCAGCGTCATCTTCGTGTTCAAGAACCCTTCGAAATGGATGTGGTCCCACGCCACTTTCCAATCGTCGAGCGATTCGATGTACTCGATGCTGACGTGCGATTGCGGCTTGTAGCCCAGCAGTTCCCCCAGCAAGGCGTTCTTGCTGCTCACCTTGCTGGCCTTGTTCTGCGGGTCGTTGAGTACCAACCCGTCGCGGTTGCCCAAGATGTTGTGGCCGACCCAGCTGAGCACCTTGAGGTTGCGCTTCGCGAACATCGGTGCGAGCACCGACTTCAACAGCGTCTCGCCGGTCTTGGCATCTTGGCCCGCATGCGGTACTTTCCTGGCGACGGACAATTCTTCGAGCGCCGGCAGTGTCGCCCCGAGCGATGGTGTCAGGTTCACGTAGGCGAAACCGGCGTTGATGGCGGCATAGGCGTAGAGGCCGCTCGTCGGCAGGACCGGCTCGTGACGGTCGAGCGCGGTGTTCAAGGCGTTCAAAGTTTTGTGGGCGCCGCCGAGTTCAAAGAGCGGTTCGGTGGACGAGGCGTTGATCACGGCGACTTGATCGAGGCGATGCTCGGCGGCGAAGAATTTCAAATCTTGTTCGATGGCGGCGATGGCCTGTCTCGGCGTCTCCGCGCGGCGCACGTCGGGTCGATCCGCGAGCGCGGCGATGACACTACTCGGGCGGTAGACGACCCCCGGTCGGACGTTCGCGCTCCAGATTTCCAACTGCGGGGCGCAGGCTTGCAGCAGGCTTTCGCTGAAGACGTTGCTCCGAGCCATCAACTCCGCGGCGGACCTGGAAAAGGACGTCTGGCGAATGTCGTGGCCACCGACGACGAACGCCGGCGGCGCATCGAAATCGACGGCGCCGAAGCGGGGCAAGGCCGTGACCATGCCGACGGGCTCGGTCAACCCTTTGGCGAGCGCAGCCAAGCCGAGGGCGGTCGTGGAACCGACGCCACCGAAGGCTCCGACGAGCCACAAGCCAACGCGACGGGGAGCGGGCATGACAGTCATCCGAATCGGTCGAAAAAAGAAGGCAGCGGGGGCGAGAGCGGTCGCGTTACACGGCCGACCCGCATTTTGTATCGATTGGCGGCGGTTGTTCTGCGCCCGGCCCCGGACGTTCAGAGCGCAGTTTCCGCAGCGCGGTCCACCCGAACCATACCGCGGCCGGGATACTGATTTGCAACAAAATCACGGCGCGCCCGTCGGGGTGGGCTTCCCACACGGCTTGGCTTCGCCCCGGGTCCAACTTCGACCAGACCCACACTTGCAACCGGCAGAATTCGGTGGCGACCAATAGTGCCAGCCACATCGCCGCCAGCGGAATCGCCCAGTCCAGACGATTCGGCGCCCGCTCCCACCAGAGGTACCCGGCGGCGAAAGCGATGGCCCATTCGTAGATCAGCGCGTGCGGCGACGCCCACAGCGTCAGCAGGATCACCGCCCCGAACATCGCCCGCAGATCTCGCCGATGTGTTCGCCAAATGTGCACGAACCATGCCGCGCCGATCAGCGCCCCGGCCAGCGTCGCCCCACTCTCCCAACGCGTGTGGACCGTACTCGGGAACAGCAATCGCACGAATGCGCGGGGGGTGTGATTCTTCCACCACTCGAAGCTGTCGAATTTCAAATTCCCCGGCAGCGTCGCCACGAACTGCTCCCAGGCGGTGGGAATCCAAAGGTAACTGCCGGCGCACAGCAGGGCGGCGGTCGTCGCGGCGCCGAGGGCGCAAGGCCACTTCCGGCGGATGTCGAGCAGCGCCCAAAAGACCAAGCCGAGCAGCAGAGTCGGTTTGAAGGCGAGCAATCCCGCGACCAACCCGGCGGCGAACGGCCGGCGATTCGCGAGGAGGCGGTACGCCCCGCAGAAGATCGCGAAGCTCAGCAGGCTGTTCTGCCCGAACTGCATCACGGCGAGCACCGGGTAGAACCCGACGGCGTGCCACAGGACGTACCACGGTCGTGCCGGCGCGAGCCACCGGACGCCGAGCCCGAGCGCGAGCAGCGAGATCCCGCTCCAGATCAAGGCGCTCCATTGGTACGGGAGCCACGCGGTGGGAGTGTACAACAGTGCATAGAACGGCGGATTACGGAACGCTTCGAGCCCGGCCCATTTGCCGGGGAAAAGCCCGGCCTGATACCGGGCGACGAATTCGTGATCGTACATCGCTCCGGCGGGCAGGTTCGGGTCCAGTGCGATCCGCCCCGCCGTGTAGAAGGCGAGGTGATCCATGGTGACGACGAAGCCGAGGTAGTCGTACGGCAGATCCCCGCAGACGCACTGGAGGAACCAACCGGCCCAGCAGAGCAGCACGAAGCCGTAGCCGAGCCAGTAGTGGCGGAGGAGCCAGTCGAGGGAGTGGGGGATCATTCCGGGGCCGGCTCACCGGGCGGATCGGGGATCGGCGGCACCAGTGCCGCGGTGGGCAGGCCGGGGAAGCCGACGACCGAATGGCTGCGCAGGCCCGGCAAGACGTGCGTCGAGTCGCCGATTTTACCGGGGGTCGAGATGATGAGCGGTTTGATTTCGCCGGTGTCGGTGTCGAGCACGATGCAGGTTTTGGGGTTCGCGCGGAAGAGCGCGCCGGGGTTCGCCACGACGGTGCGGCCGGTCTTGTGCTGCTCGCGGACGTGGGTGTGGCCGTAGAACACGTAGTCGAAATAATCCGAGTGTTCGAGTTGGTAGAGTTGATGGCGCTCGTGGCTGTGGACCCAGGCGACGCGTTTGCCGCCGAGGTCGATGGCGCCGAAACTCTCGTTGTGGTGCCCGCCGATGCTTTTAATGGCGGCGGCCAAGCGGAGGCGGTCTTTATCCCAATTGCCGAAGACGAAGTGGGTAGGCACGTCGCGGAACATCAAGACGGTGTCGGGGGATTCGATATCGCCGCAATGGAGGATCAACTCCACCCGTTGCTCGGCGAACAACCGGAGCGCTTCCGCGACCGCTTCGCCCCGATCATGTGTATCGCTGACGACGCCGATCCGCATACCGCCCTCAACGAGTCCGGTCTTGTGATGGAGTGCGGCCGGTTGGCCGCGGGCATCGTCCTACACCCCTTCTTTACAATACCGCGCGGCAATCGTCATTCGCCTTTCGATCTTCGCGATTCGCCGGAGCTATTTCTTCGGGGCCGGAAAAACGATCGCTCCGAGGAGTTGCCCTTCCCGCGCCGTGGTCTTGCCGCCTTTGTCGGGACTGGCGACGACGGTCACGGCGATCTGATCGCCGTTGGGCCCGGCGTACAGGTAGAAAGTTTGCAGCACGTCCGTACCGTTCTGTTTGCCCTTCGCGCCGACCTTGTACAACCAGTGACCCGCCGGGGCGGTCACGGCGCCGTCTTCGGTCGTTTCGGCCGGTTCCCATCCCGGCAACTTCGCGAAGCTCGCTTTGAACTCCTCGGCCGTGGCGTGCCGGCCCGGCTCGGCTTTCTTCCAAGCGCTGAGTGTGACTTGGGCGATGAACTCGGCCTTTTCGACCAAGCGGATCACGAGGTGTTCGTCGGTGCGGCCGACGATCACCCATTCTCGCGGGTAGATGAAACTGTACTTGCCGTCCGGGTCCGCGTGCCGCAGCAGCGTCGCGTCCGGCGGGACTTTTCCCACCGGGAACTTCTCGCGGACGGCGGCGGCAAGTTCCTTCGGTTCTTCGGCGAGAACCGCGCGCGTGAGCTTGACCGTGGCTGTCACCTCGGCGGCGGGGCTGGCCGGGCCTTGGCCGCGGTCGTCGGTTTGTTCCCAATTCAATTCGGTGATGCGGCTCGATTTCAAATCGAAGACGCCGCTGGCAAGGACGGCGGTTTTCGTCGCGGCACCGGCCTCGACCCCCTCGGCCTTGCCCGCGATCGTGAACCGGGCCACCCCGGCCTCGACTGAAACGAGAGTCCCCGCCAATTCGTTCTTCGTGATCCCTTCGAACTGGCACGCGTACTGGGTCGCCTCGCTGGCCAGCGCCCACGTCTCGCCGACTTTGATTTCTTTGTTCGGCAGCAGGCCCGCGAGCACCATGGTGTCGAAGTGTTCGGCGATCAGTTCGAGTTCCTCGCGGGACAACGGCCCGAGCGGGCTGTAGTGCAGCGTGCCGGAATCGGTGCGGCCGGCGAAGGTCAGCCGACGGTCGGCCGCGAGTTCGCGCGCCGATTTTTCGCCGCCGACGACCGTAGTCGATTTGGCTTTGTCGTAGTGGCGGATGACTTTGCCCGCCCCACCGCGGGCGTCGGTCGCCTCGATGCGCTCGACGAATCGATGGCTCGCCTCGGCCCGCAACGGCAGCCCTTCGGCCTTGCCGATCTTCAGCTTCCCGCCCACGGACAATTCCAGTTCGTAGCGGTGGTACTCGCCCGGTTGGAGATCCTCGCCGAGCTTGACAGTCTGCGCGAATGCTGGAGCCGAACTCAATAGAACCGCGAGAAGCAATCGGGCCATCACTTATCCCCGGGCCAACGTGTACACTGTTGGCGTGGCATAGCGTGGCGCGGGGGGTCCCGTCAATCGAAATTGGCGAGTGCTGGGTCACACTCGATTTTGGCAGCAAACCGACGTTTTAGCTGATTGCTGAAAACGGATCGCGTATCTAAGTCTCAACGTGATTTGATTGTGACAGTTGTCATGACCCTGCCCCGAAAACTGTTCCGCGATCCCGAGCGGGCCAAACGCAACCGTGAGGCACTCATCGCGCACATCGGTGCGGCCGCTTGGCTGACCGTCGAGGGCGTGCTGCGCCGGGAACTACCGCGCACCGCCGATGCGGACATGGCCCTCAACAACTTCGAGCGGCTGCTGGCCGTGCCGGCGGCGCGGGAGCAGTTGCCGGCGATGCTCGAGCAGCGAGGCCGGGGTTTAGAGGAAGTCCTGCAATTATTGGCCGCGTCGCAGTTCTTCGCCGACACGTTGATCCTTTACCCGGAGGCTTTGGAAATCGTCCGGGCGGCCCCGCGCCGAAACCCGTCGACGGAAGAACTCACGTCGATTTTGCGGGCCGCCGTCGATGCGGCCTACGACGACAACGGCATCTTGCGAGCCTTCCGGCGCTACCGCCAATTGCAGACGCTCCGCGTCGGCGTCAACGACATCCTCCGGGATCGGCCGCTCGAAGAGATCACGAGGGATCTCGCCCGGATCGCCGATTCGTCGTTGAAAGTCGCGGTGCAAACGGCCCTGATGAACCAGGTGAAGAAGCTCGGCCAGCCGATGACCCCGGCGGGGCAACCGGCCCGGATCGTGGCGCTCGCGTTCGGCAAACTCGGCGGCGACGAACTCAATTATTCGTCCGACATCGACCTGATGTTCGTCTACGACGAAGACGGCGAGACGACGGGCAAGCGCGCCGGCGTCGTGCCGAATTCCGAGTTCTATTCCCGCGTTGTCACCGAAGTCATCCGCCTGCTCGCCTCGCACACCGACCGCGGCTTCGCCTACCGCGTCGATCTCCGGTTGCGGCCCGAAGGCCACCGCGGGCCGCTGGCGCGCTCGTTGTCCAGCACCCTGAGCTACTACGACGTCATGGGCCGCACCTGGGAGCGGCAGGCGCTCATCAAACTCCGTCACGTCGCCGGCGATTCCCCCCTCGGCAAGCAGGTGGTGAAGGCCCTCCAGCCGTTCATCTACCGGAAGTATTTCAGCTTCTCCGAAATCAACGAGGTCAAGGCACTCAAGCGGCAAATGGAACTCCGGGCGACCCGGGCCGGCATCGACGACCTCGACGTGAAGACCGGCCGCGGCGGCATCCGCGACATCGAATTCACGGTGCAGTTTCTGCAGTTGCTCAACGGCGGCGACCTCCCGGCCGTGCGACAGCGGAACACCCTGCTGGCGCTCGAAGCGCTCGAAATGGCCGGCTGTTTGACCCCGCAAGAAACGTACATCCTCGCCGACGCGTACCGATTTTTGAGGAAGACCGAACACCGCCTGCAATTGCTCTTCGATTGGCAAACCCACCGGTTGCCGACGTCGCCCGACGAACTGCGGAAACTGGCCCTCCGGATGGGATACGGCGCGGAGGTCGCCGCGTCGGTCGCCGAGGCGGCGCTCCCCGTCTCGGAGTTCCCGGCCCAGCGCCGCTCCCCCATCGACGAGCGGCCGGGCGCGACGTTCGATGCCCGCGCCCTCGCCATCGAGCCGCTCGAATTGTTTCTGAAAGACTACATCGACAAAACCGCCGTCGACCGGACGATTCTCGACCACCTGTTGCATCAGACGTTCGCGGAATCGGAAGGCCGAGCCGAACCCGAGTCGGATTTGATCCTCGACCCGAACCCGGACGCCGGCGCGATCCGCGCGGCCTTGGGCCGCTACCCGTTCCGCGACATCCCCACGGCGTACCTCAACCTCAACCGGCTCGCGCAGGAGTCGGTGCCGTTCCTCTCGCACCGGCGCTGCCGGCATTTCCTCGCCAGTATCGCCCCGCAATTGCTCCGGGCTCTCGCCGCGACGCCCGACCCGGACGGCGCGCTCAACAGCTTCGAGCAGGTCACGGCGTCGCTCGGGGCCAAGGCGGTCTTGTACGAACTCTTCAGTTTCAACCCGGCGAGTTTGAAGCTGTACGTCGACTTGTGCGCCTACAGCCCGTACCTCTCGGCGATCTTGATCCGCAACGCGGGGATGGAAGATCAACTCCTCGACAGCCTGATGCTCGATCAACCGCGGCGGGCCGGGGAACTCGCGGCCGAACTCGGCGAACTGCTGCGCGGGGCTAGCGACCCCGACCCGATCCTGCGCAGCTTCCAAGACGACGAATTCCTGCGCATCGGCGTGCGCGACTTGCTCGGCAAGGCCGACATCCGCGAGACGACCGCCGCGCTCAGCGCCGTCGCCGATACGATTTTGAACGCGGTGTTCGACCTCGTGGAACCGACCGTGCGATCGCGGTTGGGAACCCCGCGCGGGCCGGGCGGCGACGAATGCCGCTACGCGTTGCTCGGTTTGGGGAAACTCGGCGGCCGGGAGATCAGCTACCACAGCGACCTCGATTTGCTCCTCATCTACGAGGGGGACGGGCACACGCTCTCGGGGGACTTCCAAGGTTGCGAGCCGACGACCAACTTCCATTACTTCACGGAGTTGATGCAGCGCGCGATCAAATTGACGAGCCGCCCTGGGCCGCTCGGCCGTCTGTACGAAGTCGACATGCGCTTGCGGCCGACGGGGAAATCGGGGAGCTTGGTCCTCCCGCTTGGAGAATTCCGCCGCTACTTCGCCGGAACGGGGGTGCAACTCTGGGAGCGTCAATCGCTGACGCGGGCCCGGGTGCTGCGGGGCGACGTTGAATTTGCCGCGTCGACAATGGCCGCGATCCACGCGGCGGTGCTCAGCCAACCGTGTTCTCGGTCTGTCGCCGAGGAAATCCGCTCGATGCGATCGCGGATGGAAGCGGCCGCGAGCCCGAGGAGCTTGAAGCGGGCCGCCGGCGGGTTGGTCGACGTCGAGTTCCTCGCCCAGTGGCTGATGCTGCGGCACGGGGCGGGGCACCCGTCGATTCTGCAATCCAATATTTGGGACGCCCTCGACGCCTTTGAAGCGGCGCAATTGCTCCCCGGCGAGCGGATCGAGACGCTCCGGCGGGGTTACTCGTTTTTGCGCTTCGTCGAAGCGCGGCTGCGCATCGTGACGGACCGCCCGTTGACGGAAATCCCGGACGATCGGGACGACCTCGAAAAATTGGCCCGCCGCGCCGGCTTCGAAGCCGAAGACGGAACGCCGGCGGCCGCGGTGTTCCGGGCGGAATTGAATGCCGTGCGCGGCGCGATCCGCGCGGTGTACGCAACCGCGCTCGATTCCCTACCGCCCTGAGCCGGTTGGGGTTCATGGGCCGGAGGCGATTTGTTAAGATGCCTGAAACCCATGACTGAAATCGACTGGCAAACGACCACGACCGGCGCCAACACCATGCGGCGCTACATCTGCGCCCGGACGAGTTCGCGCAAGCTGCAACTGCTGATGTGCGCGGCCTGCCGGATGGTGCTCGACCACCTCCCCGCCGAACGCGTCCGGCCGATTTTGACCGCCATCGAGAACTACGCGGAAGGCGCCGCCCCCCTCGACGCGTTCCGGCGAGCGGACACCGACGCCCAACGCCTCGAACGCGAAGCCGACGGGGGCAATCGCCTCACGGCCCATTACGCCGCCGCCGTCGCCCTCCGCGCGGCGGTGAGCACCCCGCTCGACGTGGCCATCCACCGCAACTTCGGGTGGGTCGAAGCCGCCGCCGCACGGGACGCTGGCAAAGGGTTGGGCGAAGCGGCCGCGAAGGTGCGCCACCGCGAGCTCTGCGACCTCTTCCGCGAAATCATCGGCAACCCGTTCGCCCCGCGGACGGCCGTTCCGGTTTGGATGCAAACGGCCGAGCGGCCGCCCCCCGGTTGGCTGATCCGCGTTTCGGAATCGGCCCGTGCCATCGCCGCAGCCATCCACCGCGATCAGGCTTACGATCGCTATCCGATCCTCGCCGACGCGCTGGAAGAAGAAGGCTGCACCGACGAAGAATTGCTCCTCCACCTCCGGATTCCGCAAGTTCACGCCCGCGGTTGCTGGGCACTCGACTTGATTCTCGGCAAGAATTGACTGGCCCCGGCAGGCTGGGCAATATCTCAGGATTGTGCCAGAGATACGAATTGCACCGGCGATCTGGCTACTTGTCCGCGTCCGAATTCATGCCCCACGCAAGTTTTCAGCCAGCACAGGAATTCGATTGCGACGAGGCCTCAAATTTCAGGTCGGGATTCTCGGATCAGCGGAACTTCTGCGCGCAGTTTCAACTCGCCCGAAACTATTTCAGATCCGAGCATTAATTCGCGCTGACAATCGAAAACGTCGTGTCTAATTTATCTGTCGAGTTCGTCTAGGGCGATGAACTTCATTCTCGGAGGAGATTCCTATGCGTCTGCGACTCGAAATCTTGGAATCGCGTGAAAACCCGAGTGGGGTTCCTTTGGCGGATCCTACCCAATCCCCCCCGATCGTTTATCCGTCGAACTCGCCACCGCCCCCACCCTCGCCGGTGTCCCCGCCTCCAGAGGTGACTCCTCCGGTTCCCGGTCTCCCACCGGCCAATCCGTTCCCGCGAACCTGATCTGAATCGCCTCTCTCCGAGAGGCCGACAACGCGAAACACCCCGGAAGTCCGGGGGTGTTTCGCATTGCAGATGGCTCACGGCATTACGCCATGAAGTTCCGCGGGTCTTCGATGGTCCCCGTCAAAGCGCTCGACGCGACCGTCAACGGCGAGGCCAGATACACCTTCGCTTCGCGGTGGCCCATCCGGCCGGGGAAGTTCCGGTTGGTCGTGCTGATGCAGCTGATCGGCGTGTTCAACCGGCCGAAGGTGTCCGACGGGCCTCCCAAGCAAGCCGCGCAAGACGCATCGCCGATCTTGGCCCCGGCGTTCAGGAAGATGTTCCGCAAGCTGACGCCGCCGATCATTTCCGTGTCGAGCCCGCGGGCCACTTCGGTCGTCGCGGGCACCACGAAGGTGTCGATCCGGACTTCTTTGCCCTTCAAGATCGCCGCCGCGGCGCGGAAGTCGGTGAGCTTGCCGCCCGTGCAACTGCCGATGTAAGCCCGGTCGAGTTTGGTGCCTTTCAACTCCGTCACGGACGCTTTGTTGTCCGGGCTGTGCGGTTTGGCCACGACCGGTTCCAGCTTCGAGACATCGTACACATATTCGCTGAAAAACTGGGCCCCAGTCAGCGGTTTGAAGATCGTGTAGGGCTTGCTCCCCGTCTTGACGCCGCGTTCGTCCACGTATTTCGTCGTGACCGCGTCGGCCGGGATGATGCCGTTCTTCCCGCCGGCTTCGATGGTCATGTTGCAGAGCGTCATTCGCTCTTCGATGTTCAGCGCGAACACACCGTCGCCGTCGAACTCGAGCGCCCGGTACGTCGCCCCGTCCACGCCGATGTCGCCGATGACCGCGAGGATCAAATCTTTGGCCATGAGGTAAGGCGGCAGCGTCCCGGTGAAGACGATGCGGATGGTCGGCGGCACCTTCAGCCAAGTTTTCCCGGTGCCGAGGACGAATGCCGCATCGGTGTTGCCGATGCCGGTGGCGAATTCGCCGAAGGCCCCGGCGGTGCAGGTGTGGCTGTCGGTGCCGAGGAGCACTTCCCCGGGCCGCGTGTGCCCTTCCTCCGGCATAGCAATGTGGCAGACGCCTTTGTAATTCTCGGTGCCGACGTCGTAGTAGTACTTCAGCCCCTGTTCCTTGGCGAACGCGCGCAGCACATCGACGTTGCGATTCGCCATCGGATCGCTGGTGAAAATGTAGTGGTCCGGGATGATCACGAGTTTGTCCGCGTCCCAGACCTTCGCGTTCTCGCCGAATTGTTTCTTGAAGATCCCGATGGTCCCCGGCCCGCAGACGTCGTGCGTCATCTGCACGTCCACGTCGACCCACACGGTCTCACCGGCGCGAACTCCGTCGCGTCGGGCGGCTTTCGCCAACACTTGCTCGGTCATCGTCATGGACATGGCGGGTCTCGGTCGGCGGGGGAGATGTGACTATTGTACGGAGACGCGCAGTCTTTCGGACGACCGGCGCATCCGCTATGATGCTTCTACCGCCAGTTCCACGTTCCGTCGGGATTTGCCATGCCTCAATCCATTCCGCCCGGCCGCCGCGACTTCCTGAAAATCGGGGCGGGCGCCGCCATCGGGTTCGCGGTCCCCGCAACCGGCTCGGCCGCCGGCGCCCCCGAGGCCCGCGCGCATTCGGTGATCCTCGTCAATCTCACGGGCGGTTTGAGCCATCTCGATTCGCTCGACATGAAGCCCGATGCCCCGTCCGAAATCCGCGGGGAGTTCGGGTCGATCGCGACGGCGGTCCCCGACATCCGGATTTGCGAACACTTGCCCCGGCTGGCCGAGCGGATGAAGCGCTGGGCGCTCGTGCGGTCGCTGTCGCACGGGGAGAACGGCCACCTGCCCGGCAGCCACCGCCTGCTGACCGGCGCGGCGATGCCGAACCAGCGCGGCACCGACCTCGACAACGTCCTGTCGCGCAAAGACTGGCCCTGCTACGCCGCCGGCTTGGACTACCTCCGACCCCGGCGCGACGGCATCCCGAACGGCGTCACGCTGCCGCATTCGCTGATCGAAGGGCCGCTGACGTGGCCCGGCCAGCACGCCGGGTTCCTCGGGCCGTCGCACGACCCGATGCTGGTAACGCAGGATCCGAATTCGCCGGACTTCCGAATGGACGCGTTCGCCCTCCCCGCCGGGACCGACCGGGTCCGTTTCGAACAGCGGAGGGATCTGCTAGAGCGACTGGGGGCGGGCCGCGGCGGCGATCTCGCGTTCCAGGATCACCGGCGGCAGGCCTTCGAGTTGCTCGCCTCGGGGCGCGTGGCGGACGCGTTCAAACTCGAACTCGAACCGGCGAAAGTCCGCGACCGTTACGGCCGCAACCCCTTCGGCCAGTCGCTGCTACTCGCCCGGCGTTTGATCGGGGCCGGCGTGCCGATCGTTCAAGCGAACATGGGAATCGTCCAGACTTGGGACACCCACACCGACAACTGGGGCAAGCTCAAAACGCGCTTGCTCCCGTGGCTCGACCAGGGCCTCGCCGCCTTGACCGACGAATTGGAATCGATGGGTTTGCTCGATCGGACACTCGTCGCCGCGCTCGGGGAATTCGGGCGGACGCCGCAGATTTCGACGCTCCCCGGCGAGAAAATCGCGGGGCGCGACCACTGGGCCGGAGTGTATTCGGGCCTCTTCGCCGGCGCCGGAGTCGCCGGAGGTCGGGTCATCGGCAAGTCGGACAAAGTCGGAGCGCGGCCGGTGACCGAGTCGTTCACTCCGTACGATGTCGGCGCGACCGTCTACCGGGCGTTGGGCATCGACCCCGACAGCGAAATCCGCGACAGCACGGACCGCCCGTCCCGCGTGTGCGCCGGCCGGCGGATGGACGTGCTCTTCGAGAACCGGTGAGATCGCCTCGGGCCAGGGGACTCATTGCCCCGTCCGCGGACGGCGTGTAACGTAACCAAACAGGTCTGCGGCCCATTATCGTCCGGGATTCCACTATGCCCATCGACGTGATCTGCCCGAAGTGCCATTCAAAACTGCGCGCCCCGGACGAAGTCGTCGGCAAAAAGGTGCGCTGCAAGAAGTGCCAAGAAAAATTCAAGGTGCCCAACCCCGGCGAACCGATCGACAGCGTCGGCGATACCCAGATGCTCAGCGTCGTCGAAGTGCCGAAACCGGCGCCCGCCCTCGCTGAAGCAATCGCGCTCGATGATTCCGCATTCGATGAGCCGCTCCCGGCGGTCGTGAAAGTGGCCGTTGCGCCCTCGCCGAGCGAGGTCGACGACGACCGGCCGAAGAAAAAGAAGAAACCCAAAGAGAAGCCGCTGATCGGGGGGGAGCCGACGTTCGCCATGCCGGGGGCTTCGGAAGATGCGGCGCCGATCCACGTGCCAGCCCCGCCGCACGCGTCGCAGTTCACGTTCGGGGCGCCGGTGCCGATCTCAGACGATGACGAGGACGATCGGCCGAAGTCGAAAAAAAAGAAGCCCCGCGAAGAGGACGAACAGGACGACGAAGAGTACGACGATCGACCCAAAAAGAAGGGGGTGGCGAAGCCCGCGAAGAGCAAGAAGATGCTCTACATCCTCGGTGGATTGGCGTTCGTCCTGGGGTGCGGCGCGGCCGCGGGGGTGTACTTCTTCGTCGTCGTGAAGCCCGCGGCCGAAGCGATCAGCAAAGCGACGGTGACCGTCGGCACGATCCCGACTAAGAAAGACGAGTCCGCGAAGCCGGGTTCGACGCGGCCGACCAAACCGGCCAGCGGCACGGAACCGACGACTCCTCCGCCCAAGCCCGTCGGTCCAGTGGTGACGCCGTTCACCGTGCCGGCCGATCTCCCCGCCACCGGTGTCGTCGTCGCGCCGGGCACACTGACGCCGCTCCCCTTTTCGCCCGACTCCGTCCGACAGATCCACGGCTTCGACCACCCCCTCCACGGGCCGATGCTGCTGGCCATCTATCAAAGCCAAGCCGGCTTCAACGGTCGCGGCGCCGAGGACACCTTCGTCCGCTTCGATCTCGAGCGCAAGACGGCCTTGGAATTCACCGCCCCGGCCGACCGCATCGCGGGGCTCCGGATCTTCGACATCTCCGACTCCGGAGACCGCATCGCGATCGAAGCTCCGCAAGGCCGGCTCACCGTCTACGATTTCCGAACGAAGTCCAAACTGTTCGACGGCCTCGACCTTTACGCCGGTCTGCCCGAGCGCGAGGGGCCCATCGCCTTCGGCTTCGGCGATCCGGAGGGGAACTTCGTCGCGGCGGTGGACAAATTCGGCGCGGTCGATGTTTGGGACATCAAGGAGAGGCAGCGCACCGTGACGGGAACCCCCGATCCGGAGAAATCGCCGGTGGCGGTAGGGCCGCGCCAGCGCGTCTCGGAATACGGGCAACTGGCGGGGAAAGGTTGGTTGAAGTCGGTGCGGTGGAAGACGGGGCAGTTCTCCCCGAAGATCAAAGTGCCGGCGCTGACCGGCGTCCCGACGGTCGTGGCCGGGCAAGTGGAAGGGGGCAGTGTGATCCACACGGCCCTCGTGCAAACGCCCGAAGGCGGCGCCGACCAAGAGGTGCTGATCGTCGACAAAGTGGCGACGGAAAACCCCGGCGCGACTGCGGCGGCGGTCTGGCGCATTCCCCTGCCCGCGGCCGCGGGGGTGCCGAAGTCGCTGCGCTGGATCGAATCCGACAAGATCCTCACGCTGGGTTTCGAGGCGGGCGACCGCCTACTGCTGCTCGATTTTCAAGAGAAGACGCCGCTGGTCTACTTGAAGGCGGGCCAAGAGAAAACCAAGTTGAGCGCGACCGGGGCGCACGCCCTGATGCCAAACCCGAAGGTGCTCGGCAAAGCGGCGGTGCTGCAAGCGGCGATTCCCGGCAACGCGCTCGCTCCAATACTCGAGCTGGCCAAAGTCAACAAGGTCCCCGAGCGGGTGCTCGCTAAACCCGAAGGACTGAGCCGGTAATCGGCCGGTCCCATTCGCATACAATCCCCACGTGCCCGATTCCTCTCCCGGAGCCAATTCATGCTCGCGCCTCTCGACCGCCGTTCGTTCCTCCTCGGGTCCGCCGCCGTGATCGGCACCGCCACCTTCGGGCGAACCGCCGAAGAAAAAGATCCGTTCGGCGGCTTCACCGTCGGCGTCCAAAGCTACACCTTCCGCAAGTTCAACCTCGAACGGGCGCTGAAGGAAACCCAAGGCTTGGGCTTGGCGAACGCCGAGTTCTACCGCGGCCACATCCCGACCGACACCAAGCCCGAAACGCTGAAGGGCATCCTGAAGATGTGCGCCGAGTACGGCGTGAAGCCGGTCGCGTTCGGCGTCGAAAATTTCAGCAAGGACACCGACAAGAACCGGAAGCTATTCGAGTTCGCCAAAGCGCTCGGGGCCAAGTTCCTCAGCGCCGATCCCGACCTGGACAGCTTCGACAGCCTCGATAAACTCGTCGCCGAGTACAAGATCGCCATCGCCATCCACCCGCACGGCCCCGCCGGCGGCGGCAAGATGCACCGCTGGCGCGATGCTGAAATGATCATGAAGACCCTGAAGAACCACCACGAACTCATCGGCACTTGCCTCGACACCGGCCACCTCATCCGCGCGGCGCAGCTCGAGATCAAACTCGACCCCGTCGAGCAGATCAAGATCATGGGCGCCCGCAACTTCGGCCTGCACCTGAAGGACCACGACAACAAACGCAAAACCGATGTCCCCTACGGCGACAAGACCGGCGTGCTCGACGTCCTCGGCGTGCTGAAGGCCCTGAAGGAAGTGAAGTTCAAGGGGTACATCGCCATCGAGTACGAAGCCAACGAAAACGATCCCGCCCCCGACGTGAAGAAGTGCCTGACCTACTTCAAAGACCAAGTGACCAAGTTGGGATAACTGGGGGTGAAACATCGGGAGGCCGTGGCCTTCCGATGCCGTTTGCACTCCGAGCGAGTGCGTATCCAAATCGAAGCCTCTCTTGAACCGAATCCCGACGGCGACCGAGACACCGGCCACAGTGGACTTGGTCTTGTCGCACTCGCTACTCATAGGGGATTACCCCGTTGACTCCGGTGAGACCCGATCGATGATTCCGCATCAGCTCGTGGCTTCCTTGTTTGCCCTCGCGCTGGCGTCGCTCGGGGCCGCCGTCGCCGGGCTTTACGCCAACCCACGCGAGTCGTACCGCGGCTTCTGGCTGATGTGCGGCATCTGGGGCATCATTGACGGCATCATCGCTTGGGCCTCGTTCGTCCAAGAGCCGTTGCCCCTCGACGAACTGCGGGGCGTGCTGGCGATCAACCTCGCCTTGCAGGCGATCTACTTGCCACTGGGCCTCATCCTGGCGACGCGGTCGAAGCCGGCGTTGAAGGGTCTCGGCTGGGGCATCTTGGTGCAAGCCGTCGCGCTGGGCGTCATCGACGTCTCCTTCTACGTCAAGTGCGGCGGCCTGTAACGCTCGACCCGGAACTTGCGACCCCGAAAACGTGTGACGAGCAGCGTTGGCCCGACCGAAACGACCCTCTACGACCTGCACGATGGATGTCATCGAAGTGCCGGACGGGGTCCCCGTGCTCATCGGGCAAATTCCCCTCGAACACCTCGATTTCGTGATCGCCAGGCGCGATCAAAAGCTCATCGGCAACCCGCGCCACGGCGGAGAGCACATTTACGAGATGGACTGAGCGACCGGCATACAATAGGCACTCTTTCATCGCCCGAAGGATCTCCAGATGTTGATCGTCATGCGATCGGATGCCACGCCGGCCCAGATCGAACGGGTGGTGGCTGCGATCACCGAGCAGGGCCTCATTCCGCATCCGCTGCCGGGGGCGACGCGGACCGCCATCGGCATGACCGGCAACACCGGCGCCGTGGACAAATCGCACTTCGAAGTCCTCCCCGGCGTCGAGGACGCCATCCGCGTCACCAAGCCGTACAAGCTCGCCAGCCGCGAGATGAAGAAGGAGTCGACGACCCTCCGCTTCGGCGAGGTCGAAATCGGCCCGAAGACGTTCACGATGATCGCCGGGCCGTGCAGCGTCGAAGACGAAGCGACCACGATGCGCACCGCCGAGCACCTGATGGGCCGGGGCATCCCGTTCTTGCGGGCCGGGGCCTTCAAACCGCGCACCAGCCCGTATAGCTTCCAAGGCATGGGCCTCGAAGGACTGAAATTACTGGCGAAAGCTCGCGAAAAGACCGGCATCCGCATCGTCACCGAACTCATGGATACCGAGCACGCGGCCGCCGTCGAAGAGGCGTCCGACATCATCCAAATTGGCACGCGGAACATGCAGAACTTCTCGCTGCTGAAGCGCGTGGGGCTCTGCCGCAAACCGGTGCTGCTGAAGCGCGGCCTGAGCGCCACCCTCGAAGAATGGCTGATGGCGGCCGAGTACATCATGGCCGGCGGCAACTACGACGTGATCCTCTGCGAACGCGGCGTGCGCACGTTCTCCGACCACAGCCGGAACACGCTCGACCTCTCGGTGGTGCCGCCGGCGAAGGCGCTCAGCCACCTGCCGGTGTTCGTCGATCCGAGCCACGGCACCGGCAAGCGCCAGTACGTCCCCGCGATGACCTACGCCGCGATGGCCTCCGGCGCCGACGGCGTGATGATCGAAGCCCACCCCGACCCGGACCACGCCGTCTCCGACGGCGCCCAGACGATCGACTTCGCCACGCTGGACGCGATGCTGGCGAAGCTGAAGGCGATGGCCGGCCTCTTCGGCCGGACGATGGGGTGATGCATCTCCACGCCCATCCGCATCAGGACCGCATCGGCGGCGGCAAGTTGGCGATTAGAGCGGACATCACGTTTTCGTAGCGGTCCAGTTTTCTCTCCGCCCCAACGGGGCCGACTTTTATAGCCCAAGGCGGGAGCCCTGGGAACCAAGTTCCAATTCTCTTCGCCCTGAAGGGGCCGGCGTCGGGCAAGACGGCCCCTTCAGGGCGAAAAAGAGAGGTCGTCGGTACCTGGGGCTTCCGCCCCAGGCTATAAAAGTCGGCCCCGTTGGGGCGGAGAAGGGTTCAAACTCCATCGGACGGTCGCCACAGCCAGCCAAGCAGATTTGCCCGCTAGGAAAAACCGAAGTCCGCTCTAGTCAAGTCGGTGGGCCATGCGAGCGGTCCGGCAGCGGAGCCCGCTCATCGCGCCGGGATGTGGCACGCCGACATTATCGATTGCCTTTGGACTGGTTGTGGGTTTTGCAAAGCATCTCGCAATTCTTGGCGGAACTGTCGCCGCCCTTGCTCCATGCGGCAACGTGATCGGCGTCCATTTCCTCGAACTGATAGATCCTGCTCGTGTTCGCGTTGTCCCCAATCGCGCAGAGCGGGCAGTTGGACTTGCCCTTGGCGGCTTGCGACTGCTTCGCGAAGGCGACCTGCTTGATCTTGTCATCGAAGACGCGAACCGCCAATAACTTCTTGGCCACCGAACCGCCTAAGAGATATTCGAAGATTCCTTTGCGACTCGTCACCTGCGGATCGGCGGCGAGCTTTTTCACAGCATCCGACAGCTTCTTCGGATCGTAGGACTGGCCGTGGTACTCTTCGTACAGCCTGCCCCATTCCAATCCCTTCATTTCTGGGAGGACGTCGATGAACACGGTGGAAACCCAGTCGATCACGCTGTTGAAGTAGTTCTTCAGCTCTTTGATGTTGGTGTCGTTCCGGTGCCGGCTCATGTAGCCGCCGATATCCCCCTTGCTCACCCAGTCCAGCGCCCGCTCCAAGTACTCCTGCCGGTTGGCGCTACCCTTGACGTAGGCGCGCCATTTCTGGATGTGCGAGTTCTGGCTGTTGCTGAACTCGGCCTTCGCGAGCGTTACGAATGTCCCGGAGTAGATAGCGTTCAATAGCTCCTGCGGGTTGAGTGGCACGCCGGCGATGTTGATCGTCTCAAACCACTGCTTGATCTCGGTCTCCGTGCCCTCGCACTCGTAGATCAGCAGTTTCGACTCTCGAATCTTGGCTTGTTGGTCGGCGGGCAGGCTATCGAAGTTCTTCGGATTGCCGTTGTCCATGATCGCGAACTTGTTTGTCACGAACCGCCCGATGCTGGTGATGCGTTGCTGGCCGTCGAGCACTTCGAACTTGTCCTGCGCCACCGTATTGAAATAGATTAGGCCCAGGGGATACCCCTTGAGCAATGATAGGATGACCGCCTGCTCCTTGCTGCCGCCTTTCTCCGCATATATGAAGTTGCGCTGGTACTCCGGCTGGATGGTGAGCTTCCCTCCCAATCCGAAGAGCCCTTTGCCCTCCAATTCGTTGTACACAAACCCATCGCAGATATCGCCGACCGTGGTGTTGGTATTGAGCGTGCTTTTCACATTTTTCTCCCTATAGCGGGCCGGGGGCGTAGGCGGATGAGGACGCGCTTAAATACCTTGACGCCATTCACGACCCCTGAAGCGTTGAGGTCATAGACGCCCGCCTTGCCGAATAACTTCTGATACGCGTCGCGGCACTCCAGAGACGTGTACACCCGCGTCCGAAACGCATTCTCAGGGTCATTGGACTCCGTGGTACCCACAACCTCAAACTGTTCGGGGTTGTATTTATCGAGAAAGCTGATCGGGACACCCATCACGCCATCGTGGTCATCGGGAATCGCGTCGGTGTACGGCACTTCAATGGCATCGTAGTTGTCATACTGTTCGTACGCCGCTTTGCCATTCATCTGCTTGTGCTTGCTGAATTTCAAATTGTCCATCATACTCATGAGGGGCAATATTTGGTGGCGGCGCCCATGATCTAAGTTTGTGAACCAGCCGACATTGCGAAACTTCACAAGTCCCGTACTCTCGTCATAGACTCCATCCGCAAAATCCCGACCGCCGTCGCCAGGAATGCTGAAGTAAGCGTTTCCATTCGCGAACCCCGCTCCGAGCCATAATTTTGTGTCCTTGATGAGCGGGAATATCTCCTTATAGGTGACAGCGTTCTTGGGACCAACGATCACGAATTTCTTGCCGTACTCCACGACTTGGGCGACGTACTCGCGGAATAGGGAAAATGGCGGGTTGGTGACAACGATATCCGCCTCTTTCAGAAGCGCGATGCACTCGGCGCTGCGGAAGTCGCCGCCATCGTATTTGCCGTCACTATGCAGCGCGATCCGGGCGTGCTTGTTGCGCTCGAGAAAAAGCTTCACATCGTCGATGTTGACCACG
>JANXTU010000135.1 GCA_025352235.1 Fimbriiglobus sp.
GCATTGGGTCACCGAAGGCCTCGCGGTGCGGAACGAAAACATGAGCCGTTCACCGGCGTGGACCGCGATCCTCCGAGATCGATTCGCGTCGAAGACGCTGCTGAACCTCGACACCATTCTGCTCGGATTCGTCCGGCCCAAAAGCCAAGATGAATGGACGCTGGCCTACTGCCAGAGCCAGATTTACGTGGACTACCTGACCAAGACGCACGGCGAAGAAGCGGTGGCGAAGGTGCTGAACGAATACAAGGCCGGCAAGGACACGGCCTCGGTGATCCGGGCCGCCTGCGGCGCGAGCCAAGCCGAGTTCGAAGTGGGCTACCGGGAATTCGTCGCGGAGATCCTGAAGGGCTCCGCCCCCGCCGGCGGACCGGTCGAGAAGGTGTTGACCTTCGACGAACTCGTCGACGCCGTGAAAGAGAACCCGAAAGACAACGACCTGAAAGCCCGCCTCGCGGAGCAGCACCTGCGCCGGAACAAAGTCACCGACGCCAAGAAACTGGTCGATGAGATCCTCGAAGCCAAGCCCGGCCACGGGCTGGCGAGCATCGTAAAATCCAAGTTACTCGACCGTGCCAAAGACCCCGAGGGCGCCAAGGCCGCGCTCGACGAAGGCTTGGAAGCGAACCCGAACGACGTGAAGCTGATCGCGAGTATCGGCCGGCTACACCTCGGGAACAAGGAGTTCCCCGAGGCCGCGAAGATGTTCGAGAAGGCGAAGAAGCTCGCCCCGCTCGAAGCCGACTGGAACGAGCAACTCGTGCGCATTTACAAGATGACGGGCGAATCCGAGAAGTTGCTACCACTGTTGAAGGAAGTCGTCGGGCACGACCCGGACGACCTCGACGCCCGGTTGAAGCTCGCCAAGGCGGCGCTCGACGCGAGCCGCTTCGCCGAAGCCGAGGTCTACGCCCGCGATGCGATCTGCATCGACGTGACCAACGCCGAAGCCCGCGACAGCCTTCTGGACGCGCTGAAGGGCCAGAACAAAACCGCCGAGGCCGAGAAGATCCGCAAGCGCTTCGAGAAGTGAGCTACTTCTTCCGCAGCTCGCCGGCCAACTCGCGTGTCAACTTCAAATAGAGGTCGCCGTATTCGACGGACGGTTCCAACTCGGTCCCTTCGTGCCATTCGTTGAACGTCGTGATCAGCAGCAGTCGCTGGTCGGGGACGACGAACTTGGCCGCGATCTTCCAATAGTCCCGGTAGAACCCCCCGTCGCGGCGGTCGAACTTGGTCCGTTCGGCACCGCGCAATTTCGTGTCGTCGTACCCCGGCATGGCGTGCGGGATCATCCGCATGCCCTGGGCCCGCGCCGCCCGGTTGGTCGCCGAATACTGTTTCTCGACCCCCGCGAGATAATCGTCCCGCTCGTAGAGGTTGTAACCCGTCACGGCTTGGAAGTGTTCCCGCAGAAACGGCCAATCGAGATCGCCGGGCTTCTCCCAAAACATCGCGTCCGCGATCAGGTACAGATCGACCCCGCGTGCGGCCGCGCGCTCGCGGACGATTTTCAGGTACGGGCCTGCGTTTGCGAAATTCCGCACCAAGTAGAGCATGACCACGGCCTTGCCGTCGATTCGCAGGTAGTTGCCACGGCGAGAAGTACATTTCGGTCAAGTAGTCGAACTGTTCGATGAATCGATCCCCGGCCGTGATTCCGTCCGGCAGTTTCGCCGCGAAGTCGATGGTCTTCTCCGGACGCAAACCGAGGGCGATCGGCGTTTCGTAATGCAGCGAGAACGGGAATTGCGCGAGGTCCAATTCGGGCAGCACGGCTTCCCGCAGCGTCTTCGCTTCCGGGCCGTCCGGCGACAAACACGAGAGCATGAAAAAATCGAGATCGGCCCGCTTGGCCGCCCGGATGTGCTCGGCGACGACCGCGCGATCCGCACTGGTGTAGCGCCCCAACTTCGGGGTGTCGGCCGTGGGTTGATTCGCCCACCGTTCCCGCTCGTACCACGGGTAGTAATGCGCCCCGATGATCGGCGCCACCGCCGGGGTCGCGGCAGTGAACGGCGGGCGGACCGACGACAGCGTCAACGCGACCGCCGACAAAATGAGGAGCCC
>JANXTU010000247.1 GCA_025352235.1 Fimbriiglobus sp.
AATAGTTTTCACTCGGAATCCTCTTCGGCGTACGGATCTGCGGGATGCGTCTCCATCCACAGACCCCGGAAACCGTCGAGGATTTCAAGCTTTTTGGCATTCGCAGAAAATAAACGGGTCGAGATCACGCTTGGTTGAGGCCTAGTTCCGCCGCGTACCCCGCGTACAATGGCAATATCCCGCGCAAAGAACGGCTCTGCGCTTGGCCCGCGAAAACTCCGTTCAGTTATTACGAGTACGTGATCTTCCTGCGCTAAGCGCTGCCCACTTTGCAGTTTGTGTGCTTACCGCCCGGTCCACCCGTCCGTCATTTCCCATTCCGAGATTGCCATGAACCTGAAATACCTGCTTTCCGTCGCGTTGTTGGCCTGTCCCACCGCCCTCCTGACAGCCGAAGAGAAACCGCCACCTAAGCGAGAGCGGGCGATCGATTTCAATGGCACGCAGACGAGGTCGACGGTCGGGATCGTGCTGGCGGCGACGAAAGACTCCATCATGATCGTCGATACGGAAGACAAAGAGAAGTGCGTGACGACCTACCCCGCGCACGATCGCCTCGCCGCGGGGACGGTTCACAAATGCGTCACCCCCGGCTTCTCGTACTTGCTGACCGACGTCAGAGCGGGGGACATCGTCTTGGTCGAAACCTTCATCGAGGCCAAAATCACCTACTGCGTCGCCATCTGCATCCACGAACGGCCGGGCGGCACGATTCCTCCTGGGCAATTGGTCCGGAAAACCAAACCGTACCACGAGGTCCGCAACGCCAAGATCGCCCTCCGCGATATGGGCACGGCGATCCCGGAACACCTCAAGTAAACATCGGAGCAACCCAACCTCCCGGCACCGGCTACGCCGGTGCCGATTCCCTTCCCGCGGCGCTCTGGGAGGGCCATCTGGAATCACGACCATTCGCAAAAAATCATAGTTCGTGGGCATCTCCGACTAACGCCGGACTCCATACACACAAGAGGAAGTTATGAAACTCATTCTCGCAGCGACCTGCGCTTTGCTGGCGACTTCGATCACCGGCCGCGACGATCACTCCCGTCGTCACTGGTTTGGCGCTGCCTGCAAAGGCGAATCCCTCCCGGAGATGGAACGTCATCACTGCGACCAACGGGATACCGGCGCCCGCGACTCTTCCCACCGTCGGTGGGGGATTCACCAGCCAAATCTACAACACCCGTACCCAGTACGACCTTGAGTGGTAATGGCCCGACACGGCGCATCGGGTGCGATCTCCTCCGGGTCACACCCTCTCTACAACTGGGGAAAGCCATGAGATTCGCTTGCCTGTTTGGGGCGTTGCTATTGCTTGCCCCAACGTACGGTGACGACGAAAAGCCGCCTGGTGCTCGCGCCCGTAAGGTCGATTTTGAAATACACGAGCGGGAGCACAGCTGTGGCACCGTCTTGGCCATCACCAAGACATCGATTCTGATCAACGACGAGAGAAAAGGACCGCTCTCATTCCCCTTCCACGACCGCTTGGCGGCGGGAGGCGTTCATAAGAAGGTCTGCGCGGCGACCGCCTATCTCGTATCGGATATTAAAGTTGGAGATATCGTGATTTCGGGACTGATGACCGAAAACAAACAAGTCTTTTGCGTCGATTTGAGTATCCGGGAACGCCCGGACGGCTTGGTTCCCCCCTGCCAGTTGAGCGAAAAGAAGTGCCCGTACCACGAGTGCCGCAACGCCGAGATCGCGTTCCGTGACAAGGGCACGCCGATCCCGGAGCACCTCAAGCCGGTCATCCCGACGGTGAACAAGCCGAAGTGATCCGCGAGATTGGCTTCCCCGCAACCCCCATCGGCACCGGCGCCCCGGTGCCGATTCCGTTACCCGTTCTGGAGCATTATGAAACTCATTCTCGCAGTGACCTGTGCGCTAATGGCGACTTCGTTCACCGGCCGAGCCGACGAACCCGCGAAACCCGTTCGCAAAACGGACTTCAGCCCCACGGAAACGACCCACGTCGGTGGCACCGTCGTCGCCGTCACCAAAGATGCGATCACGATGGGCCCTGATAAGAAAGCCGTCACCGTCTACCCCGCGCACGACCGCCTCGCGGCGGGCAAATTCCAAACGAGCGTCTCCGCAGGCACCTCCTACTTGCTGACCGATGTGAAAGTTGGCGACATCGTCTGGCTCGAAACGGTCGTTGTGAACGAGCAAACCTTCTGCATTTCCATTCAAATCTCGGAACGACCCGGCGGGCTGGTTCCTCCGGGGCAAATCGTGGAGAAAGGATTGAAAACCTACCACGCCGTCCGCAACGCCGAGATCGCCTTTCGCGATAAGGGGACGCCGGTCCCCGAACACTTGAAACCGATGTTTCCAGATACACTTCCGAAAGAGTAGATCAAGAAGTAAACCCTTCGGTACCAAATCGAAGCAACCCAACCCTTCGGCACCGGCTACGCCGGTGCCGCTGTTTTAGGCAAGGGTAAACCCGACCCGGCGAGCCGGACCGCGTGAGCGGTCGGGTGTCCCTGCGGGGGACGCAGGGGGCGTACCGGAGACCCGATCGTTTCCGGGCGGGGCTCCGTTTCGAAGTTCAACAAACTCATGGACGAAGGGCAGATCAAAGTTCGTCTTCTAAGGCCAGCTTGCCGAAGGCGAAGCGGCGGCAAATCGAAGTAGAAATCGGCGATTTTGCACTCCGCATTCTGCAGTTCGGGTTCCGCGACTATCATTTCGGTATGACCATTTTAAGCGATCTCCGCCGCGATTATTCCCTCGCCGGGCTGACCGAAGCCGAGGCGGGGGACGATCCGTTCGCCCTGTTCCAAATTTGGTTCGGTCAAGCCCTCGAGGCGAAGATCAACGAACCCAATGCGATGGTGCTCGCCACCGCGACGCCCGATGGCAAACCGTCGGCGCGGACGGTGTTGTTGAAGGGGCTCGACGACCACGGCTTCACATTCTTCACCAACTACGACAGCCATAAAGGCCGAGAGATCGAGGCGAATCCGGCCGTCGCGGCCGTGTTCCTCTGGGATGAACTCGAACGGCAGATCCGCATCGAGGGCGATTGCACTCGATCGACCACCGAAGAATCGGATGCGTATTACCGCATCCGGCCGCTCGGGAGTCGGCTCGGGGCGTGGGCCTCGCCGCAGAGCGCGGTCATTACCGGCCGGGAGTTTTTGGAAGTTGAACATGCGAAGTTGCAATCGCGGTTCCCCGATGGCGATCCGCCGCGACCCGATAACTGGGGCGGGTATCGCATCGTCCCGCACACTTTCGAATTCTGGCAAGGTCGCACCAGCCGGCTCCACGATCGAATCCGCTTCCGGCGGATCGGCGGAGCTTGGATCAAAGATCGTTTGGCGCCGTAATTTGCCGCAGACGCGTACTTCCCTATCATTCGACTAGTTTGGTTCTACCGACCCCTGAGACCCCGTTTGCACCATGTCGATCGCTAAGCTCGCCCTCGAAGATGGCACCGTGTTCACCGGCCGCGCGTTCGGCGCCGCGGGCGAAAAAATCGGCGAAGTCGTGTTCAACACGTCCCTCACCGGCTACCAGGAAATCCTTAGCGACCCCAGCTACAAGGGGCAAATCATCGCGATGACCTACCCGATGATCGGGAATTACGGCACCACCGCCGACGACGAGGAATCGCACGGCGTCCAAGCCGAGGGCCTCATCGTTCGGGAACTCACACAAGTACCGAGCAACTTCCGCAGCCACCGCAGCCTCGATACCTATTTGAAGGCGAGCAACGTCACCGGTCTCGAAGGGATCGACACGCGGGCGCTCGTGCGGCACCTGCGCACGCGCGGGGCGATGGCGGGGATCTTGTCGAGCCTCGAACTCGATGACGCCGCGTTGGTCGCCCGGGCGAAAGCCCACGGCGGCATGGCGGGTAAGGACTACGTGAAGGAAGTCGTCCCCGAGAATGCCTTCGTCTGGGATCGCGGCTCCGACAGCTTGTCGAAGCATGTCCTCCCCGCGCGGCCGATCCTCAAACATGTCGTCGCCATCGACTACGGCATGAAATGGAACATTCTGCGCTGCCTCGTGCAAGTCGGCTGCAAGGTCACGGTCGTCCCCGGCACCTGGAGCGCCGAGCGCGTGCTGGCCTACGAGCCGGACGGCATCTTCCTCAGCAACGGCCCCGGTGACCCGGCGGCTCTCGGTTACGCGGTCGATACCGTGAAAGAATTGATCGGCAAGAAGCCGGTCTTCGGCATCTGTTTGGGTCATCAACTGATCGGGCAAGCGCTCGGCGCCAGCACCTTCAAGTTGAAATTCGGCCACCGTGGCGCGAATCAACCGGTGTTCAACGAATTGAATCGCACGGTCGAAATCACCACGCAGAACCACGGCTTCGCGGTCGATCCGGCGAGTCTGCCCGACGCGGTCGAGGTCACGCACCGCAACTTGAACGACGGCACCTGCGAAGGGATCCGCCATCGCGATCTGCCCGTGTTCGGCGTGCAGTACCACCCGGAGGCCGCAGCCGGGCCGCACGACAGCGGTTATTTGTTCGAGCAATTCCGCACGATGCTGGGATGACCCGATGGCCAAGTGGCCGAAGGATTTCGCGGCGTTCGCGTTTGTCCACGCGGGTTTGATCGCCGCGGCCGTGGGGACCGCGTGCCACGTTCGCACGCCGTCTCCCAGGCTACCGACGAATACCGATCCGGCCCGGGCGGATTTCTGCGGTTCCCTTCGGGCCAACTCGTAGACTAAGATAATTGACTTTTGCTCGATGAGTGCCCCCATGCCGCAAGCTGCTTTCTTGACGCCGGCCGATCTCCGCGACACGGTTCGCGCCATGGCGGTGATTTCGTTGCTGCACGACAAGAACCGCGACGTCCGCTTCTGGCACGATCCGTCGATCCCAGCCGATGTCGCGACTTGGAAAGATGCGCTGGGCAACGAATGCCGATTCTTGTTCCATAAAGCCGGCGCCGCCATTGTCGGTTTCGACCCGAAATCGGTGTTGAACCCGTTCACGCGTGCCGAAACGCCCGATCAAATCAAAGCCTATCCCGGCGTCTACGACGCGTTGCCCGCGACTTTGAGCGCAGTCCTTCAAGCGCAACCATTCGACGACGAATCGGAGTTCCACACCGCGACGTTCTGCCTCTGGAACACGGGCAAAACCAAAACGTGGACCAAAGGGTCGGTCTCCGCTCCGGCCGGGTCGGGCAAAGACGCCGACGGCCAAGAGCAACTGCTGGGGCGCATCCGTGGGTACTACACCGATTTCGCCAACGAATGCCTGACTCTGGACAAAGTCGAACTCGACGAAGACGCCGTGACGGAGTTGCTCTCGGGCGATGAAATCAGCGTCGGCTGCTTGAAGAAACTGAAGCCGAAGCTGAACGTCGACGATGTCCGCGAAGATCTGGTGATGATGGGGTTCGTGATCGGGGATTGAGTGGGCGAACCGGCCAGCGTGAGCGGCCGGATTCTGGAAGCGACTGCAAGAATCCGGCCGCTCACGCTGGCCGGCTCGCCATAGCCTTGATCACTCACCTAAGCCCCATTGCCAATTCCCCATCTCGGCCAGCATCGGCCGGTTCGTCAGGTCGAATTGCAGCGGCGTGACGGTGATAAAACCCTCCGCGAGGGCCGTCACGTCGGTATCGGGGTGCGGCTCGTGGCAAACGAACTCGGGGCTGGTCCAAAAATAGGTCCGCCCACGCGGGTTGGTCCGCCGATCGAATTTCTCTTCGTAGACGCTCACGTTCTGCGGCATCACGCGGATCCCCTTCACGCCGCCCCGCTCCAAGGGCGGGATATTCACGTTGAACAAGCTCCCCTTGGCCGGGCTGTGCGCGAGAATTTGCTCCACGACCTGCCTCGCGTAATCGGCGGCCTTCGGCCAATCGAGCCGGGCGTTCTTCGTGTACTCCAAGGAGCAGGCGATGGCCGTGTGCCGGTAGAACGCGGCCTCGATCGCGGCGGCGACGGTCCCCGAGTAGAGCACGTTGATGCCGGCGTTCGACCCCGCATTGAGGCCGCTGACGATCAAATCCGGCGGCTCGGTCAAGAGTTCGAGCAGCGCGAGCTTCATGCAGTCGGCCGGACGGCCTTCGACCGCCCAACCCAAGAAGCTCTGGTCGGCATCGTCGAAGACTTCCGTCACCAACAGCGGTGTCAGCAGCGTGACGGAATGCCCGGTGGCGCTTTGTTCGGTCGCCGGGGCGACGACGATGACCTCGCCGATCTTCATCAACTCTCGGCGGAGCGCCCGCAAGCCGGGGGCGTAGATGCCGTCGTCGTTCGTCAACAATATCCGCATGGCGGGTCCTTGAAAGAAATTCGGAATGCGGAATTCGGAGTGCGGAATATGAAAACAAAGGCTGCGGCTCGGTCGCTTCGGATTTCATTCCGAATTCCGCACTCCAAACTCCGCACGGGGTAGATTCTATGCTTCCCATCGACCACTTTCGCCACTGCCCGAGTTGCGGGACCACGGCACCGACCGGAACCAACCCGTTCCGCTGTTCCGCGTGCCGCTTCACCTACTACTTCAACCCGACCGTCTCCGCCGGGGCATTCCTGACCGATGCCATCGGGCGGTACTTGGTCATCCGGCGGGCGAAAGAGCCCGCGAAGGGGTTGCTCGGCATCCCCGGCGGGTTCATCGATATCGGCGAAAAAGCGGAAGACGCCCTGTGTCGCGAAGCCCGCGAGGAGGTCGGGCTCGAGATCGCCGACGTCCGGTTCCTCGGTTCGTTCCCGAATCAGTACTTTTATAAGGGCGTGACCTACCCGGTGTGCGACCTGCTCTTCACCGGAACCGCGGTGAATCCGGAGTCGGCTCGAGAACTCGACGGCGTCGCCGGCATCGAGTGGCGGACCCTCGAAAGCTTGCGCGAGGACGAGTTCGCGTTCGACTCGATGAAGGCGGCGCTGCGGGTGATGCGAGGAACCGTTCAATGAAAACCAAAGGTGAGCTGGAAGCGGAGATCGGTCAGGCCGTGATCCGCTTCAAGAAAGAATACATGGGCCGAGGGCCGTTGGCGGTGCGGACGTACCTCATCGACGACATGATCCTCGTGCGACTCCAAGGGGTCTTGACGCCCGCAGAACAGAAGCTGGCGCAAGTCGAAGAGCGCAGCCGCGGTCGCGATCTGATCAAACGCGTGCGGTTGGAGTTGATCGAGCATGGCCGGCCCCTGCTCGATGCGGTGCTAAAAGAGATCCTCGGCGTCGGGGTCGTCAGTCTGCACACGGACATCAGCACCCGTACCGGCGAGAGCATCCTGCTTTTCACGCTGGCGACGCGACCGCAGTACGAATCGACCCGGGAATAATCGGCTCTTGACTTATCCGAGTTCGTCCGCATAAATACCTTGTTGAGCGGGGCAAACGACAACGCGATCGTCGAGTGGCCCGCCCGACGATACCTTAAAACAAGCCAATCAGCCGATCGGGACACGCGCCCGGGGGGACGGAGGCCGGAGGAATCGCCCACGCGGGCGTCCTGCCCGGCCTTTTTCGTTGGAACTGCCTCTGGACTTTGAAGGCCCCGATGCCCCCGTTGCTCGACAATCTTCTTTCGCCCGCCGTACTCGCCTTCGTCCTCGGCCTGTTCGCCCGACTCATCCGGGGGGACCTTTCCCTCCCGAAAGATGCTTTCGGTCTGATCGCGGCGTATCTGCTGTTTGCCATCGGGTTGAAAGGCGGCGTCGAATTATTCCATGCGCCGATCCGGGCCGTGGCGTGGCCGGCAGTCGCGACGGTAATCCTCGGCTGCATAACGCCGGTGACGGCGTACCTCGTGCTGCGGAAGTTCTGCCGGTTGGGCGCGGCCGATTCCGCCGGCGTCGCGGCCCACTATGGCTCCGTCTCCGCAGTCACGTTTATCGCGGCGCAATCGTTTCTGGCCGCGCAGGGTTTCTCGGCCGAGGGATTTATGCCCACGTTGGTGACGGTGTTGGAAAGTCCGGGGATCAACATCGCATTGGCCATCGGTCTGATGACGGCGGGTGGCGGGCGCCGACTCTCGCACGCGCTGCACGAGGTCTTCACCTCACGCGGGTTACTACTGTTGGTCGGCGGGTTGATCGTCGGCCTCGTGATGGGCGAAAAGAACTGGGGCGATGTGTCGCTCTTCTACGACACCAAAGGACCGATCTTCCGCGGGAGCCTCTGCCTCTTTCTGCTGCACATGGGAACGCTCGCCGGCGAGCGCTTGGCCGACCTCAAGAAAGTCGGCCCCCGGTTGCTCGCCTTCGCGATCATCCTGCCCATCGCCCATGGGGCACTCGGGGTTTGGCTTGGCCACCTCGCCGGGTTGTCGGTTGGCGGCTCTGCCGTGCTCGGCGCGATGTCTGCGAGCGCTTCGTACATCGCCGCGCCCCCGGCCGTGCGGCTCACGCTGCCCGACGCCAACCCGACGTATTCGCTCACCTGTTCGCTCGGGATTACCTTCCCGTTCAACATCTTGCTCGGCATCCCGCTTTACTTCGAGATGGCCCGCTGGCTGGGCGAGTGAAGTTTCTTTCCCCAACTGGAGGTTCGCATGATCGAGTCGAATCCGCTCCATACCCCGCACTGCGCCGTGTCGCGCCGGGGCCTACTCAAGACCGCCTGCGGCTGTATTTTCGGAACCGCTTTGACCGTGCCGATGACGAGCCCCGCCATGGCCCGAGACAAGCCGCGGGCCGTCGACCTCAGCCCCAACGAGGCACTGGAACTCTTGTACGCCGGGAATAATCGCTTCTCCGCCGGCAAGCCCCAGGCGCCCCACCGCGACCTCGAGCGGTTGAAAGAAATCGCGCCGGCGCAAAAGCCGTTCGCCGCGTTCCTCGGCTGCGCGGACAGCCGCGTGCCCATCGAAATTCTCTTCGACCAAGGCTTCGGCGATCTTTTCGTCACCCGGATCGCGGGGAACGTGACGACCCCGGAATGCATCGGCAGTTTGGAATTCGGCACGCACATACTCGGCGCGAAAGTTCTGTACGTCCTCGGCCATACGAACTGCGGAGCCGTCGCGGCGGCGGTGAAAGGCGATCCCGTGCCGGGGCAGATCAGCGCGCTGTTCCAGCACCTGCGCCCGGCGGTGAAAGCGGCCAAGGGAGACGTGGCCGTGGCGGTTCAGGAAAATGTCAAAACCCAAGCGACGCTTTTGAGCGAAGCGTCGCCGGTGATCGCCAAGTTGATCAAAGACGGCAAACTGAAAGTGGCCGGCGGCGTCTACGATATCGCCACAGGGAAGGTCGTCCCGGTCGAGTTGTGAATCCGAAGGATCTGAAGACCCGGGGTGAAGCATGGCGGAAGAGTCTCACGGTTCGCAGGCCCGCCCGTTCCAGCGACTGCGGCAGTTGTTGCTGCCGGAGCGGCGCGACCTTGCGGCGGTGGTCGTGTTCGCCGTGGCCGTGGCGCTGCTGTCGTTGGCGACGCCTATCGCGGTGGAATCGCTCGTGAACACCGTCGCCTTCGGCGTGTTGATTTGGCCCGTCGCGGTCATCGCGGGGATCTTGTTCGCGTGCCTCGGGATGGCGGCCGCGATCCGGGCGCTTCAAGTGTACGCCGTCGAATGCCTCCAGCGACGGCTCTTCGTGCGGGTCGTGGCCGACTACGCCGATCGGCTGCCGCGCGCGCGGCTCGACGCCTTCGACCACTGCTACGGGCCCGAGTTGGCGAACCGCTTCTTCGATATCCTCACCCTGCAAAAGTCGCTCGCAGTCTTGCTGCTCGACGGCATCGCCCTCGTCGTCACCGCGGTCGTCGGCATGGTGGTGCTCGCCTTTTACCACCCTCTTCTGCTGGGGTTCGACATCCTCTTGGTGTTGGCCATCGCGTTCATTCTGTTCGTGCTCGGTTGGGGCGGGGTCCGCACGAGCCTGCACGAATCGCACGCCAAGTACGAAGTCGCCGCCTGGCTCGAAGAATTGGTGCGCGAGCCTCGCACGTTCAAGTTCGCCGGGGGTGGCCCACTCGCTCTGGCGAAGGCCGACCATTTGGCCGAATATTACATTCGGGCGCGCAAAGCCCATTTCCGAATCGTGCTGCGGCAGACCGTCTTCGCCCTCGGGTTGCAAGTCCTCGCCAGCACGGCGCTCTTGGGTTTGGGCGGGTACCTCGTCATCGACCGGCAACTCAGCCTCGGCCAGCTCGTCGCGGCGGAGTTGATCGTCGCGCTCGTCGTGGCGTCGGTCTCCAAACTCGGCAAATACGCCGAGGCGTACTACGACCTGCTGACCGCGGCGGAAAAACTCGGGTTGATCACCGACTTACCACTGGAACGCGACGGCGGGGAAGCGTTCGCCGATTCCGGCCGCGGGATCGCCATCCGAGTCCGCAGTGTCGAATCCGTCTCGCATCGAGACCTTCCGACCCCGGCCGATTGGCACATTGACGCCAACGAGCGGATCGCCTTCGCCGGTCCGTCCGGCTCCGGTCTGACGACGTTATTCGAAATGCTCTGCGGCCTCCGCGACCCCGACGGCGGTTCGGTCGAAATCGACGGCATCGACATCCGGGTCCTGTCGTTGCAGGAACTCCGCGGGCGGATCGCGCTGGTGGAGCAAGCGGATCTCTTCGATGGAAACGTTTCGGACAACGTACGGTTCGGGCGGCCCGACGTGACACCGGCGGACATTCGCGAGGCGTTGCGGACCGTCGGATTGCTCGATGTCGTCCATTCGTTGCCGTCGGGAATCGAAACGAAATGCACGCCGGGCGGCGACCCGTTGTCGGCGGGCCAATCGCGGCGATTGGCCATCGCCCGCGCGATTGTCGGCCGACCGCGGTTGCTGATTCTCGACGGCGTTTTAGACGGTCTCGATTTCCACGATTGCCCCGGATTGCTGCCGCTTTTATTCGGCCGTTCCGCGTCCTGGACCCTGCTCGTGGCCACCGCCGATCCTGCCATCGTCGGCCTTTGCGACCGCATCGCGACCCCGCCCCGCGGAGAGATATTGTGACCCCGTACGCGAGAACCCCGTTCCAACCGGCAATTCCCTTCGCGACCTTGGCCGGCGTCCGTCAGCCCCCTTCCGCGCGTTGGCTCACGCGGTTGTTACTCGTTGCCTTCGTCCTGCTCCCCGTGACGTTGCTCTTAGTGCCTTGGCAGCAGACCCTCCGAGGACGCGGTCAAATCGTGGCATTCGCCCCCACCGAGCGTAAGCAGGTCGTCACAGCGCTGGTCGCCGGTCGCGTGAGCCAATGGCACGTCGTCGAAGGGTCGAAGGTTAAGTTCGGGGACAGTATTGCCGATATTGAGGACAATGACGGCGAGTTGGCCGAGCGCTTGGAGGCGCAGCGGCAATTTCTCTTGGGTCGCAGAAAAGCTGCGGAAGAGGAAGTCGCCGAGCAAGATCGCACCGTGGAAGCCCAAGAGAAAGCGGCGAGGGCGGCGGTCGGGGCCGCCAAGGCCAACCGCGAAGCGTCGTCGCTCATGATCGAAGTCGCCAAACAGGGCCTCAAGAACGCCGCGTTCGCGGCCACATTTGAACAAGGTCGATACGAAATGTTCGACAAACTGTTCAAAAACACAAAACTCGGCGGGTTGGAATCCGAGCTGAGCCGGGACGAAGCCAAAATGCGCTCCGACCGCGCCGCCACCGACACCAAACGAGCGGACGCCGAGATCAAACGGGCCGAGGCGACCCTGCTCACGGGCGACTCACTGGTGCTGGGTGCCGAGGCGACCGGCCTTTCCGCCGTGGCCACCGCCCGACGGGATCTCCGTCGGGCCGAGCAAAATCGGTTCACGGTCGAGCGCGAACTCCAAGAGATCGACACCCGCATCGAGCGTTTCAAAGCCCGCTTCGTGAAAGCCCCTTGCGATGGTATCGTCTTCCGCATCTCGGCGGATGGTCAGGTCGGGCAATTCGTGAAGGAAGGCGGCGAACTCGCGGTGATCGTGCCGGACACGACCGACCGCGTCATCGAGCTGCTGATCGATGGCGTCGACGCGCCGCTGATCGCGGCCCATATGGAGAGCACTGGCCGCGGACCGCACGTGCGCTTGCAATTTGAAGGCTGGCCCGCCGTGCAGTTCGCGGGTTGGCCGTCGGTGGCGACCGGCACCTTCGGCGGCAAGGTCCGCCAGATCGATCCGACCGACGACGGTTTCGGGCGATTCCGCATCTTGGTGGAGCCGGAAGAGAAATTCGAAGGCGACACTTGGCCTGAGGGGCTGTATCTGCGGCAAGGGAATCAAGCCATCGGCTGGGTCTTCTTGAACCGGGTCACGCTGGGGTACGAGCTATGGCGGCAGTTCAACGGGTTTCCGCCGGTCGTGGCCCCGAAACCCCCCGACAAGAAAAAAGACGTTGCCAAGCCTCAGAAAGTCAAATCCGGATGATGCTGCGAGTCGCTTTCTTGATCGCCTTGATCGCCGGATGCGCCGGCCCGCGCGCGGACTCCGCGCCGCGCTTACCGCCATCGGTGTCGCAGCCCCAACCCAAATCGGAATCAACTCCGACGATTCTGCCCGTCGCGTACACGGAAGCCGAGCCGGAACCGACTTTAGGCAAAGTCCCCCCGCCGGCCTCCGCGTCGGCGCCGCCCGTACGCGGTGGCACATCCAGCATCGGCGGTCCGTTGAACCTCGATGAAGTGTTGACCGCGGTGGAACGCCATTACCCGTTGCTGCGAGCCGCCGAGCAAGAGCGTGGCCTCGCCGGAGGGCGGTTGGTGTCGTCGATGGGCGCCTTCGACCTCAACCTCGCGGCCGGAGCCGAAGGCCAAGGCACGACCTACGACAACGTCCGCAGCAATGTCGGCGTCAGCCGGGGATTGCCAGTCGGCGGGGTGGGCGTCTTCGCCGGATACCGCACCGGCACCGGCGAATTCCCGACGTACAACCTCGGACAGAAAACGGCCGACGGCGGCGAGTTCCGCGCCGGCGTCTCGATCCCGTTGCTGCGGGATCGGGCCATCGACCGCCCCCGGGCCAACGTCCAGCAAGCCCGGCTCGATGTCGCCCTCGCCGAGCCGACGATCGAGCGCCAGCGGCTCGATTTCCAACGCGCCGCGGCACGCACCTACTGGAATTGGGTCGCGGCGGGGCAGCGGCTCCGGGTCGTCGAGGGGTTGGTGAAATTGGCCGAGGAACGCGACGAACAATTGAAGGTCCGCGTCGAAATCGGTCCGGTGGCAAATATCGAACGGATCGACAACCAGCAGAACATCGCCCTGCGCAACGGTGTCCTCGTCCAAGCTCAGCGCGGCTTTCAACAATCGACCATCGAGCTGTCGCTCTTCCTCCGTGATGGTTCCGGATCGCCGACGCTCGCCGGGAAAGAGCGACTGCCCGACTTCCCCGAAGTCCCACCCGTCGAATGGAATTCGTTCGAGTCCGCGCTGCAAACCGCATTCGATCTCCGGCCCGAACCCCGGCGACTTTGGCTCCAGCGGGACAAAGCGCTCGTCGAACTCCGCGTCGCCGAGAACCAGACGCTGCCGTCGTTGAACGCCGTCATCGCCGCGACCCAAGACGTCGGCTACGGGAAAAGCTCGCTCTCCGGGGGGAACGGCTTGGACCGCACCGGCGTCGGTGCCGGCCTGACGTTCCAACTCCCCGTCCAACGGCGGGACGCGCTCGGGCGTATCCAGCAGGCCCAGGCGCAACTCGGCCAAATCGAACAGACACTCCGCCACACCGAGGACGTTGTCCGGGCCGAAGTGCAAGACACTTTTTCCGGCCTCGAGCGCGCATTCGAATTCCACAAACAGGCCAAATCTCGGGTGGAATTGGTCCGCATCGTGGCCCGCGCCGAACGCGAGCTCCTTCGCCTCGGCCGCAGCGACATCCTCCGCGTCACCCTGCGGGAACAAGCCGCGTTCGACGCGGAAATCGTCGAAATCGGCGCCAAGCAAGACTACTTCCGGGCCCGGGCCGACTTCCGAGCCGCAACGGGCGTCGGCGGGAAATAGTCACACCGCGAACTCGCGCCGGATCGCTGGGCTGAGGCGATCACCCCAGCCGCTTCCAATCGTACTCGCAGTAGACCACGCCGTGGTCTTGGCTCGTCGACAGGTGTGCGTGCGATTCGTCGCCGAGGACGTCGAGCACGACTGCGTTCTCGACGTTGTCGAGGAGCGTGCCGTTGGCTGTGGCCATCCAAAGGTTCAGCAAGATCGTCTGGCCCGGACGGATGGGCACGTTCTTCAATCGACATTCGTATGTTTGCACACCCGGTTGGAGGGCGACATCGAAATTCACTTCGCGCGTCCAGGTACTGATGATGCGCGTGCCGTGGAGGGTTTGGACGATGGTCGACAGGGTGACATCGGGGATGGCGGCACTCGAGTCGATCTCGATGCGCACGACCAAATCGTTCCCGGTGGTGAACACGGAGACGGCCCGGCCCTCGCCGTCGAGGACCCCGCAGTGGATGAAGCGCGCCCGGCCGTCGCCGGTGCGCGGTTTGTCGAGCAAGTCGCCGGCCAAGCTCTCTTTCAGCATCCGGTCCATGTACAGTTGCGTGACTTCGGCACTCGGGCCGATGCTCTGCACTTCCCCTTTATCGAGGTACACCGCCCGGTGGCACAACCGCGGGACGAGTTGCATGTTGTGCGAGACGAATAGGATCGTGCTCCCCTGCTTCGCGAGCTCCGCCATGCGGTCGATGCACTTGCGTTGGAAGGTCGCATCGCCCACGGCCAGCACTTCATCGACGATCAAGATTTCCGGTTCGAGGTAGGCCGCGATGGCGAACGCGAGGCGGACGTACTGCCCGGAACTGTAACGTTTGACGGGCGTGTCGAGGTGCCGGCCGATCTCGGAGAATTCGACGATGCGGTCGTACTTCGCCAAGATTTCCCGGCGCCGCATCCCGAGGATACTACCGGACAGGAAGATGTTCTCCCGTCCCGTGAGTTCGGGGTGGAAGCCGGTGCCGACTTCGAGCAGACTGCCGAGCCGGCCGCGGAATTCTATGGTGCCGGAGGTCGGCACGGTGACACGACTGAGCACTTTCAACAGTGTCGATTTGCCGGCGCCGTTGCGGCCGAGCAGGCCCACGACTTCGCCGGGGTTGACGTCGAACGTCACATCTTTGACGGCCCAGTAGACGTTATCGGTGGCCGGCCCGCCGGGGCGGAGGAGTTGCTTCACTTTGCGCAGGGTGTCGCGCGCCATCATCCCCGTGCGCTCGGTGATGTTGGACAGCGGCAACCCCGTCCGACCGAGAGTGAAGCACTTGAAGATATTTTGAACGCGGATCGCGGGGGGCATGGATCGACTTTCGGATGTGCGACACGTTTCTTAACGTGTCGGTGAATCGAGCGGACCACGACACGTTAAGAAACGTGTCGCCACAATCAGTGAAGCGTTCACATCGAGATGCGCCGGTACAAATCGTCGACGACCCAGTGGAATGCGGCGAGGTGGATCGTTTCGACGATGCCCATGTCGTCGAGCGCGACGTGCAATCCTTGGGGGCAGAGTGCCCGGAGTTTGCCGCCGCTGAAGCCCGTGACGCCGTAGGTGCCCAGACCATTCTTTTGGGCCCACTCCACGGCGCTCAAGATGTTCTTGCTATTCCCCGAGCCGCTGATGGCGATCAGCAAATCGCCGGGCGAGGCGAGGTTCCGCAGTTGTTCCACGAAGACTCGGTCGAAGCCTTCGTCGTTCCCCCACGCCAAGATGTACGGCGTGTTGTCGGTCAGGCTGAGGATGCGGAATCGCTTCTTGGCGTCGTTGTGCAAATCTTCGGGAAGCTTCAGCGTTCCCTTGCCGATGTCTTCGCAGAAATGCGACGCATTGGAACCGCTGCCGCCGTTGCCGATGACGAAGATCATTTTGCCGCCGAGGTAGGCGGCGTGCATGAGATCGGCGAGGAGTTGCACCTCGACCGGGTCGATCTTGAGCAATTCTTGGCCGATCCGTTCGAGGAACGGCCGCGGGGGCATCTGGGCGCCGAGCATCGTCGCTCCTGAGAGAATCATGGCGAAGGAAGCATGCACCACAGAGTCACAGAGGTCACAGAGAAAACAATAACGAGAACGCTACAATCGGATCAGGGAGACTTGACCTGTCTGTTGTTCTTCTCTGTAGTGAATCCTGTTTTCTTAGATGGTATCCGCTAGCGTCCGTTCGACCCGCCGGAAGTAGACGAGGCTGACGGCGAGCGTCACGAAGGTGGCTCCGGCCGAGACCGCGAGCGAGGCCCACTCGATTTCATTGCCGAGCGTACTGGCCCGGAAGTTCACCACCAACCCGTAGACCGGGTTGATCGGCAGCCAAGGCTTCGCCGCTTCGGGGATCGATTCCGTCGGCAAATAAATGCACGGCGTCGCGAACATCCAGAGCTGCAAACCCAGGTTCAGCAAGAATCGGAAGTCGCGCTGCGAAGCGATGAGAGCGGAGAGGAAGACGCCCACGCCCATGGCGAACATCCCCAGGAGGAGCACGATCACGGGGAGCATCGCGAGTTTCCAAGTCGGGGCGACGCCGTAGAGGGCCATTGCCACGGCGAAAATCAGCAGGCAGATGCCGAGGTCGAAGATGGCCGCGAAGACGTTGGCCGCCGGGAGGGCCAACCTCGGGAAGTACGTCTTGGTGACGAGGCGTTCGTTGTTCACCAAGCTGTTGCCAGAGTTGAGCACCGCCGAAGCGAAGAAGGTCCAGGGCAATACGCCGGCCATCACGAAGAGCGTGTAATTGTCGACCCCCTGCGCCGCTTTGCCCATATAGCCGATGAAGACGACGAACACGAGGATCGTGGCCAACGGTTGGAAGACCGACCAACCCAAACCGAGGATCGTCTGCTTGTAGCGCAGGCGGATGTCCCGGAGGGTCAGCATGACGAAGAGTTCGCGGAATCGCCAGATCTCGACGACATCGGACCAACGCCAGCCGAGGCTGGAATCGATGTGCGTCACGGCCGATTCGGGCGGCGGGGTCTCGGGCACGGTCACCTCAGGGCACGATCGTCGATCAGATTATTATAAGAATTCGGCGGGAAAGTGAAAGGGGATCGGCGGGCGTCGCCGGTTTGCGGCGCGAAACGGCGAACCCCGCTGCGTGGGACAAATCACTGGCCCTGTCCACGGTCCGGGTCGTGATCGACGCGTCGAACACGATCCTGTCGGCGTTATTTCGGGTGATTCCTGCGCCGAACGAATAAACGTCGGCAAGCAAAGGGTTTGCGTTGAGGCGAAGCCCGAGACATGAGCGGACGCGTCAATTCGTTTGGGTCAGGCCTGCCCCGGCGACGCCGGCCCATTCGAGTTCTTGCAAGAATTCGGAAGCGGATGCGAAGCGGTGTTCCGGCACCTTCGCCAAAAGTTTCGCCAATAACCGGTCGACGCTCGCGGGAATGCCCTTGGCCGCTCGGCTAGCCGACGCGTAGACCCCCGCCTCTTTGGCTTTGATCAAACCGAGGAAATCCGGGGCAGTGAAAGGCAGCCGGCCCGTCAGGAGGTGGTAAAAAACGCAGCCGAGGGAATAGAGGTCGCAACGGGCGTCGACGTCCTTGGCGCTGCGGAGTTGCTCCGGGGCCGCGTAGAGCGGCGTGCCGATGCCGACACCCGTGCGGGTCAGGCTTTGATCCGCGTCCTCGTCGGTCACTTTCGCCAACCCGAGATCGGCGAGCTGGATCGCGCCCGACTTCGCGATCAGCAAGTTGTCGGGCTTCACGTCGCGGTGGATGAGGTTCTGGCCGTGCGCGTACTCGAGCGCAGCGGCGCAACTTTTGGCGACGAACGCCGCGTCGGCGAGCGGGAATTTCCCGAGCGTCTCCAGCCGTGCCCCGATGCTGCCGCCTTCGACCCATTCCATGGCCAAGTAGACGAAGCCGTGCGATTCCCCGGCTGCGAAACAGCGGACGATGTTCGGGTGGTTCAACCGGCCCATCGCGCGAGCTTCGCGGTGGAACCGCTCGAGGAATCCGGGCCGTTGGGCGAGTTCTTTCGACATCACTTTGAGCGCGACGGTGCGATTCTTGCCAAGTTGGACCGCTTTGTAGACCGTCCCCATGCCGCCGGCGCCGAGCTTCCCGATCAGCCGGAAATCGCCGAAGGTCGAGAGCGGGAGGATCTTCGGCGCGGCGCCGGTCAGCGCCAGCCGGGAGAAGTCTTGCGTGCGATCCAAATCGACGATTTCACCGGTCCACGCTTGGGTGTTGGCGAACGGATTCGGGGCGTCGGGGGGAGTAGACACGGGCGGGCTCAGCGGGAATTTCTACGGATGATACCAATTCGCCAAGGTCGCGGAACGGGAAATCTTCGCCTTCCCGTTCCCCCGCGCATCGGGTATCCCCCCGGCATTCGACTCGTCCCGGATCGGGGTTCGGCGCATATGGAACGGGCGGCGTTGGTTTTCCTCGGGGCGCTCGCGCTGTTGGCCACGGGGTGCTTCGGTTCATGGCGGTTGCCGCCCACGCCGCTGGCGGCCGGGTTCAACCCCGTCGAAGTGCTCGACCCCCTCGGCGAAGCGCAGGGCCAGCAAACGTGGGCGATGCGCGACCTTTTTGCCCTCGCCGAACGCGTCCGCACCGAAAAGAAACCCGCCGTGCTGCCGCCGAAGCGGAACATCCTCGTCCTGTCGGGCGGCGGGTCGTACGGAGCCTTTTCCGCGGGCGTGCTGGTCGGTTGGTCGCACGCCGGCACGCGGCCCGAATTCGACGTCGTGACGGGGATCAGCACCGGGGCGCTGCTCGCGCCGCTCGCGTTCCTCGGCCCGGACTACGACTGCGAAATCGAGAACCTCTACACGACCCTGCGGACGCAAGACATCTTCCGACTGAAGAAAACCGTCCGCTCGATCTTCAGTGAAGGCTTGGCCGATTCGTCGCCGCTGGCGAAGAAGATCGCGGAACTGACGACGCCGACTCTGATGCGCGACGTCGCGGCCGAGCACGCCAAAGGTCGCCGGCTGTACGTCGGCACGACCGAACTCGAATCGCGCCGTGCCGTTGTCTGGGACATGGGCGAGATCGCGTCGCGCGGCACCCCGGACGACGTCGAACTGTTCCGCAAAATCTTGCTCGCTTCGGCGTCGATCCCCGGCGTCTTCCCGCCGACGTCGATCCGCGTGACCATCGACGGCAAGCCGTACACCGAGCGCCACGTCGACGGCGGGGTCACGCAGGCGCTCTTCTTCCGTCCGCCGTTCCTCAAACCGGAAGACCAATCCGACGCGCAGCGGGCGTCGCTGTACGGTTCGGACCTGTACATCATCGTCGCGGGCAAGTTGTTCGCCGACGCCAGCCCTATGACGCCGCGGGTCTTCAACATCACGGCCGGAAGCGTGTCGACGCTGATCTACGCCCAGACGCGCGGCGACCTCATGAAGCTCTACACCGGGGCGATCTTGACCGGGATGAATTACAAACTCGCGGCGATCCACGCCGACTTCCCCACGGTGGCTTCGGCCTACGAATTCGAGCCGAAAGAAATGACCAAGCTCTTCCGCGAAGGCTACCGGCAAGCGACGGCCGCGGACCCGTGGCGGAATACGCCGCCGGGCATCGAGAAATCCGAAGGACCGTTCCTCCGCGTCGGGCCGACGCTGACGCGCTTCGACTTGAACAAGCCCTGCCCGCCGGCGCCGCTGAGCCGCTTCCGCGAGATGATGAACCGCTTCAATGGGAACGCGGGGGTCTGACACATGGATCGCTGGGTCGCATTCGCGTTTCTTTCGATGGCATTCGCGGGCTTCACCGCCGTCGTCGCCAAGCTCGGCTTGGCCGGCATCTCCGCGGAACTCGGCCTCGCCGTCCGGACGTGCTTCGTCTTCGCATTCGTGCTGCTGTTCGCCGCGTTTTTCGTCCCCGTCGCCGAAATCGGATCGCTGACTTGGAAGAATATCCTCGGCCTCGGTCTCTCGGGCGTCACGACCGCCGCGTCGTGGATCTTTTACTATAAGGCCATCCACGAGGGGGAAGTCGGCACCGTCGCCATCATTGACAAAGGGAGCTTCCTCATCGCGCTGGTGCTGGCGTGGCTGCTCCTCGACGAGCGGATCACCCTCCGGGTTGCCCTCGGCAGCTCGCTCGTCCTCGCGGGGTTGATCGTGGTCGCCTGGAAGCGGTGAACCGGCCTTCCTACGTTTGAAAGCAATAACCGATACCCTGTCCGCGAGGCCGCGATGGATCCGCTTTGGGCGCCTTGGCGATTGGCGTACGCCGCGAATCCCAAGCCGGTGGCGGCGACGCCGGACGCCGAAGATTGTTTCCTCTGCCGGGGGATCGCGGAAACGACTGACCGGGAGAATCTGATCGTCCACCGCACGGCTCATTCGGTCGTGGTGCTGAATCGCTTCCCCTACAACAACGGCCATTTGCTCGTCGCCCCGCTGCGGCACGCCGCGCGGCTCGACTCCCTCGCCGACGTCGAACTCCTCGATTTGCAACGGGTGCTGATCCGGATGCAGACCGCGATCGAAGCGACGATGACGCCGGACGGATTTAACGTCGGGTTGAATCTCGGCCGCGTCGCCGGAGCCGGATTGCCGGGGCACCTGCACTGGCACATCGTGCCGCGCTGGACCGGCGACACCAATTTCATGCCGGTGCTCACCGACGCGAAGGTGATTGTCCAAAGCCTCGAGTCGCTCTGGGAATTATTGACGGCGGAGCTGGGCGGATAGATCCGCCTCGGGTCTCCGCTGTTCGGCGTCCGCATTCTTTGCTATGCTCCAAATCCGAACTCCCCACCCGGAAGCCGCCCGATGCAACGCCGCGAATTCCTTTCGACCGCAGCCGTGGCCAGTACCGCGGCCCTCACCCGACCCGGCCTCGCCGAGGACAAGCCCGCCATGATCCCCGCGATCGATACGCACCAGCACCTCTGGGATCTCACGAAGTTCAAACTCGGCTGGCTGAAAAAAGGCACGCCGCTCGACGCCCAATTCACGCCGAAGGAATTCGCCGTGGCGACCGAGGGTTTGAACGTCGTCAAGGCCGTGTACATGGAAGTGGATGTCGTCGAGGAGCAACAGCAGGCCGAGGTCGACTACCTCATCGAACTCTGCAAATCGAAGAAGACCGCCACCGTCGCGGCGGTCGTATCGGGCCGTCCCGCCAGCGGCGGTTTCGCCGGATACATTGCACAATTCAAAGACTCCAAATTCATCAAAGGCATCCGCCAAGTGTTGCACGTCGACGCGACGCCGGCGGGCACCTGTCTGAAAAAGGAGTACGTCGCCGGAATCCAACTCCTCGGCGAACTCGGCCTCAGCTTCGATCTCTGCCTGCGTCCGGCCGACTTGCCGGACGCCGCGAAACTCGCGGACCAATGCCCGGACACGCGGTTCATCCTCGATCATTGCGGCAATCCGCAGCACGGCTTCTCACCGGAACAGACGGCCAAGTGGAAGAAGGACCTCGCGGCGTTGGCGAAGAAAAAGAACGTCGTTTGCAAGGTGTCGGGCTTCCTCGCCAACGGTTGGCCTAAAGGGAAATGGACGGCAGACGACATCGCGCCGGTGGTGAACGCCACCATCGAAGCCTTCGGCGTCGACCGCGCGATGTTCGGCGGCGACTGGCCGGTGGTCACGCTCGCCGGGAGTTACAAGGACTGGCTGACGGCCTTGCGGACGATCCTCTCGAACCGCCCGGAAGTGGACCAGAAAAAGATCCTGCACGACAACGCGGCCAAGTTTTACGGCATTTAAGCGGAGGGAATCGGATGAACCCCGTCCTCGCCATCGCGCTGATGGGTTTGAGTGCTTCACCCGGGGCGCCGGTGCCCAAAGACCCGGCGCCGAATCCGCTGGCGTGGTCGTACATGGGCGTGCGCGTCCAGAACGTCGTCGACGGCGCGGATGCCCCGTTGCAGATCACCGCCCCGGAGCCGGGGACACCGGCGTTCAAGGCGGGCTTGCAAGTCGGCGATGTCCTCGTGCGGATCGGATCGATTCAACCGAAGACCTTTGAGGACGTCCAGCGTTACATCTTCGACCTCCGCCCCGGTTCCGTGATCGCGGTCGAAGTGAAGCGGGGGACCGAAACCAAAATCGTGAAGATGCGATTGGAAGAACGCCCCGACACGCCCGACTATCAGATCTTGCCGAGCTTCATCCGCCGGAACCAGAAGATGCGGGACGATGAGGAGTGAGGGGAAGTCATCGAGTCCAGCGACAAGTCGCACACCCTCGCGTAGACTCAGCGTCCAAACGCTAGACTCAGCGTCCAAACGCTAGACTCGACGCACAAACGCTCCACAAACTTGAAATCCGCTCTCATAACGCGAAGACGACGACCGCTATGCAATCCATCGCCATCATCGGGGGCGGCGTCGTCGGGACGATGACCGCGTATTACTTGAATCGAGCCGGGTGGGCGGTGACGGTTCTCGATAAAGGCGACATCGGCGGCGGTTGTTCGCACGGCAACTGCGGGTACATCTGCCCGAGTCACGTCCTGCCGCTCGCGGCGCCGGGCGCTCTCACGTCGACCCTCAAGACGCTCTTCGCCAAGAACTCGCCGTTGAAGGTACGACCCGGCTTCGCCTTGCGCAACCTCGGCTGGTTCCTGCGCTTTGCCCGCAAATGCAATCGAACATCGATGCTGAATGCGGCCGTGGGAATTCAGGCGCTGTTGAACTCGTCGCGGCGGCTGTACGACGAACTGCTGGCAGACGAAAAACTCGACGTCGAATGGGACACCTACGGCCTGATGTTCGTGTTCCAAACGAAGAAAGTCTTCGACCACTACGCCGAGACCGATCATTTGCTGAGCGAAACCTTCGCCAGGCCGGCGCGCCGATTCGATGCGGCGGCCCTGCAGAAGTTGGAACCGGCACTGAAACCCGGCTCCGTCTCCGGCGGCTACCTCTACGACGGCGATGCCCAACTGCGACCCGATGTGTTGATGACCGAAATGAAGAAACTTCTCGCGGCGCGCGGGGTGACCTTCGTCGAACAAGCCGCGATGACCGGTTTCATTTCCGAAGGCGGCAAGGCGGTCGCCGTGAGCACTGCGAAGGGAGACTACCGGGCCGATTCGTTCCTCGTGGCGACGGGGGCGTGGACGCCGCAACTGCAAGCCCACCTCGGCGGCAAGATTCCCATCATCCCCGGCAAAGGCTATTCGATCACGCTGAAGCGCCCGGCGATTTGTCCGACCTACCCGATGATTTTCGAAGAGCACCGCGTCGCGGTCAGCCCGTTCGCCAGTGGGTTGCGCATCGGTTCGACGATGGAGTTCGCCGGGTACGACGACCGCTTGAACCGCAGCCGGTTGCAACTGCTCCGCGACGGGGCTTCGCATTATCTGAACGACACCGACGCCCCGGCCTTCGAAGAATGGTGGGGCTGGCGGCCGATGACGTTCGACGGTTTGCCGATCATCGACCGGAGCCGCTTGCACCCGAACGTGCTGATCGCGGCCGGGCACGGGATGTTGGGATTGTCGATGGCCACCGGCACGGGGAAACTGGTGCGCGAATTGTTGACGGGCGAAGCGTTGCACATCGATGCCCGAGCTTATTCCGCCGGGCGTTTCTAAACGAAATAAGCCCCGCAAACGCGGGGCTTGGAGTCGGCATTCCATCGTGAGGGCACTCAGACAGCGACGTCGAGCGGCTTCACGTTGACCTTGCGGCCTTCGGAGCTGAAGTAGACGGTGCCGTCGCACATCGCAAACAAAAAGTCGTTCCGGGCGCGTTTTACGTTGGCGCCGGGGTGCCACTTGGTGCCGCACTGGACGATGATGATGCTGCCGGTGGTCACGGTCTCGCCAGCGTATTTCTTGACGCCGCGGTGTTTGGCGTTGCTATCGCGCCCGTTCTTGACCGACCCTTGGCCCTTCTTGTGTGCCATGACGCTCCGCTCCTGTCGCTGATCTTGCCGGAATATGAAAGTATACGTTAGCGATCCGCTCGAAACCGGCAACGGGGGCCTCTGCCGATTCGGTCGCCATACTGTGCGATGGGGGGGGACTTGGAAAAAAACCAGAATGGACTTGTCTCTCTCTCTAGCGTCTGTCTTTGCACAAACTCCGCCAAAATTTTTTGGATGGGGAATGGCAATCCTTACTACGGGGTGTTCTCATGACATGGGCCTATCGACTCTGTCTCCTCGCCGGGGTCACGCTGTTCGCGTTGTCCGGCTGGACGAACACAGCGGCAACCGCACAGCCGTTGCCTAGAGCCTGTTATTGACTTATTCCCTTGATTTATGGCATTTTGGGGGGATGGACACGACACGGAAGCCGTATCCGAGCGATGTCTCGGATACCGAGTGGGACTTTTTGCTCCCCTACCTCACCCTGATGCGGGAGGAC
>JANXTU010000248.1 GCA_025352235.1 Fimbriiglobus sp.
GAGCCGGCGGACGACGGCTTTGGTCAACCCCAGTGACAGCGGACTGTCAGCGAGGCCAACTACGGCCGGCGTACCGGCTTTCGCGACGATATCGCGGGCCACGTCCCGTTCGCTCGGGCCGCACAGGACGACGACGGCGTGCCCCCGCGCCGCCAACATCCGGGCCAGTTCGGCGAAGTAATCCGTCGGCCAGTGCTTCGAGGAACCAAACGCCCCGCCCGGATTGAGCCCGACGACGCTCGGAAACGCCGCCAATTTCAAATCGTTCCAGACCCCCTCCGCCGCGGCCTCATCCGCGCCGGTCGTGAACAATTCCATCCGATGGCCCGGATCGGCGATGCCGAGCAACCTCACGATGCGGTTGTAATCGTCGATGGCGGGCACCGGTTTGAAGCGGCCGTTCGCGCCGCGCTCGGCGTACAGCCGCTTGCTCAGCAGGAGGTCGCGGCCATAGCGGGCGAAGCCGAAGAGTTCCCGGCAACCCCCGAATTTGGCGAGGAGTGCCGCGCGAAACGAGTTCGGAAAGAGCACGGCCGCGTCGATGGGGCGGCGGCGGAGTTCCCTGGCGACGTTCCAGAAGCGCTGCTCGCGCGGCCCGCCTTTTCCGAACAAAATCGTTCGCTCGAACCACGGGGCTCCGGCCAGGGTTTCGCCGACGTACGGCTTGCCGACGGCCAGCAATTCCGCGTCCGGAAAATGCTCGCGCACGGCCCGGATCGCCGGCGTGGCCATGACGACATCGCCGATCCAATTCGGTAAAAATATGGCCAGCCGCTTCATTCGTCCGTTTGCTCCGGAAGGATGGAATTGAATCGAGCGAGTAATTCGGACAAGCCGGAATCGAAAGCTAAACCGACGCGCACCGCGAGCAGCGGCCGCCCGGCGAGATCGGGTGTGCGGAGTTTCACCCAATCTTTTTGGGTAGTCAGAACCAACGTTCCTGCGGGGAAGGTCGCCGCCCAGGCCCGCAGGCTTTCGATATCATCGCGCGCGTAGGCGTGGTGGTCGTCGAACGTTTTGAAGTCGAGCACCGTCGCCCCGAGGTCGGCGAGTGTGCGGCGGAATGCACCCGGGTTGCCGATGCCGCAAAAGGCGATGACCGGCCGGCCCCGCAACGAATCCGGTTCGCCCGGTCCGTGGCCTTCGCGGAGCAGTTCGACGGCGACATGCCGGGCGGTCGCCAGCAGCAACTGCGGGAAGCGCCGGCCGAGTTCCCCCAGTTGTCGTCGCACGCTTTCTGGGCTCGCTTGATCGCAGCGAGTGAGGATCGCGGCGTGGGCCCGTTTCAAATTGGATAGGGGTTCCCTCAGCAAACCTCTCGGAAATAAGTATTCGTCGAAGATGTCCCGCGTGGCATCGATTAACACAATGTCGAAATCCCGGTGCAAGCGCCGGTGCTGGAAACCGTCGTCGAGGACGAGGACTTCACTTTCCAGTTCTTCGAGCGCAGTGTTGGCGAGTGCGACCCGATCCCGCCCTTGCAAGTGGGGGACGTCCGGCAAATTCTCTTCGAGCAACAGGGCTTCGTCGTTCGGCCCGGACTCGCTGCCGTAACCCCGGCTGAGGATCGCGACGCGGCGGTCGAGCGAGCGCAGATAGCGGGCGAAAAATTCGACCGCGGGGGTTTTGCCCGTGCCGCCGAGCGTGAGGTTGCCGATGGAAATTACCGGGATCGGCACGCGGACGGCGAGGGACGGCCGGTGGTCGAACCGCCGATTGCGCACCGAGACTCCGACGGCGTACGGCCAACGCACCCACCAACAGAGCGTGCGCACGACCCGGTTCCCGACGCCGGGTCGACGGTCGCGAATCGCGGCGTGGAATGTCGATGCGAATCGCGGCACGCGACCCATCCCGTGTAGCAACAAGGTTCTGTAGTTCGCAGGCTAACCGGGAACGATCGGGAGTGTCAATCGCGGGTTGCTCCGGGGTATAGCAACGATTCTCGGAGTCGTCATTCCAGCGTCAACCCACCCACCCTACCGTGGAATGACGTCCGATTTTCGGAACGACTTAGCGCCGCAAGGACTTACGTCCGATTTCATGTGTCAGTCCACGGCTCCGCGTCAGATCGCGATCAGCATGGCCGCGGCCATCGCGATCATCAATAAATCCTCGATCAGCGTCACGGAACTCATCGGCAAGTTGAAGACGGTGCCGAGGCAAGCGCATTGGATCTTTCGACGCGCGAGCAAAGCCTGCACGACACCGACCGTACTCACGCCCATCACGACGAGGGTGGCGATGTTCGCCGCCATCGGCCAGAAGTTCGCGAGATAGGCGGCGCCCAGCCCCAGTTCGAGGAACGGGTAGACGAACCCGTAGCCGGGCCAGCGGCGGGCGACGACATCGTAGCTGCTGTAGGACATCGCAAAGCTGCGAACGTCGAGCAGTTTGAAGAAGCTAAAGACCAGAAAAAACCCGGCCATGAAGTGCCGCATCGCTCGCGTGCCATCGAATGGGGCGAGCGCCGTTTCGACCAATGCGACCGCACCGAGGAGGTAAAACAGGATCAGGATCAGGGGGAAGTAGCTCGATGCCTTTTCCGGCGCAGCGGTGTCCGCCGGCATCGCCCCGACGACTTGATATCCCTTCGCGCGGAGCAATCCGTCGACCGTCGCCACGGTCAGTCCGTCGCCTTCGACCGTGAGCCATTTTTCCGGCGTCGAAACGTCCGCGTTCCAGCGTTCAATACCCGGCTCGGCGTCGAAGCTCGGCGTGATCGACTGAACGCAAGCCGCGCAGCGCAGGTTCGTTTTCAGTTTGAGAACGGTCATCACTTGTCGATTCGCTTGAGGAGGGAGTTTTGACAGCCGTCGCCGGCTCGAATCGGTTACTGCTTCAACTTCGCGGCTTTCGCTTTCAACTCCGCGACTTTGGCGAGTGTCGCCTCCGGATTGGACTCGGCTTTGCGCTTGCAGCCGGCGCAGCAGATGAACACCGGTTGGCCGCCGATGTCGAGTTTGATCGGCGCTTTCATCGCGCCGAGTTCTTGCTCGTCGGAAATTGCGCACCACTCTTGGGCATCGACCAGCGCTCGGTCGGCCGGGGAAAGTTTGTTCCGCTCCGCCGTGACTTCGTCGCTGTGCACGATCGGCTTGCCCGGAGCAGGTGTTGTGGGGACAGTGGCCGTTGTTGCGGCCGTTTGAACCGCGGGTTTTGAACACCCGACGAAGGCCACTGCGGCGAACGCGAACAGCGACCAGAATTTGCGAATCATAGCGGAGAGCCCCGTAAATGGAGGTGCCCGGTATTACCCGACCGAGACGCCCACGAGGATATTGTATCCCGCGTGGGCGCCCGCCGCGATGCCGAGACCGCGCGTCAGGTAAATCGCTGTGAACATCAAGCCGGCGACGGTGCGGAAGAGGAACTTCGTGGTTTCCATCGGTTCCCCGGCGCTGCCGAGGTGGTGTGCGGCCGAGAAAAAGATCGCCGAGGCGAGCGCCGCGAGAATCACCGCGACGAGTTTGGGGAGCAGCATCACCCGCAAAATGTAAAACAGCAGGCTGAACAACCCGAGGCGGAAAAGCACTTCCTCGTAAATCCCCGCCCCGATGAAATTGACCACCTGCCCCTCGGCGACGCGGTGGAACTGGACGCTATTGAAGGGGATTCCCGTTTGCGCCAAGAGCGTGTGGAAGTTGCGGCTGAAGGCCCAGAGCGCCGTGGCGAATAGGGCGCTTTCGACCGTCATCCCGAAAATGGTGGTGATCGGCTCGCGCGGGCGGTCGGACCAATTCCACCAACTCAGCAGGAACAGAACGATCGCCAGCAGGACCGGCGCGGCCCAGGCGAAAGCGATGCCGTAATCGGCGAGCCGGTCGCGCAGCCAAACATCGGCCCCGTTGCGCAGGGTGCCCGGTTGGCCCCCGCCCAAGGCGAAGACACCGACTTCATACGCGATCAGCAGCGGCAGCAGAAACAGGAAGCTCGCCCACGGGTGTCGGGTGGCCGAGAGGTAGCCGGGCATAGCGGAAACTCGGTCGGAATCGGAACGGCGCGTCCCCGGTTATTCGCTCGCCGGCGGCGGATCTTCAACACAAATCCGGATGGAACTCGGCCAGTTTCCCGATCAGTTCGGCAGTCGGCAGCGCCCGGAGGATGCCGCCGAACTCCGAACCGGCCAAATCGACGACATCCAACTTCGGCAGCAGGTCACCCGAAGTATCGCTGAGAATCGCGACGACCGGCCGCGTGGTCGCCCGCAGATTGATCCGGCTCGGGTGGCATCCGACGACGACGGCCATCCGGCCGTCGGTCAATTCGACGACGCTCCCGACCGGGTAAAATGACAGGTGGAGCAAATACTCGGCGAAGTCGCCATCGAGCGTCCCGGCTTCGGCGGCGACGAGAGTCTCGGTGAGGGCGGTGCGGGTGTCGTGCGCCGGGCGGTGCGGGCGATCCGCGGCCATGCCGGCGTAGTGATCGGCCGCAGCGAGCATCTTCGCGAGCGCCGGGATTTTGTCGAGCGTCAGCCCATTCGGATAGCCGGTGCCGTCGAGGCGCTCGTGGTGCGCGACGATGACCCCGGCCAACTCGCCGAGGTCGGGGAATGTCTCCGCGAGCAGAGCAGCGCCGACCCGCGGGTGAACTTCGATCCGGCGCCGCTCTTCGACCGTCAGCGGTTCAACCTTGTTGAAAATCGCGGCGGGGATACTGAGCATGCCGATGTCCATGACCAGCGCGAGCGCCACCGGGACGACCGGTTGCGAAGCCCATTCGTAATCGTGCGGGACCATCCGGGCGATGACCGAGGCGACCGTGAGGGCGTGCGCCGCGACTTGCCGGGCGACGGTTTCATGCGGGAACGCCGGGAATCGCAAAGGGACGCCCTTCTTGGCATCGACGAGGATTTCTTCGGCGAGTTCGGTGAAGGCGTCGAACGAGACCAGCCGGCGCGACTGCACATCCACCAAGCACCGAGCCAATTTTTCGACGCGGCCCCACTCGCTGCGGCGTTTGTCGAGCGTCTGCCGGCCCACGTCCAACCGCATGCGGATCGAACCGAGGACGGTTTCGAGCCCTTCGCACAAACGGGTTTGGAACTCCGCCGAGTCCGGCATCGCTTGGATCAACCGCAGCGCCGCTTCGGTGGCTGCGACGGTCGCGCGGTGATACCGGGCGAGCGGATCGACCGGCAGGGCGGCGATGCGTTGGTAAAAGACATCGTCCGAAATCGCCCGCTGTTCCAGCACGAGTTCGCGGGCCATCTCCAAGATGCGGCGAGCGCGCGAAGTCAATTCCCGCGGCATCGGGCCGGGTTGCGGTTCCGCCCCGGCCAATTGGCGGAGTGTCTGCGACAACCATGCCGGCGATGGGCCCGCGCGCCCGGCGAGCTGCAACGCCCCCGGAATTTCGGCGAGCGACGGCGTGCGCTCCAACCGCTCGCGGAACGCGGAAATGCGATTCAACAACGATTTCGTGTCGCTCATCTCGAACCCCCGCGAGGCGTATCCCAGTTATCGACCGCGCGGGGAAGGGGACTTGAGGGCGTTTTCCGAATGTGCGGATTGGGGTAGGTATATTTGAGACCTCACGAAACGACTTGGCTTGCGCTCGCTATTGAATAGATCCGGGGTGTTGCCACAGTTTCAACGCTGTCTCTGTGAGCAATTGCCCCCGTTCAGCAATTCCCGACTCATCCCAAGTCTCCCTAGAAATTAAACCTCAACCAAGCGTGATCTCGACCCGTTTATTTTCTGCGAATGCCAAAAAGCTTGAAATCCTCGACGGTTTCCGGGGTCTGTGGATGGAGACGCATCCCGCAGATCTGTACGCCGAAGAGGATTCCGAGTGAAAACTAT
>JANXTU010000351.1 GCA_025352235.1 Fimbriiglobus sp.
GTTCACCCCCGCGCGTCATTCATATATCCTCAGCGCAGTCTGGGTTGACACTGCTCCGCGAAAAGTAGCTGGGCTCGCCCGCGAGGTGCGTAACGCGAGTGCTGGCGTCAACCACTTTTCGCGGAGCGAAAAGCGACTTTCTCCGCTCGGCTCGGCTTTCAAAACCGAGGGTGGGGCGGAGTCCGACGCATCGGAAAATCGGCGTTTCGCGATGTGTCACTCTTAAGTACGTCGAGCATAGATGGAAATAGCCGCTTAGCAACCCGCCCAATCCGCCAAAACCTTTCAAGCTGGGCGATCCGCCCCGTCGATATAAGGTGCGTCGTCGTTGCGGCGGGGCGACCCCGCAGGCCGCCCATTCGCCAATACCCACGGAAGGGTTTTCCCATGCGCCGCGTTGCCATTTTGTCCGCGTTCGTCGCCCTGTTCGGCTTGAGCCTCGGGTGCAAAAGCACTTCGGGTCGTTGCGACTGCAATTACGATGCTGCCAACCATGTCTTGCCGACCACCGGCATGACCTACCCGACGGTCGGCGCCCCGGTGCCCGGTCCCTCGGTCGCCCCGGCCGTTGTCACGCCAATGAAGTGAGCCGGGCCACGCGTCGGCACGGGCAAGGACGCCGGTGCCGACGCGCGGGTGCAATCGCCCGACCAAATCGGGTCGGGCGGGTGAACGTCGTCAGAAGTTCCGATTCCGCGCGGAGATGCGCTTGATCGGAGCCGTTCCGTCGGGTATCTCTGAAGTAGTGCCGGATCGGCGCCATTCGACCACTACCCAGGCTACGCCCATGCGTTTCGCCCATCGCCGTGAGTTCTTCTCGACCGCCCTCGTCGCCGGGGCCGCGTTGGTTCTCCCGCCGCGCGAGGCCATCGCCCAGTTGCCGGACGCGCCGTTTCGGTACGTCGACCCCCTCAAACTCTCGCTCGATCGCGGCGGGGTCTGGACGCTCAACTTCGCCTACATGCCCCCGCGTATCGCCACGGTGAAGGTCCCCGGCAAGGGGGATCGCGTCGTCTGGTACATGGTCTACTACGTGTACAACAAGACGGGTAAGCCGCGCACGATCGTCCCCGAGTTCGAATTGGTCACGAAAGACTCCGGCGGTATCGCCGCGACGTTCCTCGACGAACCGGAACCAGGCGTGGTCGAAGCGCTGAAGAAGATCGAAGACCCGACCGGGGAATTGAAGCTCCAGACGAGCATTTCCATCAGCAAGTCGCCGATCCCCGAGACCGCCGAGTATCTGACGCCGCCCGCCGTCCGCGCCGTCCACGGCTTGGCGGTCTGGTTGAACGTCCCCGAGAAAGCCCCGAACGTCAACAACTTCACGATCTACGTGTCGGGCATCACCGACGGCCTGAGCACCAAGGAGACGGATGCCGGGAAGTTGATCGTCAGCAAGAAGACGCTGCAACTCGACTTCCGCCGGCCGACCGACTCGGTGAAGAACAAACCGACCGATATCAAGATCAACGACAACGCCGGCCTCGGCTCCGAGCGCTGGGACTACCGCGAGGCCCGCATCCGAGACAAGAAGTGATTTGATTGCGGATTTGGGATTGCGGATTTTGGATTCGAAGAGCTTCGCCTGTATCTTTGCGGTTTAGGATTTGCACAGAGTTCGGGTGCTCGATTCTTAAAAATCCGAAATCCGCAATCCCAAATCCGAAATGGGTGCCCTGTGGCTCTGACCGACGTCGATAAAGACCTTCTCAAACGGTGCTTGTCGAAGCAACCGGGGTCGTGGAACGATTTCGTCGACCGCTATCTCGGGCTGATTTATCAAGCGATTCACTTCACCGCCCACCTACGCAGCGCGAGGTTGTCTCCGGAAGATGTCGAAGACATCGCTGCGGAAGTGCTCGTGCAGATCATCGCCGACAACTACAAAGTCATGCGCGAGTTCAAAGGCACCGCCAACTTGGCGACGTACCTCACCGTGATCGCCCGCCGGATTTGCGTCCACGAATTGACCCGTCGGCAGACTGTCCGCGAGTCGATCAAGAAAGGCGAATCCCGCCTGCTCGACGACCTGCCCGACGAAAGCGCCGCCGCTGTGAAGGGGATGGAACGCCTCGAAGAAGTCGAAGCCCTTTTGCGGAGGCTCAAAGGGAAAGACCGCGAGATCGTCCGGCAGTTTTACCTCGAAGGCCGCACTTACGAAGAGATCAGCACCGACTTGGACATCCCGGTGAACTCCATCGGTTCGGTGCTCACCCGCGCCCGCTCGAAACTCCGGGAGTTGTCCAAGTCCTACGCGGAACTCCAAGCGTACGTCCCGGAGCCGAAGCCGGTCAAGACGACAAAGCCCGCGAAGCCGAGTCGACCGAAAAAATAGCCGTTATGCGAACGCGGTATCGATCATCGTCCGCAATCGCGCGATGCCGAGCTGGGCGTTGATTTCGACTTCGGCGTGGCTCAGCGGATTCGCCGAGAGCCCGGCGGCTTTGTTCGTGATGCACGAGATCGCCAGTACGTCCAAACCCAATTCGACTGCGGCTTCCGCTTCCACCGCCGTGGACATCCCGACCGCATCGACGCCGTACGCAGCCAGCGCCCGGATCTCGGCGGGGGTCTCGTAGCAGGGGCCGGTGAGCGCCGCGTAGCCGCCGAACCGCGCCGAAAGTCGGCGGAAGGTATCGAGGCCCGCGGCCGAATAGCACCGCGTCGGCTCGCCGAGTCGTTTCCAGTCTTCCCCGTTCAGCAACTTCCAATGCCGATCGATGACCATGAGGTCGCCGGGCTCGAGCGACGGATTCAGCCCTCCGGCCGCGTTCGTCAGCAGGAGTCGTTTTGCACCGAATTCGGCGAAGAGGTTGATCAACCGGGTCACCCGGTCGATCGAGTGACCTTCGTAGAAATGCACGCGACCGTGGGCGACGAGCGCAGGACCCGACACCGATTCGCACAAGTCCAAACGCCCCCGGTGCCCGGCCACGGTCGGCGGGACGAGGCCGGGGATGTCGGCGTAAGCGATCGACGCGAGGACGCGGAGGTGATCGGTGGCGCCGCTGAGTCCGGAGCCAAGCACGAGGGCGGACTCCGGCGCAGCGGCCCGGGCGCACTCGGTGAAGTCCTGGAACGAGTGGCTCATACCGGCTCGGATTCGCCGTCGCCGCTTTGCGGGAGGAACGGGTCGGCGGCATCGGGGAGGAGTTGCTTCACGCGGACGGCCCGGGCGATCAATTCGGCGCACTCGGCTTCGCCGAGCCGACCGGAGTTCAAGAGAAGGTCATACTGCGTGGGGTCGTCTGGGTCGGAACCGACGAGGGCGATTTGCAGCGCGCCGCGGACGCGGTCGCGGGCCGTGACTTCGATCTCCGCTTCGGAAGGCGTCAGGCGTAACCACTGCGAAAAATAGGCGACCCGTTGATTGAGCGGGGCGATGATCCGGACGTTGACGGTGGTCGCCGCCGGGAGGAGTTCGCCGACGCCGCGGCCGACGAGCACGACTTCGCCTTTCGCCGCGAGCACGAACGCGAGTCGGAGGAGTTCGGTCTGATCGCCACCGCCCAAGTGCCGGGCGTCGAGTTGGCGGGCGTGTTCGAGGTTGGCCCACGCGAGGGAGTCCGGCGGGATGTCGGCCATCATCTCGACGCGGGCGGTTTCGCTTTGGACGAGGTAGCCGAGCATTTCTTGATCGAAGACTTGCCAGCCGAGGAGTTGGCCGACGCGGCGGGCGATGCGGCCACCGCGGGCGCCGGCCTCGCGGGTGATGGCGACCGTCAAGCCGCGCGGCGGACGGGCGGTCGCGGCGGCGGCTTCGCCCCGATAGCCGTGCAGCGGAGTGATCGGGGCGAAATCGGGGGTGAACGCGGGCGCGACGCGGACCATCGGATCACCTCGGAAGCGGGTCAACTACCGTCTTTGGGTTCCTGTCGGCCGAAGAGCCACATCCCGGCCAGAGTCATCGCGACGGCAGCCGCGATCAGTGTGACCCACGCGGTCGTCGGGTCGGTCGGGGCGAAGACATCGACGTTCTCGGGCTTGGCGCTCGCGATGGCCGACGATGTTTCATTATAGAAGAGCGAGCGCACGTAAAAGCTCAGACTCAACTGTTTCAAGCTACCGGGCAGAGCGCCGACCAGTAATTCAAAAAAGAAGACGTAAACCAACCCGGTGACGGCCGGCCAGCGGAAGAGCGCCCCGATCAAATGGAACAAACTGCCGAAGGCAAGCGACCCGGCGAGCACGGCGGGCCAATACAACACGAGCGCCCGCCGGCCGTACTCCCCACCGCACAGGCACAGGATTGCAAAGGCCGCGCCGCAAACGCCGACGCACCACGGCATCGTGCCCAAATATTTCGCCAAGTAGACGGCCCAGCGCGGCAGCGGCCGGGTGAGCAACCAGATCAGCGTCCGGCTTTCGCGTTCGGCCCCGATCGCTCCGGACGCGTAAGCCAGTGTCAGCAGCGGCAGCAAGAACGCCAGGAAATAGCCGAAGACGACGGTGCGGACGAAATTGAGAAACGCGAAATCGTCGAGGAACTTTTGATCCGCCATCTTGTCGCGGAACGCGCTCGCGATTCCCACTTTCAACGCGAAGCCTTCCGGCGTACTCGGCAGAACTTCGTAGAAGGGCAACCGCTCGTCGCCGTATTGCTTGTAGGTCATCCCGATCGGGTCGTCGCCTTTTTCATCTTTCGGATTGCTCACCTTGCGGATGCGGGTTTCGAGCCGCCAACCGGTCTTGCCTTGTCCGACGACTAGCACGAGCCCCGAAAGAATCGTGAGGAGGCCGAGCGCGACCCAGCCGAGTTGGCGGATCTTCGCATGGCGCCGGAGCGAAAATACGACCAAGGCCCAAAAGGCGCGCAGCGCGCTCGGCGGTGTCATTCCCTACCCTTGCGGATCCGTGTGCGGCCTCAGCCATCCAAAGAATTGTACAAGGCGGCGGCCGTTTCTTGCGCGGCGGCCGGCGTGGCGAGTTCACCGGAAGCGATGCGGGCCTTGACAGCGTCGACGACATCGGTCCGGATGTCGGGCGTTTGCCGGACGGCTTCCAGCAACCGCGCCAAATCAACGGTCGGGGCGAAGCGACTCTCCGGGGCCGGCCGGGGGGCCTCGCCCGCTTTGCCGGCGGTGCGTTCGGCCGAACCGGCCGAGGTCACGCCCGTGGCCCCGTCGGACGGGAGCGGAGCCGGAGTCGGCGAAGTTGTGGAATCGATCCGCATCGGAGCACCCATTTCACGGTCGCAGGCAGATGTTCTTGTCTCACCGCAATTCTCTTATCGAAGATTCTTCGGCACTTTTGCCCTTTTTGCAAGTCGGGTGCTAGACTTTTCCGAACTGTTCGATTTTAAGAGCGACGGCCGATCCGACCCGGATCGCGCCCCGCCCACAATGAACGAGCCTCGGAATGGACGACTCGCTGCCGTTTCAACTCGATCCCGCGCTCCTGGCCGGCTTTGCCGCCGATCAGGGCTACCACCTGCCGACGGCGGCTTCGGGTGCCGGCGCCCCGGTCCCCGAAGCCGGCGGTTCGACCGCGTCGCTGCGGAACGTCTCCAAACGAGCCCGCTGGAAACTTCCGGTGTTGATCGCGGGTTGCTTGGCGTTCGGATCGGTCGGCGGCGTCGCCGGGCAATTTTTGATCGCGCCCCCGCCGGTGGCACCGGACAATGCCCACAAAGCGACCGACTCGAAGCACGACGAAGCGCCGCACGTCGACCATCACGAACAGATCGAAGATTGGATCCGCGCCGGTCGCTACGCCGATGCTCTCAAACTGATCCCCGAAACACCCGCGTCGCACGACCACGCGGCGTGGTACCAGCGCGGTTTGGCGAATGAAGGCCTGAAAAAATTCGCCGACGCCCGCGCGGCCTACGAGCGCGCGACCGACTCCGAAGGCGATCCCGTCCATTGGGCCATCGCCGTGCTCGGCCAAGTGCGTTGCCACTTGGCCGCGAACGATTGGGATCGTGCCCGCGCCCTGTTGTCCAAGGTCGAACTCCGCGCGGGAACCCACAGTTTCTCCGAAGCCCACATCCCGAGCGAATGCGCCTTCCTGCGCGGCCGGCTCGATTTGCTAAAGCTCGGGATCTTCCCCGAGCCCGATCCGCTCTCGGCCGAGACCGTGGCGTGGCCGACGTTCCTCACCAACGCGGAAGTTTACCTCGACTGGCTCGCCGTGAAACACGCCGCGGACGCGCACGCCGATCCTGCATCCGCTCCGCCGCATCCCGCGGCTCACACCGACACTCACGGTTTCCCGCACCTCGACGTGCGAACCTCCCCTGCGATGGAGCGCGAAGTTTCGGCGACGCTGCCGAGCACGCCGTTGCTGGCCCTGTTGAAAGAATTGGCGACCGCGGCGGGGCTGACCTTCCAATACACCCCGGAGCAGGAGAGCAAACTCCGCGGCCGGAGTTCCCCGCTTGAAGTCGAGGGTTTGGCGTTCCCCGTCGTGATGACGGCGCTGGTCGAACCGCTCGGTTTCGGTTGGGAAGCGACGGCCGAGCATCTGCGGTTGATCCCGCTGGCGCCCGAATCCAAGCCGGTCCTGCGCGACCGCGCCCGCCGCGCGTTCACGCAATCGGTGGTACTGGCCCCGGAGCACCCGTTCGCCCGGCGGGCGTTGCTCGCCGCGGCGAACCTCGATTTCCAAGAGCAGAAATACCCGCAGGCGGCGTCGGGCTACCGTCGATTGCAAGAGTCCAACCGCCTCGGCGACGACATTTTCGGGGCGGTCTACAACCTCGGGCTGACGCAGTTGAAATTGAAGAACCCGATCGCGGCCCGCGAGCTCTTCCTCGACTTGGTCGACCGCAGCGGCGGCGGCCGCTGGACCGATCTCGGCTGGTATTGGATGGGCCGCGCCGACCTCGACGCCGGCGACATCCGCAGCGCATTCCGGCCGCTGCGCAACGCGCTGGCGGGGAAATCGAAGGACGCCCGCTCCGCCGCCGCCATCGGCCTCGTGACCTGCCACCTCCTCCAGGGCGATAGCGAGGAAGCCCTCGACATCCACCGGAAATTGAAGATCGCCCCGCTCGAATCGCACGCGCCCTACTCGAAATTGTTCGACGAACTCTTCCGCTACCGCACGACGCCGACCGACCTGCGGGCGACGAACTTGAACGAGGCCATCGCGGCCTGCGGGGAAGCGAAAACCCTCGGCCCGGCGGGCGTGTTCCTCGTGGGCGATCTCTACCGCGAACTCGGCAAAGGGCGCAAGATGACAGCGCTGTACGAGCGAGAAATCGACCACGTCAAGGGGGCATGGGCCCTCCGCATGATCTACGCCATCGGGGTCCACTTGGAAGGGATCGGCGACGCCAAGGCCGCCCGGCAGCGCTACTTGGCGGTGTCGGTGGTCGACCCGAACGGGGTCGGCTTAAAGGCCGAACTGCGCTTGGCGGCGATGGCCGCGGGCGACGGCCTCGGCGGCGAATGCTTGGCCCGCTGCAAGCGGCTCGTCGGCAAGCCGGGCCTCGACGCCTCCGAACTCCTCCCCGTCATGGGCCGCGGCTACGAACTCGAACGGAACCACCGTTTCGCCGCCGAGTGCTTCGCCGGCCGCTTCCCCATGGACTGATTCACCCCCCGCGCGTTTCACCCCCGTAAATTTCTCGTCCCGCCCGATTCCGATCCTGAAAAGCCTGCGGAGAGCGCGCGGATCGCCCGAAAAAGCATCGACAATCTCCCTGTGCGGATGCGGGCCGAATCCCGCTCCGGACGTGGTGCTCGCGGGTTGTCCGACGGCGATCTCCGGATCGCGCGACCGCAACGATCATCCCTCATAATGGCGATCATGCTCGACATTTTCACCCCCCGCGATCGACTGGTGACGGCGGAAATCGCCGTGCCGAATTCCTTCGAATCCGGCACGGCGATGGCCCGCCACCTCGCCGCGCTGCTCGATTCGTCCATCGTGCTGGCCGAAGAATGGGACGAGCTCGCACCGCTCGGGAAAGCTCTCTGCTGCGAATCGCCGTCCAACGAGGAACTCATCGAACGGTTGATCGACCACAAGTTGCTGACCGCGTACCAAGGGGAGTTGATCCAATCGGGCCGGCAGGACGAAATCATCGTGGGGTCGTACCGGTTGCTGCAACCCATCGGCCGCGGCGGCATGGGCATCGTCTATCTCGCCGAACACACGCACCTGCGCCGCCGCGTCGCCATCAAAATGACGGCGTACGTCACCGACATGCAGCTGCGCATGACGCACCGCTTCTTCGCCGAGGCCCGTTCGGTCGCCCGGTTGCAACACCCGAACATCGTCGCCTGCCTCGACGCCGGCCGGCACTCGAGCATCAAGCCGCATAAGCCGATCACCGATTACTTCGTGATGGAGTACGTACCGGGGCAGGACCTCGACGCCCTCGTCCGCAACGGTGGCCCGCTGCCGGTGCACCGCGCCGCCGACGTGTTCCGGCAGATCGCCGACGCCCTCGCCGAAGCCCACAAACACGGCCTCGTCCACCGCGACCTCAAACCGTCGAACATCATCATCACGCCCGACTGGCAGGCGAAGCTCCTCGACTTCGGCTTGGCCCTGCACCCGCGCCATGCCCTCACCGAACCGGGGACCCTCCTCGGCACCGTCGGCTACATGGCCCCGGAGCAAGCCCGCGATCCGCACTCGGTCGACGGCCGGGCCGACCTCTTCTCCCTCGGGGCGACGCTCTTCTGGGCGCTCACCGGCAAAGACCCGTATCCCGAAACCGGCAACCCGCTCTCCGATCTCAGCCGCCGGCTCACGGCGAGCCCGCCCGATATCCGCATCGCGCGGCCCGAACTTCCAGCCGATGTGGCCGAGTTGCTCACGCTGCTCTTGCAGGTCGACCCGGACAAGCGCTACCCCACAGCATCGTCGGTCGCGACGGCGTTGCAGCCCTTCACCCGCTGGGTCGCACCGTCGTCGCAGATTCTGGAAAGCGGGTCGAACCGGCAGGTCCAAGTGCTAGTCGTCGACGGCGACGACATGTCGCGCGGTTTCGTCTCGACGCTCCTCGAAGGCGAGTTCGCCGTCCTGCCGATCAAAACCGGTACCGAGGCGTTGAAAGCGCTCGAACAAAAGCCCTACGACCTCATCGTGCTCGATGCGACCCCGCTGGGTTGTTCGGCCCAAGACCTCATCTCCACGGCCCGCCGGCTGCACTCCGACCATGCGATGATGATCCTCGTTGCGTCGGGGACGTTACCGGTCGCGGCGCTCAGCGGCCTCGTCTCCATCGGCGCCGATGACTTCATGACCAAGCCCTTCACGCCGACGGAACTGCGCTCGCGCGTCCGGGCCTTGATGAACCGCCGCGAGACCGTCCACACTCGCCGTTACGCCACCGAGACCATGCGCATCGGGGCGAATGGCCTGCAACGAACCGCCCCGTCCGCCAATGTCATGCCCTCGGCCAATCCCTGGGACTTGATGACCGTCACGATCTCGCGGTTGGTCGTCGAGGCGGGTTACCTCGCCCCCGGCTACCGCTCGCGGGTCGCCCGGTACGTCCGGGCCATGTGCCAAACGGTCGAATCGGTCGGGGAGTACACGCGGTTGAAAGATCCCTTGTACGTGAACATGCTCGCCGCGTCGGCCGCGCTCTTCGACATCGGCTTGCTCGTCATCCCCGGCGGCTTGCCGTTGAAACCGGGCAAGCTCGACCCGGACGAGCGCCAAGTCCTGCAGACGCACCCGACCGCCGGCGGGGAAATCCTGATGGGACTCGCGGAGAAGTTCCCGAGCGAAACCGGCTGCATCTCGCTCGCGGCCGAGTTGTCGAGGTCCCACCACGAGCGTTGGGACGGCACCGGCTACCCGGAGCGCCTCGCCGAGTCGGATATACCCCTCTCGGCCCGGCTCGTCTCCCTCGCGTCGGTCTACGACAGCCTGCGTTCGCGGCGGCCGTACCGTCCCGCCGTCTCCCACTCCCGCGCCGTGCGCGTACTGACCCACGAGTGCGCCGGCCGCTTCGACCCCGCCGTGCTGAGCGCCTTCATGATCGCCTCGTCCCGATTTGAACAGATTTACAGCGAGTACCCGGTCTGATCGCCCCACCCGCCGATTCTTCCAACGGAATGTGTGACACCCCACGTTGGAAGCAATTAAACGAATTGGAAGAATCGGAGGCGCAGCAGAACCTCGGCCGATGCACCAAGCCCGACAAGGACTTGCGACGATCCAACACGGGGGAGTGGTCGGTCGGGAACCTGGGCGTGTTGGAACAATCCGAATTGGACGAATCGGCGTCCGCGATGGCCCATACCCGGTAGCCAGACGCGGGGAAGTCCTTCGCCAGTCGGGTCGAACTTCGCCGCGATCGCGACGACGACCTCGATGTGATAACCGTTGTGAGAACGCTTTAGGCAGTCGTGAAAACAACGATCGTGTGTGGGTCACGCGAATGATTATTTTCCAGCAATTCCCGCTGAACAGAACAGCTTTGAAAGCTCGTGTCGACAAGTTGGAAACTTGTCGCCACGTAAGAGGCAAATCGCGCGACCGAGAACGGTATTTTTTCCGCCGAGTCGACCAACGGTACCTCTAAAGAAGTACCGTGGAATCCGATGACGGTGTGGTGATAATCGGAGAAATCGAATCGGGACGTCGCTCCCTCCCTGCACTCTTTTTAGCACCGCACCCAGGCGGAACCCAAATGAAACCGGACTATCTTTGGAACAGCCAATCCAGCAACTCGTCGCCGTGGGCGTAGTCGCCGACGATGATGTCGGCCCCGAGTTCGATGAGCATCGTGCGCTTCATGTCGTTGAGGCCGGGCACGCCGACTTCGGCGCTCGCGACGCCGATCATGGTGCCGCCGGCGCGCTTGATTTCGACCGTCTCGGAGTAGCCGTCGCCGAAGCCCAAGAGCGCGGTGCCGGGGAGGTCGAGTTCCTTCAAAAAGCCTTCGATGACAGTGCGCTTGCTGAAGTCCGGGCTGTTGTCGGCGGGGCCGTGGATGCGCTCGCCGAAGAACGCGGCGACACCGAGGATCTCGCACTCGCGCTTCACGAAGTCGACGTCGGTGCCGCTGGCCAATAAAAGCGTCACGCCGCGCCGGCGCAAGTTTTCGAGCAGCGAGAGCGTGCCGCGCACGGTCCACGCGGCGGGATGGTCGGCGCCGCTGACGATGCGCTCTTGCCGCGCGGCCGAGAGGGAAATCAGCCCCTTCAAAAAGACCGCGAGCATCGTTTCGGGGTCGGGGCTATTCCCGGTGCGCTCGCGGACGATCTCAGCGAGGCGACGCATTTGGTGGATCGACGGTTTGCCGCTGAGCAGCAGCATCTCGCGTTCGAGGTATTCGAGGGAGGTCTCATCGCCGAGGTGTTCGAGGCCGATCTCGGCCATGAGCCGCGACCAGCCCTCGCGCAGCAGGGACACGGTGCCGTCGAAGTCGAAGACGGCGGCGCGGAAGTGGCCGTGCGGGAGGTCCGGGCGGAGGAGTTCGATGGAATCGGGGAGCACGGGTCATCCGGTGGGTGAGGGATGACTTTAGTTTAGGATTGCCGAGGATGCTTTTCTCTGACATCGATTGGAGTTTCTTGAAGTAAGATGTCCGCCGGTATGCTTAACTCCGCGACGAGATTGCGGATCATCGCTAAACTGAGCGGCCGGCGTCCGCTCAGAACTTCGGACACCTTGCTTTTACTCCCGAGCAACGGCACTAAGTCTTTCGGTTTGAGATCCTGCTGATCCATGCGGAAGCGGATGGCCGCGACGGGATGGGGCCGGGAAATGGGGAAGGCGTCCTCCTCGTATTTTTCAACGAGGAGCAACAGCAGTTCCAGTTCGTTGCCAGCCGGAGTTCCGGGCTTAGATGCGAATATTTGCTCCACCCGCGCCATCGCAGCTTTGTATTGCGACTTGGTTTTGATGATTTCGGGTTTCCAAGCGCCGGCGAGTTTTTCAGATCGTTTGAGCGTCGATTTCATCGTACTCCTCATGCGTCCCTGCGAAGCGGATATAGACGGTGAAGAATGCGTAGTTGATCCAAACGACGAGGCGATATTTGTTTCCGCAGATATTGAAGACGACTCGACCATCTTTCAAGATGCTCGCTTTGCCGTATTTCGCTTTGACATCGGCTGGCGTAACCCACGTGGCATGTTTTGCTTCCGCATACCATGCCTCCAGCTCCGATTGGGCTTCGGATTCGATCTCCCAAAAATCTTTGAGTGTCGATTTCGAGATGATTCGCATCTTACCCCCGATGCGACCCTGTCGTCAACCGCGAGTTCCCAAAATGGGAACTCGCTGCCATCGTTTTCACCCGCCCGCCCGCAGTCGCTTCTCGCTCACCTCCGCGGCGAACAGCGCCAGCACCTCCGCCAGCGGCTTCGGGCCGAGGTCGCGCTTCTTCAAATCCGCGATGCCCTCGTCGCGGACGCTCACCGTGCCGTTGGCCGCGTCTTTCTCGCCGACGACCAGCAGGTATGGCACCTTCTCCTGCGAGCCGACCGCGACCTTGCCGCCGATCTTCTCGGGGCGGTAGTCGCCGGTGACGCGGAAGCCGGCCGCTTTCAGCTTCGCTTCGACCTCCCGGCCGTAGTCCGCCGACTTGTCCGAGATCGTCAGCACGCGGGCTTGCTCCGGGGCGAGCCATAAGGGGAAGGCCCCGGCGAAGTGCTCGATGAGGATGCCGCAGAATCGCTCCAGCGAACCAAACGGGGCGCGGTGGATCATCACCGGTCGGTGCGCGGCGTTGTCCGAGCCGGTGTATTCCAGGTCGAATCGCGCCGGCAGGTTGTAATCGAGCTGCACGGTGCCGAGCTGCCATTCGCGGCCGATGCAATCCTTCACGATGAAGTCGATCTTCGGCCCGTAGAAGGCCGCCTCGCCGACACCGACAGTGAAGTTCAATCCCGGCGTCGATTCGACGATGCTCTTCAAGGTCGCCTCGGCCTGCTCCCATTGCGCCGTGTCGCCGACGTACTTGCTGCTTTCGGGATCGCGCACGCTGACGCGCACGCGGTAGTCGTTCAGCCCCAGCGTGCGCAGCACCATCAGCACGAGGTCGATTTCGCTGCGCAGTTCGGCTTCCACTTGGTCGGGTGTCACGAAGAGGTGGGCGTCGTCTTGGGTGAAGCCGCGGACGCGCGTCATGCCACCGAGTTCACCACTCTGTTCAAACCGGTAGACGGTGCCGAATTCCGCGAGCTTCAACGGGAGGTCGCGGTAGCTGTGCGGCGTCGCCTTGTAAATCTGGATGTGGTGCGGGCAGTTCATCGGTTTGAGCAAGTAACCTTCCTGCCCGCTCATCCAGTTTTTCAGCAGGGTCTTCTTCTCTTCGACATCGGCGAGCTTCGGATATTCGAGCCAAAGCGCGCGGGCGTCGAGGGCGATCTGCCCCCAGGTGTGGCGCGGATAGTCGTCTTCACCCGAGGGGAATTCGCCTTCGCTGACGCTCTCGATCAATTTCAGGAACGCCGCTTCGCGCACCGGGGTCAGGTGCTTCTTCTCGAGCAGGGTGTACCAAGTTTCGACGGTCTGCACGACGGGGTTGAAGTACATCGGCGGGAATTGCGCATCGGCGTAATACGGGAAGTGCCCGCTGGTGCGGTACATGTTCAAGTTGCCGATGTGCGGGGTGTAGACCGGCTGGTAGCCGCGCTGCACGAGTTCGCCGCGGATGAAGGTTTCGAGCTGATAGCGCAGCGTCGCCCCTTTGGGCATCCAGAGGATCATCCCCTGCCCGGCCGTCTGGCTGATGGTGAAGAGCTTCAACTGCTTGCCGAGCACGCGGTGGTCGCGCTTCTTCGCTTCTTCGATCTGCCGCAGGTAAGCGTCGAGGGCCTTCTGATCGAAGAAGGCGGTGCCGTAGAGCCGCTGCAACTGCTCGCGGTTGGCGTCGTTCTTCCAGTAGGCCCCGGCGATGCTCAGCAGCTTGAAGGCGCCGACCTTGCCCGCGTGCGGGATGTGCGGCCCCCGGCACAGGTCGATGAACTCGCCTTGCCGGTAGAAGCTGACGGTCTCGTGATCCTTCAGCCCCTCTTCGATGTGCTCGACTTTCAACTTCTGCTTGAGGTCGCGGACGAGTTCCTTCCCTTCCGCGTTGGGGCGCTCAAAGCGCTCGAACGGCTCCGCGAGGTCGACGATCTTCTTCATCTCCGCTTCGATCTTCGGGAAGTCGGCCTCCGTGATCGGCGTCGGGCTGTCGATGTCGTAGTAGAAGCCGGTTTCCGTGACCGGCCCGAAGGCGAGTTGCGTGCCGGGGAACAGCCGCATGACGGCGCGGGCCATGATGTGCGCGCTGCTGTGCCGCAGGACCTCGAGCGCTTCGGGGTTCTTGTTGGTGAGCAATTCGAAGCTGGCGTCGGCATCCAACTCCCGATCGAGATCGACGATCTCCCCGTTCACCTTCGCGGCGATGGCCGCGGCGGCCAAGCGAGCACCGATGGTCTCGGCGACTTCGCGCGGCCGGGTACCGGGGGCGACTTCGCGGATCGACCCGTCGGGGAGTTTCAACTTCAACATGCCTGCGCTCCTGCGGTCCCGGATTGGGACCCGACGGATCAGTTTATCGGGAGCCGCCAGAAAAGCATGGAACCGCGGAGGAGCGGAGACGCGGAAAGGACCGATCGAAAACAGGGTCGGGCGACCAAGTTCTGAAGAAGTGGCTGAGCGATCGCGAACGGGCCATCCTCGGCCGAGCGCTGAAATTAGACGAGGTCGATTGCCTCCACGACTGGCCGAGTTAGTCCTTGCGCAAGTGGGCGAACTTCTCCCGGAATTTGGCGACCTTCGGCCCCGTCACGAAGGCGCAGTACGGCTGCATCGGGTTCTGGCGGTAGTACCCTTGGTGGTACCCCTCGGCCGGGTAGAACTCCGGGATCGGGGCCACTTCCGTGACGATCGGACCCGGGAAGATCCCCGCCGCGTTCAGTTCGGCAATCGTCTCGCGGGCGGTGCGCTCCTGCTCCGGCGCGTGGAAGAAAATCACCGAGCGATACTGCGGGCCGACGTCGTTCCCCTGCCGGTTCGGCGTCGTCGGGTCGTGCGTGGCGAAGTGAATATTCAAGAGGTCGCGGTACGAAATGACCGCCGGGTCGAATTCGATCCGGATCACCTCGGCATGCCCGGTTTTCTTCCCGCACACGGCTTCGTAGGTCGGATGCGGGACGTGCCCCCCGGCGTATCCGGACACGACCGACGACACGCCCGCGGCCTCTTCAAAGACGGCCTCGGCACACCAGAAACAACCGCCGCCGAAGGTGGCGAGTGAGGAATTTGGCACCGTCATTGTGAATACTCCCTGTCGTTCAACGAGAGTCCGCCGTCAAATCGCCGCATGGATCGACGATGCCCGCCTCGATTCCTTCGCCGAACCACTCGTTGTCCCGCAAACTCGGTTGGGCCGGCTCACCCGATATGAGCCACTCCGCATTCTCTACCCGTATGTATTCAGCAGGAAACTGCCGCTTGGACTAGACTATCGTATTTCAAGTCCAGGAGTTGAGGCCGTTCGTGGGGAAGTCCACGATCTCACGCGCGCCGAGCCGCGATCCACACATCCCCATCCAGGACTTCCACCGACACATCCCCGAACCGCACCGCTTCGACCATCGCCGAAATACCGACGCCGCCGAGCGGTGACAAGGCGTTGACACCGCCGATCGACACCGGCGCGATGTACGCATGAACTTCGTCGATGGCATCCGCGTCCCGGAACGAGCCGAGCAATCCGGCTCCGCCCTCGACGAGGATGTTGGTCATCCGCCGGCGCCCGAGTTCCGCGAGTAGGCCGGGGATCATTGGGCCGTCGATGCCGAGGATTTCCGCCCCGGCGTTCCGCCACGGGGCGAGTTCCCTTGCGTCCGGCGCCGTGGTCGCGACGATCACGGGGGCTTGTGCGACGGTCAAAAGCCACTGGCAAGTCTCGGGCAACTTCCCGCTCGCGCTGACGACGATCCGCGCCGCGATGCGGGCGCCCGCCGGCCGCGCCGTCAACAACGGATCGTCCGCGAGCAAGGTCCCGCGACCGACGAGAATCGCATCGACCCGTCCCCGGAGTTCGTGGACTTTCGCCCGGCTGCGCGCGTTGCTGATCCATTTCGAATCGCCGTTGCGGGTGGCGATCTTGCCGTCGAGTGACATCGCCCACTTCGCGATGACCCACGGCCGGTGCTGCCGGAGCAGCATCCGGTACGGGGCGTTCAACCGCTCCGCCTCGGCTTCGCATAAACCCACGTCGACTGACAACCCGTTGTCGCGGAGGATTTGCAGCCCGCCGCCCGCGACGGCGGGGAACGGATCGGCCATCGCGACGACCACCCGGCGGACCCCGGATTTCAGGACGGCCTCCGTACACGGCGGCGTTTTCCCGGTGTGGCAACAGGGCTCGAGGGTGACGAACAGCGTCCCGCCGCGGGCCGCATCTCCGGAGGCGGCGAGGGCGTTCACCTCCGCGTGCGGTCCGCCGAAGCGCCCGTGGAACCCGCCGCCGACCACGGCGCCGTTCGCATCGAGCAGCACCGCCCCGACCATGGGATTGGGTTCGACGAACCCGCGCCCCAACACCGCGAGGGCCAGCGCCCGCTGCATATGGCGTCCATCGTCCGGCGAAAAGTGATCCACAGAGTCGGTCCGTTTTTCGAATTCGAGCGAACCCTCCCGAGGGGGGAGCATCCCTTCCAATGTACGCGGGTGTTGGGGAGTGGCGGGTATGAGCGTATCGCCGTTCGCTCCACCAGACGGTCAGTTCAGAATTGTCATACGGAGCATAGTCGCCTTTCGCTCCGCGAAAGGATCGTCGCGGCAAACATCCAGTTCCGGATAGGCACCCTCTGCTGAACGTGACTTTCGCGGAGCGAAAGGCGACTATGCTCTGCATGGTTTTGCAGGTCCGAATGGCCGCTCGCCACTTTGTCAAAGTGGAGGCTGCGGGTTCGATCCCCGCGCGGGGCGCTTGCGGGAAATCGAAGAACCGATTCCGCACTTCGACAACTGGTGATGTAGCCCAATTGGTAGAGGCGTCCGTCTCAGAAACGGATCGGTGTGGGTTCGACTCCCTCCATCACCACTCGGACATTGCAGGCGGGCGGGTGCTCCGCCGGGTTTCATAAGCCCGGCTCCCGGGTTCGATTCCCGGGCCTGCAATTCAGACGTCCTTGCGGCGGAAACCGACGAGGCCGACGGTCGCGCCGACGGCGGCCGCGATCAAGAACCCGGCGACCACCCGGCCGACGCGGTACTCGTCGTAGTTCCCTTTCAAGATGCTACGCATTTGCGTCATCACATACGTCGGCGACGGAAACGGGTCGGGCAGGAACGAGCAGAGCAGGATCGTCCCGTACAAGAGCATCCAGAAAATCGTGATGGCGATGACCGTGCCGTTGGCGAGGGCGCCGATGGTGACGCCCCACGCGATCACGCAGGCCAGCGCCGCCAACGCGATGGCCGTGGCCGCGACACCGCCGCCAAACGTGAGATCCGGATCGAGCAAGTAATGGTAGCCGGTGAGAACGATGGCCGAGAGAACCGCGAACGCGGCGAGCACGACCGCCGTGCGGGCGTGCCACTTGGCCATGAAATATTGGTACCGACTGATGCCCCGACAGAGGACTGCATCGGCGACGGTCGAACGCTCGGAGCTCACGGCGCTGACGGACAACAGCGCGACGAAGGCGAGGCTCGCGACGGCGACACCCCGCAACAGGTCACCCGTCTGCATCGATGCCGACTGCACGATGCCCGCTTCGTGGTGGATGCCGTACTTGTACAGGCCGTAACCGGCGGCCGAAAGCAGCGAGAGTAAAACCCACAATCGGAAGACCCAACTGTGGGCGGTCTGGCGCAGGTCGGTTTGCAGCACGGCCCAATAGGGCAGCAACCGGTTGAAGCGGATCGGGGTTCGGGTCGCGGTCGCATCCATGCTGCACCTTGAGTCGGTTACGCCGCCTGCGTCATTGAGGCCATCCACGCGTCCATGGCGGCTTGCATTTCGGCTTCGGTCTGTCTTGTTTGTGCGTCCCGATCGTCCACGTGTGGCCCGAGGGATCGACCGATTGTCACGCGGCCTCGGCCGATTGGTACAACCGCGTGAATCCGCGCTGCTCTTCTTTCTCGACCATGTCCAAGTAGGCCTGTTCCGTCTGCATCCCGACGCTGCGGACGCTGACGAGGACGACTTTGTTGTCGGCCATCGTTTGGAACACCATCGCCAGCACCGCCGTATTCGGTACGTCGTCGACCAGTTTCAGTTCGAGCCGGCGGTGCCGGAGGACCGCCGAGCCGACTTCTTTCATCACGCGGATTTGCTGCACCGTCTTGGCGATCGACTTTTGATCGCCTTCGATGTCGAGTTCGTAATGGTTCTTCCGGATGCGGCCTTTCAAGTCTTGCAAACTGCCGTGGAAGATCAACTGCCCCTTGTTCAGCACGGCCGCGTGGTTGCAGACTTCGTCCACGTCGGTGAGGTTGTGGCTGCTGAGGATCAGCGTCTTATCGGCCGCGAGGCGCTTGATGAGTTCGAGCATCGACCGGCGCGCTTCGATGTCGAGCCCGTGCGTCGGTTCGTCCCAGATCAACAGGTCGGGTTCGTTGATGAGGCTGGCGGCGACGGCCAAACGCGCCGTCATGCCGGGGGTGAAGTAGGCGATCGGCTCCCCGGCGTGCGGCAACAGGTCGACGGCGCGGATCAGCGATGCCAGCATCGGCTTGCGCGAATTCGCGGGCATGCCGAAGAGCCGGCCGATGTAATCGAGGTAGACGATGGGCGTCATGCCCTTCGGGAACTGCGGGTTCGTCGGGATGTAGCCGATGCGGCGGCGCAGGTCGGCGGCATTCGGCGTCATCCGCTTGCCGAAGACTTTGGCCCACCCGGCGGTGGGCGTGTGCAAGCCGAGGACCAACCGCAGGAACGTGGTCTTGCCGGCGCCGTTGGGCCCGAGCAGCCCCAGCACCGTCCCCGGCTCGATGGCCAGGGTGGCGTCGTTCAAAGCGATCTGGCGGTTCTGGTAGATCTTCGTCAAATGCGACGTCTCGATCACCAGCGCCGCGGCGTCCGTGGCCACAGCCGAATCCCCTTCGGTCCTTACGCAATTTCGGCGGGATAGCGAAGGCGGGCGCCGGGCACAAGGGGAATCCTCGCGGCGAATCGATAAGAAATCCCCGCGATCCGCCTTCCGTACCGAAGCCGAACCCATGACCGACCCGCGCGTATTGATCGTCTACAACGAACCGGTCCTGCCGCCGGATCATCCGGACTACGGCTCGGAGTCGGACGTCCTCTACTCGGCCAAAGTTGTCCGCGAGAGCCTGACGACCCTCGGTATCCCCAACGCCTCCTTCGGCGTCACCGACGACCTCCCGGCATTACTCGCGCGCCTGCTCGCCCGCGATTTCGACGTCGTCTTCAATCTCTATGAAGGCAACGCCGATTTCTCGATCACGGAAGTCTACTTCACCGGTCTGCTCGAATGGTTGCGGCTGCCGTACACCGGTTGCCCGTCCACCACGCTGGGGATCGCGCGGAACAAAGTCCTCGCCAAGCAGTTGTTCAAAGCCGCCGGCATCCGCACCCCGGAATTCGCGGTTTGGGACGACGGCGCCAAAGCCCCGCTCCACCTCGGCTGGCCGCTCATCGTGAAGCCCGCAGCCGAAGATGCCAGCGTCGGCATCGACCAAGGTTCGGTCGTGTCCGATGAATCCGAACTGCGGGCGCGTGTGAAGTACGTTCAAGAGACCTACGGCGGCGCGATCCTCGTCGAACAGTACATCGCCGGCCGCGAGATCCAAGTGTCGCTCGCCGATCTCGATGCGGCGACCGGGCCGACGGTGCTATCGTTCTCCGAAATCGCCTTCACCGAGACGGCCGGAAAATCG
>JANXTU010000370.1 GCA_025352235.1 Fimbriiglobus sp.
TTAGAAGAACAAGCCGATCCCGAAGTTCACACCGTGGATCAGGCGGAACGCTTGGTTGCCGTAGCCGGGGTCGATCCCGCCGACGTTGAAGCCGACCGGGTCTTCCATGCTCTTCGTGTTGAAGAACGTGTTCGCGCTGTAGCCGACGCGGACTTGGACGCCTTGGATCGGGTACCACCAGAGGTTGACGTTCGCCCCGGCCGACGGCACCAAGCGGAGTTCGTTCACCGAGCGCTTGGCTTGGGTCGTGTTATCCGCGAGCTTGTACTTCACGCGTTCTTTGATGACGCCCAAAAGCAGGGCCCCGGTGAAGTCGCTGCTGACGGCGAAGCGACTGCCCAGGTAAACGTCGTGGCCGACGCCGACGTAGGGACCGTACAACCGCTGCGACAGCGTGTTGGTGTAAACGGCTTCGTACGAGGGCAGCACCCCGCCGTTGACGTCGTAGCTGGTCGTGCGCCAGCTGAACTTCTCGTAGAACCAGTCGAACCGACCGCCGCCCAAGGCGTAGATGCGGGACGTTTCGCTTTGAAAGACCGGCACGCGGGCCCCGATTTCAAACTCTTGGTAGTTCTGGCGGTACGTGATGGTCATCGTGCTCGCCCCGTTCCAGATGCCGTAGAAGAGGCCGTTGCCGAGCGTGATCGACGGGATGTTCCCGAAGCCCGGGATGACGCTCCCTTCGAAGGCGGTCTTCTGGGCTGGTCCGGCGTACTTAGGCCCGAAGTTGAAGACCCCGGCCGTCAAGTACGTGTCGGCGAGGTCGGGCCGCGAGCGGGCATACTGCGGGGCCAGCGTCGCGGAGGCGTTGTAATCCGAGGGCGCGAGGGCCATGAAGCGAGCCGTGATGCTCGTACCATCTTCGGTTTTGTAGCCGATGCCGACGTTCATGGCCGGCATGTAGCTACGGCGGCCGAAGTCGCTGGTGGACAAGGCGACCCGGCCCGAGCCGATGTACGTGCCCGGCAAACCCGTCACGGCGCCCGTGCTATCCACGAGGCCGCGGTAAGCGATGGTTTGATCTTTGAGCGTCCACGACTGCGAGAAGTAGCCCACATCCGCATAGACGAACACCCCTTGCGAGCCCGGGTTGCCCAAGGGCAGCGGGACATTTTCGCCCGGAAGTCCCGGAATGCCCCCGGAATCCATGAGTCCGGATCCCGACCCCGAAACTTGAGCCCAGGCCGGTGCGGTCGTCAAGACCGCGGCCAAGACCGCCAATCCCCCCAACAATCTGGTGCGCATACGCCGCATCCCCCCTTTTAAAGCTCGAGTGGGCTGTTCTCCCCGGCCGCGTGGCTCCCCAACCGCGCGACCGAGTCGACCCACCGAGCGGTACGACCCGGATTCCCCGAACCCGAACCGCACGAATTTCCGTGCAGAAGTGGGGCGGTAATACCGCAGGGAAATCCTGGGTCAAGTGCAGAACGCCCCGAAAAGCGGCGCGGAGCGAGTTTTTCCGATCCGGCCGGCCAACGAAACCGGAATCGCTCCGTTTGCATAGAGTGGGAGGCCCTTCGGAGGATGAGGGTTCTTCCATGCGGGTAGCGCCGGTGGCGCGGACTCGGCCGGTTCAGCCCTATTGCCAGTTGACGGGGCGGCGGGCATCGCGCAAAATAAAGTGATTCGGATTCGGCTCGCTGCCGGCGACTTCTCGGCTGCGGATTCTGCGGCGGTGTCAACATCGAGTTCCGCAGGGAACCCGGACTTTGAATTTTTCTGACGGACTCTCGCGGCGGATGACGATTGCTCACAACCCAGGAATTGTGAAATCCATTTCGAGAGTCCATTTGTTGTTCCGGTGACCCGCCCCGCTTCCTGGAAGCGGGGAGCCGCGTTACCCAACTCGAGGTCGGCCATGGTTCGCAAACTGTCCCGGTATCTCGGGGTCGCCGCGTGCGCCCTCGGGGTCGCTTCCATTGTGCCCCTTTGCTTCGAGCGCGCCAGCGCCCAAGCCCCGGGCTTCCAAGGGCGTTACCGCCCCAGCGGATTCCAAAATCCGTCCAGCCCAGCCGCCCTCCGGCCGGGTGATGTCGCATTCGCCCAGCAATTCGGCGGTCAAGGTGGCCAACAAGGCGGCTTCGGCGGTGGTCAACAAGGTGGCGGCCAGCAAGGGGGCTTCGGTGGTGGCCAGCAAGGCGGCTTCGGTGGCGGCCAGCAAGGGGGCTTCGGTGGCGGTCAGCAAGGGGGCTTCGGCGGCGGCCAGCAAGGCGGCTTCGGTGGCGGTCAGCAAGGGGGCTTCGGTGGCGGACAGCAAGGCGGCTTCGGCGGCGGACAAGGGGGCTTCGGTGGTGGCCAGGGCGGCTTCGGCGGGGGCCAGGGTGGCTTCGGTGGTGGGCAAGGCGGAGGCCAAGGTGGCTTCGGTGGTGGGCAAGGCGGAGGCCAAGGTGGCTTCGGTGGTGGGCAAGGCGGAGGCTTCGGTGGCGGTCAAGGCGGCGGACGGGGGATCGGGATTCAAATCGTTCCGACAATCTCGGGCGGTGCTGGTGGGTTCGCTGGTCAAGGCGGCCAAGGGGGCGGCGGCCAGGGCGGATTCGGCGGCGGCCAGGGCGGATTCGGCGGGGGCCAGGGTGGCTTCGGCGGGCGCCAGGGTGGCTTCGGCGGGGGCCAAGGTGGCTTCGGCGGGGGCCAAGGTGGCTTCGGCGGGGGCCAAGGTGGATTTGGTGGCGGCGGCTTCGGCGGGGGCCAAGGTGGCTTCGGTGGCGGCGGATTCGGCGGGGGCCAAGGCGGCTTCGGCGGCGGCAAGATCGGCTTCAGCGGTGGCTCGGGCCTTTGATTGATTCTCGCTTCGATCCGACGCGGCCGATCCTTTCAGGTCGGCCGCGTTTTTTCATGTCCGGAGTCTGCGATGCTCGCTCGCTTCACCGCCGGTCTCCTGCTGCTCGGATCGGGGTTCGCCGCGGCCGCGCCCCCCAAATGGGATGAAGCCGAAATCCGGAAGTCGATCGAAGCGACCCGCGTCGATTGGAAAGTCCCCGGACTGGCCGCAGTCATTGTGAAGGACGGCCAAGTCGTCCACCTCGCCGGCTACGGCACCAAGACCCTCGGGCGAGATGCCCCGGTGACGCCGGACACGCTCTTCCCCTTGGCCTCGTGCACCAAAGGCTTCACGAGCGCCCTGATGGCGTCGCTCGTCGAATCGGGCGACCTCGGTTGGGACGACCCGGTCCGCAAGCACCTGCCGACGTTCCGACTCGCCGATCCGGACGCCGACAAACTCGTGGCGATGCGCGACCTGCTGACCCACCGCAGCGGACTGGGCGGGCACGACCTGCTCTGGTACCGCGCCCCGTGGGACGCCGACGAAGTCTTGCGGCGCATGGCCAAACTCCCGCTCACCGCCCCCTTCCGCGGCGGCTTCCAATATTCGAGCCTCCCTTTCACCGCGGCGGGCAAGGCCATCGAAAACCGCACCGGTTCGGGGTATGCCGAACTCGTCCGCGCACGCATCACCGCGCCGCTCGGGATGAAATCGGTCGCGTTCACCACCGCCGAGGCGAAGAAGAACCCGGACAAGGCCAATGGTTACGAGTTGAAGAATGGGAAAGTCGTGCCGATGGCGGAGTATGACGCCCGCGAAGCCGACGCGGCCGGGTCGATGTACGCCTCGATCCGCGACCTCGGGACGTGGGTGCAGTTCCACTTGAACCGAGGGAAATTCGACGGCAAACAGTTGATATCGGCGAAGCCGTTGGCGGAGACCAAGCAGCCGCACACGCCGATGCGCAAAGAAGGCCTCGTCGCGGCGATCTACCCCGACTCGCACCAAGTCAGCTATGCGATGGGCTGGGTCGTCTACGACCACCGCGGCAAACTCGTCGTCGCCCACGGCGGCATCATCGACGGCTTCCGCGTGCAGATCACGCTGCTCCCCGAAGAGAACCTCGGCTTCGCGACGCTGAACAACCTGCACGAAACCAAAATGAACATCGCCCTGACGAACGCGCTGATCGACCGGCTGCTCGGCCTCGAGCCCAAGGATTGGACGGCGTATTACCGGGGCCTCGACCGAAGCGAAGCCGACGAGAAATTAAAGGCGAAGCAAAAGCGAGATCGCGTGCGGAACCCGAAGCTCGCGCCGACCGCGAGCCTCGATGCGCACACCGGCGAGTACGAACACCCGGCTTACGGTGTCGGCCGGGTGAAGCTCGACGGCGGCAAATTGATCTGGGAATGGAGTTCGTTCCGCGTCCCCTTCGAGCATTGGCAAGCGGAGCAATTCCGCGCGACATCGGGCTTCTTCGACGACGAGATTTTCCAATTCACCGCCGACAAAGACGGTGTCGTCACGGGGCTGACCCAGCGCGGCATCGAGTTCCGCAAGAAGTGATCCGGCGAGCCTTGTAAAAAGTGCTATTCCGCTCGTGCGCCATCCGGGGTAGAGTCCCGATCCGCTCTCGCACCCGGCCCACGGATGGGTCCCGGACGATGATGGGCAAGGAGGTCGGCGTGTCGCGCCCTTGGCAGCTTCGCCACAAATTGATCTTCGGCTTGGCGCTCGTCGTCGCCAGCGTCGCCCTGCTGTTGGGCGGGGCGCTGCTCGGGCTGTCGTCGTACTTCGAGACGATGGACACGACCCAGCGCAAGCTCGACGAAATGCAGATCGTCGTGCAATTGCGGGATCAAATCCACAAGACCGGCGAAGTCCGCGTCCAAGACGCCGCCCCGACCAGCGAACTCCAAACCGATAAAGACACCATCGTCGAAGAGATCCGCAAAGGCCGGATCATCTTGGGCGTGTACGAATCGACGCTGAAAAACGAAACGCTCCGGCGCAAGCTCGACCCCGACGGTGGCCGCGATGAACTCGCGCTGATCGCCAAGTTGAGCGAGGCCTTCGCGGCCCTCGAAAACGCCGTGCGGCTGAACACCGAAGCCGGCGTCGGCGTCACCCCCGAAGGGGGCGCCCGGCTCGTCCAAAGGCCCGCCGTGCAACAGGCCCTCGGCGATCTCAACCGCCTCAGCACCGATCTGTTCTTGTTCCTCGTCAAAGACGTCCACGACAGCTTCGATTCCTCGCGGGCGAACCACCGCCGCAGTTTGTACATCACCGGCGGGGCCACGGCCCTCAGTTTCCTGCTGATTTGCACGCTGCTCTACTACTTCCGCGTTTGGGTGTTCACGCCGATCAAACTGCTCCAAGCCGGGGTCCGCCGCGTCCACCGCGGCAACTTCGACCAGCCGATTCAACTGCAGGGCCAAGACGAACTCCAAGAACTCGCCGTCGAGTTCAACGCCATGACGACGCGCCTGCGCGACATCTACAAAGACCTCGCCCGGCAGGTCAACGAACGCACCCGGCAGCTCGTGCGCTCCGAACGCATGGTCAGCGTCGGCTTCCTCGCGGCCGGGGTGGCGCACGAAATCAACAACCCACTGGCGAGCATCGCCTTCTGTTCCGAGGCGCTCGAACGGCGCTTGTCGGAAGTCTTGCACAAGGTTCCCGGCGAAGCCGACGTGATCGCCAAGTACCTCAAGATGATTCAGCAAGAAGCCTTCCGCTGTAAGCAGATCACGCAGAAGCTCCTCGACTTCAGCCGCAGCGGCGGTCGCCGGGAACCGGTGGAACTCTGCGGGCTGATCGAAGACGTCATTCAAGTCGCGCAGCACCTGCCGGGCGCCAAAGGGAAGCGGTTGAATTTCCAGCCGACGGAACCGATCACGGCGCTGTGCAGCGGCCCCGACGTGAAGTCGGTCGTGCTGAACATGGTGGTGAACGCGCTGGACAGCATGGACGACATCGGCAGCCTCACGACGGTCCTGAGCACCGACGGCGAAATTGCCACGATGACCTTCACCGACACCGGCTGCGGCATGACGACCGACGTGCTCGACAATATTTTCGAGCCGTTCTATACGCGCAACCGCACCGGCAACGGCACGGGGCTGGGCCTGAGCATCAGCCATCAGATCGTCGACCAGCACGGTGGGACGATCCTGGCCCAAAGCGCGGGGCCGGGGAAGGGGAGTACCTTCGTGGTGCGCTTGCCACTGCGGGCCGCGGAGACGCGCCCCGATGTGCGCGATACCCGCACGGAGTCGGTGGATACAGTGCCGTTCGTGGCGAACCGCGCGGCGGCGTGACCGAGTGACACGACAACAGAAACCGCGCCGCACCGCGACGCGATCGAATACGGACCGAATGGGAGCAGTGCCTTGGCCAGCCCGAACAACCCGAACCGCCTCCGCGTCCTCTTCGTGGACGACGAGCGCTCCTTGCAAGAGTTCATGCGGACCGAACTGCCCCGGCTCGGCCACGACGTGACCGTCTGCCCCAACGGCACGACGGCGTTGCAGGCCATCGCCCAGCAGAACTTCGACTTCGCCATCCTCGACATCCGCATGCCCGACATGACCGGCATCGACGTGCTCCAGCGGTTGAAACAGATTTCGCCCGATACCGACGCCGTGATGATGACCGGCTACGCCAGCGAAGAGAGCATGGTGCAAGCCATGCGGCTCGGGGCCTGCGATTACCTCCGCAAGCCCTGCAAAATGAGCGAGATTGAGGCGGTGTTGCTCCGCGCCGCCGACAAGAAGCGACTCAAGAGCAAAGCCGCCGCGCTCGAAGCGCGGGTGCAAGCGGCCGAGGGGCCGAGCTTACTCGTCGGCAGCAGCCCCGCCATGCAACCGGTACTGCGCTTGATCGAAAAACTCGGACCGACCGACGCCCGCGTGCTCATCACCGGCGAGACCGGCACCGGCAAGGAAGTCGTCGCCAAGAGTTTGTTCCTCAACAGCAAGCGCGTCGATCTGCCGTTCGTACCCGTCAATTGCGGCACGCTGAATCAGAACCTCGCCGAGTCCGAACTGTTCGGCCATAAGAAGGGGTCGCACAGCACGGCCGACCGCGACCGCAAAGGCCTGTTCGAAGTCGCGCACACCGGCACGCTCTTCCTCGACGAACTCGGCGACCTCGACAAAAACATCCAAGTGAAGTTGCTGCGCTTCTTGGAGTCGGGCGAAGTGCGCCCGCTCGGGGCGACCGAGGCGATCTACTCCGATGTCCGCGTGATCGCCGCGACGAACAAAGACCTCAACAAGATGATCGGCGAGGGGAACTTCCGCGAAGATCTGCTCTACCGCCTCAACATGTTCCACATCCACCTGCCGCCGCTGCGGGACCGCAAGGAAGACATTCCCGACCTCGCCGTGCACTTGCTCGCGCTCGTGTCGAAACGGCCGCTGGAGATGGTCGTCGATCTGCTGACGCGCGAGGCGCTCGACGTGATGATGGCCTACAACTGGAAGGGCAACATCCGCGAGCTGAAGAACGCGATGGAGTACGCGTGGATCGTCTCGGGGAATCAACCGATCACGGTTCAGCACCTGCCGATGGAAGTCCGGGCTAGGCTGGCGACCGCGCCGAATTACGCCCCGGCCCTCGCCCGGCCGACCGAAGCGCCGTCGGTGCTCCCGATGCCGAGCCACTTCAACCCGCAACCCAACGGCATGAAGACCCTCGCCGATGTCGAGATGGAATACATCCTCACGATCTACGCGCAGAACAAATACAACAAGCAATCGACTGCGAACGAACTCGGCATCAGTTTGAAGACGCTCTACAACAAGCTGCACAAGTACGAAGAAGAGCGCCGCACGCGGGCGGGGTGAGTGCGGATGGACCCGACGGACTCGGGTGCGAAATGATTTCGCCGCGAAGCGCCCCACCCCTCCGCGAAACCATTTCGGAATTCGGGTAGAACCTTAGCGCCGTCACGACTTACGTCCGATTTTCGCCCGGATTGGGCCCGCTGAAACCATTCTGGCTCCCCATTTCAAGTGCTCGCGATCGGGTGGTCGTCGGGAATTAGGCGGGCCACAGGTCGGCGGGGGCGACGCCCAGCGCCGCGGCCAGCTTCTGCACGGTTTTCTTTTGCGGGCGGCAAGTGCGGTTGAGCATCATCGAGATCGCCGGCTGACCGATGCCGACTTTCTCGGCCAGTTCGACTTGCGTCATGCCGGTCGCCGCCAGACGATCGCGCAGCCGTTCGGCGAACGTGCTCTCTTGGCGATCCATGTCCGCGAGGATCGGCGCCGCCTCCGGGTGTTCTTGCGCAGCGATCGCCTCGGCTTCGAGGAGGTCGAGTCCCGGTCGCCCGGCTGCGTCCGCATTGGGGAACAGAATCTCGGCGAGGAGAGCGCACGTCGACTGTTCTTCGTGTTTGTTCAATTCGCCGGAGGCCAACTGCTCGAGAAGATCTTTGGCCACCGCGCGGAGTTCGTCGTCGCACTCCATCAGTGCGAGAACGATCGGCGACGCCAGCTTGAAAGATTGAGCTTGGAGTTCTTGAACGCGCGGAGACTCGGATTGCAGAGTAGCCATATTCCACCTTCAATTCGGCCACGACCATGAGATCGTGGAACGCCGGAAACCGCCGACTCGGAAAAAGGAACCACGACATCCGTGTCGTGGGAACCTAACGGTTAGTTCGGTTCGTAGAAGCGTCGCTTCAGCAACACTCTCTGACCTTTGAATCTCGTGATGTCGTTCTTCGTCCACTCGTTCCGTTTCTTTGGGAGCGCTTCCAAAATCCAAATCACCCGTAGCGGTAACACATTATCGGCGACGGGTGTCCAAGTACTCGGTGGGTCGAACAAAACGACTCGAATATTGGATTGTCCGCCGATTTCGTCATCAAGTCGCAACTCATACACGCTTTCAGAAGCGAGAGCTTTAATTTTCTCGTAGCTATGGTCGAAGAGCATTCCGGTGCCGTGGAGATGGCGTTCATCCCAAAATCTCAATTTGAGCGCCTGCCGCCGTATCTCGAACCTATCGGCCATTTTGGGCCAATGTGAACGGATGGATTGTAAGCCATGTCTGGAAAAGCGAGCGAAATTACAACCGGTTAGAGACATCGGAAAAACTCACTTGAGCAGTGGAAATCGATACAATGTGATAATACGCCAAAGTATCACACTTGCCAACCGCCGAACCACGATTTTGTGTGATGCTCACTGCCGCGGCACCAGATACCCTCATGAATTTCATCGGCGGGTTGAGCATTCCGAGCACCCGGGACGCTCGCGGTCGCCGGCCTCGGCGCCCTTGGAAAAATTCTTTCGTTCAGGACACTGCGGGTTTTAGCAGTCGGTTGAAGCCGGCTTGTTCAAAGTGATGGTCGGAGGTGATGGCGTCGGTGAGTCCGCGGCGGTTCATCAAGACGAAGGTGGAGCAATCGACGAGCGACCAAGTCTTGTCGGGCCGGCCACGCCACAGATCCCACGCCCCGGC
>JANXTU010000539.1 GCA_025352235.1 Fimbriiglobus sp.
GCCGCGTGAGCGGTCGGAGTCTTCGGCGATTGGAGGGGGAACTCCGACCGCTCACGCGGCCGGCTCGCCAGTGGTTCATCCGTGATCGGAATCACTATCACCTCTATCCCCGCCACCGGCTTCCCGACGCACACACCGCGGCCCTGTTCCGTCAGCGCCCGCGTCTCGTTCAATATCTCGGCGCTCGAAATGTTCGCCACCGGCAGGCACTCGGTCGCGCCGTAGGGCGTAAAGATCGGCACACCCTCCGGAAGCAGCTTTGCGAACATCTCCAATACGGCCGGCGTCGCTGGCGCACCGGCACTGATGACCCGGCGGATACTCGCATAATCCGCGGGGTCGGCGCCGGTTTCGTTCGCCAATCGCTTCAATACCGCCGGGGATGCGAACAGATTCGTGCAGCGGAACTGACGCAGTTGGGCACGCACGGTGGCGGGATCGATGGTGGCCGGGCGGGTCGCGTCCATGATCGGCACGACGCAAGTCATGCCGAGCGCGGCGCCGAACAGCGCGAACAGCGGGAAGGTGCAGAAGTCGATCTCCCCCGGCTCGATGCCGTAGGTCGCCTTCAGCAGTTCGATTTGCGCCGAGAAAATGGCGTGGGTGTACTCGACCCCCTTGGCGATCCCGGTGCTACCGCTGGTGAACAGGATCGCGGCGAGGGAATCCGTCCCCCCCTCTCCGCTTCGGAGAGGGGGCCGGGGGGTGAGGTCGCTTCGAAGCTCTGCCGTCGATGCCGTGCAAAAGAAGCGCCACCCGCCGGCGTTCACCGTGGTCCGCACGCTCCGCTTCGCCCAGCCGAACAGCCGTCGGGCGAGGTGTGCCTTCGCCGTACCGATGAACGCCTCCGGCTCCGCTTGGGCCAAACAGACGCCCAGATTTTTGATGCCCATACCGGGATCGATGAGCACCGGCACGGCGCCGATCTTGAACAGCGCGAACGTCAGCGAGAAGAAATCCAACCCCGGTGGCACCATCACCGCCACGCGGGTTCCGGCGACGATCCCCCGCGATTGCAGACCGGAGGCGAGCGCATCGGAATCGGCGTGCAGTTCGGCAAAGGTGACCGCGCGGCCGAGAATGTGCAGCGCCACCTGCGCCGGATGCGTCCGCGCCCGCTCGGCCAAGTGCTCGGCGACGGTGCGCATCAGGTTCGTTTCAGGAATGCGGCAATCTGCGGGATCACTTCGTCCCCGGTATCTTCCAAGAGGTAGTGGCCGCAGTCGGGCCAAGTCTTCGTTTCCGCGTGCGGGAAAAGCCGTTGCCACTCGGCGAGGAAGTGCTTGTCGAAGACGAAATCCTTCATGCCCCACAGCAACAGCATCGGCACGCCGGCGAACTTCGCGGCCGATTCCTCGACGCCGACGACGATGTCGTATCCGGCGTCGGTCGGTTTCAGCGGGATCGTCTGCACGAACTTCAGCACGGCCAGCCGATGGGCCGGGGTGTCGTACGGCTTCAGATACATCGCCTTCACGTCCGCCGGCAGCGGCTTCCGCGTCACGCACCGCTTCGCGGCCGACTTCACGAACAGGTTCCGTTTCAAAATCAGCCACGCCCCGAGCCGGGTGTTCCGCCCGAGCCAGAGGCTCCAAGGGAAGCCCTTCGCCTTCGGCAACCGCGTGCAGCCGGTATTCGTGGCGACGATGCGTTTGATCCGCCCCGGGTGCCGGGCGGCGTAACCCATGCCGATCATCCCGCCCCAATCTTGCACGACGAGCGTGATATTGGAATTTACCCCGAGCGAATCGAGCAGCGTTTCGAGGTCGTCGATGCGCGACTTCAAGCCGAAGTCGTACTCCGCGGCGGTCGGTTTATCCGAAAGCCCGCAACCGATGTGATCGGGCGCGATGCAGCGGTACTCGCCGCGCAGCGCCAGTACGAGATTGCGGAAGTAGAAGCTCCACGTCGGGTTGCCGTGGACCATGACAACGGGCTCCCCGGCGCCTTCGTCGAGGTAGCTCATACGGCCGAGGCGCTTGGGGGTGAAGGGATACAGCACAGGGTCTGGTGTGAGGGGTGTGGGGTATGGGTCAGACATCGATCGCGGTATCCCATCCTACTTGTTGCGGTCGTCTGGCAGGTCAGTTGTCAAAGAATACTTGACAACTGATTTTGGAGCGTGCCCCAAGGCTCATTTCGAACTGTCAAGTAATGCTTGACAGTTGCCGACTACCAAATTTCGATCTGAGGATGACGTTTCCGCAACCATCCCTTGGTCTGCGGGTTTACTACTTTTACCAAGCCGAGGCGTTTCAGGTTTGGCAATGCACAGACCCACTCGGGTAAAGATGAGAGCGGATTGTCGAAAATGTAGATTTCTTCGAGTGCACGCAATTGTTGCCAGGATTCCGGGACTTCCTTCAATCCGCAATCCCCCACTCGCAAACTCTTTAGCGCGGTGATTTCGGCAATTTCATTGTGCATCGCCTTCGTCATGTTTCCATTGAATCGCAGCGAAAGCATTTCGAGTTTCTTCAAGTCGCGCAATCCCGTTAGGCTCGTGATCTGATTGCGGTCGAGTACGAGTTCTTTGAGTTTTATGAGAGCCAAGACACACTTTGGTAAGCGTTTCAATCCCATGAATTCCAGAGAAAGAATCTCGAGATTCTTCAATTGGGATATGCTAGCGTCCGCGGTTTTCGCGAATTTGCCTTGAAAAGAATATGTCAGTTTGAGAACCGTCGAATGGTCTTTCAAGGCTTCATCAAGATTGCCGACAATAGTCGTCGTGGGTTTGCGAGTCTTCTTGTTGACGCCGAGGATCTCTTCGCAATAACTAATGTGATTGGGATCGTCCGGGTCATCAACAAAAAGCTCGAAATCGGGTTCCAAGTTGTACAATTGCAGTGCCGCCTTTACTGCTTTGTGGCACAGAGCCTGTGCGCAGAATCGGAAGAATGGGGCGTAGAGCGATCCTTTCCCGTTTGGATCCTGTAACTCATCGTAAGCCTGTTTTGGAAGGTCTTCGTAGACAAACTCCGCAAATTCATTGTGTTCCCAATCACCGATGAACCATTTGCGATACTTAATATCCGTTTCAATCAAGACACTAAGGGCTGCGTAGTTATGCCAGGGTGCCGCACTAAGTGCCAGTCCCCCCAATCGATGCTTCTTGAACTCGGGGGCGCGAGCGCGCAGTATCTCGGCAATTTTCTTTCCAAGATGGTCTGCGAGTGCGGTCGTGTCGATCATTGGAGTGGCTACTCACTTTGAACTATCCGGAATTCCCGGATAGTTCAAATGGACTCTCTTTCCCAAACCCCAAACCCCAAACCCAACACCCCATACCCCGGCCGCATGGCCGCATGGCCGCCGCTACCACTCGAACCCGAGCATCATGCAGTTCAACCCGCTGCCGATCCCCAAAAACCCGACCTTATCCCCCGGCAGCAGGAACTCGCGTTCATCGGCGAGCGCGGCGGTCAAAGGCAGCGACACCGTCCCGATGTTGCCGAGGTATTCGTAGGTGCTGTAATCCTTGGCTTTGTCGATGCCCAGCGTCCGCAGGACCGCCTCGCGGTTGCTCGAC
>JANXTU010000384.1 GCA_025352235.1 Fimbriiglobus sp.
CCCCCTCTCCAACGCTTCGGAGAGACCAAACACCATCGTCCGGCCATCGCGAACGTCGATTCGTCCAACTGGGATTCTTCCAACACGGACGCCTTTTCCATCGAGTTTCACTCGGTGTGGAATCGCTGCAAGTCCTTGTCAGGCTTAGTCCATCGGCCGATCTTCTCAACGGGCTTCCGATTGTTCCAATTCTTCCAAATGCTTCCAGCGGGGGGTGTCATCTCTTCCGTTGGAAGAATCGGCGCGGTTGGTTTCCGTCAAGCCGGGTCAAGGGGTTGCGGTAACAAGAGCCCGAATTTCACCAGGACTCCCGTGCGCCAGAAAGATTTGCCAGACCCTTCGATGATTCGATGATCCCTCGAATGTTTAGCTCCGTTAAGTTCCTGCTGGGCAGAAAAATGGAGCTGGGCCAGCCACGTTTCATCCGCGGACGAACGGACTCGCGTCGGCGGCGCAAATCGCGTCGATTCGCCCCGACTACGGGCCGAAAATTCGACTTCGGGTCGCAAAAGGGGTCGTGGAGTGGCGAATCGCTTTCACTAAACTGATCCCGCCCTTTCCCTTTTCGGAGGTCCGCCCGTGATTCGATCATTCGTATTGGCTGCGCTGCCGTTGTTGGCGTTCGCCTTCCCATCGGCCCGCGCCGAAGACAAACCCAAGGAGAGCCGGTTGTTCGAACTCCGCGTGTACACCGCCAACGAAGGCAAGCTCGATGCGATCCACAAACGCACCAAAGACGCCGGCCTGAAGCTCTTGGAAAAGCACGGCATGACCGTGCTCGGCGTCTGGTCGCCGGTCGACCCGAAAGACGCCCGGTTCTTCCTGCTACTGGCGCACAAAGATCGAGCCGCCCGCGATGCCTCGTTCAAAGCGTTCGCCGGCGATCCGGACTGGGTGAAAGTGCGGGACGAATCCGAGAAAAATGGCAAGCTCGTCGCCAAAGCCGAAGAGATGTTCCTGACCGCGACCGACTATTCCCCGGCGGTCGCGGCGGGCGCGTCGAAAACAGAACGCGTCTTTGAATTGCGGACCTACATCGCGACCGAAGGGCACCTCGACAACCTCAACGCCCGCTTCCGCGATCACACTCTGAAGCTGTTCGAGAAGCACGGCATGACGAATTGGGTCTACTGGAACTATCTGAAAGGAACCAAAGGGGACGACGCCATGCTCGTCTATTTCTTGACCCACGCCAGCCAAGATGCTGCGAAGAAGTCGTTCGGGTCGTTCGGCAAAGACCCGGAGTGGGTCACCGCCCGCAAAGCCAGCGAAGAGAAAGCCGGCGGCTCGCTGACCGCGGCCAAGGACGGGGTAAAGTCCGTGTTCTTGAAACCGACCGATTATTCGCCGACGAAGTGAGTCCAGAGGCGGAATCATGACCGAGTCGGCACGCTACGTCAAAATCGTCGAGTGGTCGGAAGCGGACGGAGCCTTCGTGGGCCAATGACCCGGACTCATCGTCCCGTGTTGCCACGGGACGGATGAGGCGGTCGTTTACCGCGAACTCGGCTCGATTGTCGAGGAATGGCTGGACTTGATGCATCGGGATGGTCGCCCACTCCCCCCGCCACGACGGGCCGCAACCTCGCGGGAATGATCGTGGGAACCGACTAAAACTTAGCCGCATTCGCCAGATGCACCAGCACCCCGACGATGGCCGGGGCGTCGCGGAGGTAATATTCGCTCCGGTCGATCGTCAGCGTTGAGCCCTTCAAGCTGAGGAATCGCCACACGGTTCCACTGGTCACGGCCCCGAAAACTTCGTCGACGGGCGTGCCGTCACGGTCGTTGAATTCTTTCAACGCCACCATCGACGCGGTGCATTGCCCCAGACCGCCCACTAAATCTTCGCGCTTGGCTTCGATGACCGCGACGAGCGGGCCTTTCAAAAAGAAATACTCGGCGGAGCGGGCGATGATGAAATCGCAAACCCCGTTGAGGCCCCGGCTCTTGTCCACATCGAGGGTGATGCCCGGCAGTAGATTTACGGGGCCGACGGCGCGCCGGCAGGCCTCGGCGAGAAACGGGGCGATGATGAATTCACTGCGGGCTTTCTCGCTGTTCACACCCACGGCGACGGGGGCGAACTCTCTCAACCACACATCGAGAAACTCGCTCGGTTGCAATTGGGGAACGGTTTTGAACAGGTCGCGGTCGCGGACCTCCGTGAGGCCGAACGACTGGAGGGCGCCCCGCAAATCAAAGTCGCTGAACGCCATGTCCTTTTCCTTTTACGACATCACGGTATCGCATTCAAACCATCGTTGATCGGTTTGATTAGTACCGCGTAAGCCAATTTGATAATGACGATGACTATCATCAGGCCGATCAGCGCGTAAACCGCCCCGCTCACGAGCATCGTCAGGAACTTGATCTTCCGGCCCGCCTCTTCGCGGTATTGCTCGGCTTGTTTCGCCATCACTTCGGCCAGATTGCCAGTAATAACGCCGACACTGACAGTGTCGAGAAATTCTTCTGGGAAAAGCTTCTTCGGGCAGCCCGCCAATATCTTGTCGACGGCCCGACCCCCACGGGCCTGCTTGGCACTGCTCTCCGCGCAGGCCAAGTACGCGCCGTTCGTTGTCGCACGGAAGCTGAACATTAGGCTTTCATCGGCCTTCAAACCGGCTTCGATCGTCATGTGCATGGCCATGCTAAACCGCTGAATCGCGAATGCGCGGAAGCACCCGGCGAGGCCGGGGATGTTGAGCGAGAATGCTTCGAATTTAGCGCGGAGCGGGTCGTTATCTCGCGCGAAAAAGTATGCCACGACGATGACTGCCGCGAAGCCGAACCCCAGAGTGAGAACGATCAAAGCTCCACTGATCCCGACGAGGCCCATCCCGAGGGGATCGAACGGCTTCCCGCCGGAAGGTGCGATCAAACCGAGCACCAAGAGCATCGCCGCGATGATGCCGACGGCAGAGACGTATGTGAAGCAGGGCCAGATGAGCGCCCCGTGGAACATCTTCCGCGTCGAGACGGTCTGCTCGAAGTATCGCTCGAGTTCCTCGAAGGTCTCGGTCAGCCGGCCGGTCTTCTCTCCGACCGCGACCAACTCGATCATCAGCGGCGGAAACTTGGATCGATCCGGCTTCATCGCGTTTTCGAGCGAATTCCCCTGCGACAAGCGCTCGGCGAGCGTCGTCGCCAATGCGCGTGCCGCGCTCGGGCCCGACTTCGCCTGCTGCTTGAAAATCTTTACCGGCGACAGGCCGATGTCGATGCCGTGGCGCAACGCCCGGCACCACGACACGATCGCGCTCAGCGGGAGCCGGGGGGAAAAGATCACGCGAATCTCACAGCGTGAGGGGAATGCGGCCCGCGGGGATACCGCGGTAAATCCGTTGGATGCGTTCACGCGTCAGGCCCAACACGCGGTCGAACCGGCTCAGTTTCATTCCGTCGATGCTGGGGTTCTTGTCGGCCATGTGCTCGAGCATGGCGATGTCTTGCCGGACTTCGCGGTCGACTTCGCGCCGGAAGATCCACTTCGAAATTCTAAGCCCGCCGGCCGGGCCGGGGAAGCGGCTCTTGGCGTAAACGAACGACGTGACCGCCGTGCGGTCGCCGTCGATGGGCCAGAAGAACATGTAGAGCCGCCAGCGCATCATCGACTCCCGGCTGCCGTCGGGCGAGGTCCACCAATGATCGTAGACGCTGTACACCGGGGAGAAATGCGTCGTCCAATGGTCGTGGAAGAGGTCGCCTTTGCGGATGCCGAGAACCCACGCCAGCGGCTTGAAGAGCGTCTTCGTGGGGCCGACGTTCGTGACCTTCACGGTGGCGTCGGTCGGCTCGAAGTTCACCTTCACCTCGTGCATCCGGGCGAGGTCGTAGCCGAAGGTGTCGTGGACCGTGCCGCTGTGTTCGATCTCGTTGAAGTTGTCGACCGTCAGTTCCAGCGGCGCCGGCACGACGTGATGGAAGTTGCCGAGGTGGTAGTAATTGTCGGCGTTGATCTCGGGAAATTCGGGCGTGCTCGCCTTCGATTTTACCCAAATGTAGCCGTGGGCCTCGCGGGTATCGTAAGCGTCGGTGCAGGTGTGCAGCTTCGGCGTACTCGGGCTTTCGCCATTGCCGCAAGCGTCGAACGTCCAGCCGTGGTACTTGCACTCGATGCGGTCGCCGACAACGCGGCCGTAGCTCAGCTTCAACCGGCGGTGCGGGCAAACGTCGTTGACCGCCGCCACGGCCCCCTCCGCCGTGCGGTAGAGGCAGATCAAACTCCCGGCGAGTTGCAGGCCCGCGGTTTTGCCCCGCTTGAGTTTCTGGCTCGGGAAGATCGGGTGCCAGTGATCGAGCATGCCCATGGGGCCGTGAACCTCAACACCGTAGAATGGAACTAGGTAAGTTTATCGACTTTCCCAGGCTCGGGCTTTGCGGATTCTGATCGGTAGGGCGGGTGGAGTCTTCGGAACCCGCCGCGCTACGCTCGGGAAACCGGCGGGTACCGAAGACTCC
>JANXTU010000404.1 GCA_025352235.1 Fimbriiglobus sp.
AAGCCGTTCAAGACTTCGTTGCACATCTTCGGGCAGCGGTAGTAAGCGGGCACCAGAATCGTCGGTTTGCCAGCCATGATCGACCGCAGCGTCACCGGGTTATTCTCGTGGTCGTGGAAGACTTCATCGAGCGGAACCGAGGCGCCCAAATTCTGCTTCACCGCGAGCGGGCCGCGGCTGTTCGGGTCGAACTCGCCGGGCTTGGGGGCCATCCCGTAAGAGCCCACGTTCTGCGCGGCGGCGCGCGTGCCGGCGAATGCCAGCAGGGCCGAAACGGAAATCGCGAGGGACCAACGCATGGAACAGATCCGATCAATCGTGGTGGTGATGTTCGGTCTTCGGGGCGGCTTTCGGTTCGGCCGGGCCGCCGCGGCCCCCGGAGCTCGGCTTCGCTTGGCCGAGGGTGCCGATCACCGGCATCGCCGCGCCCGCTTTCGTCGGCAACTTCTTCGTGGTCGTCATCAAGTGAATGGTTTCGTCGATCGAAATCTGGGCGATGCCTTTGTCTTTGGCGATCCACTCGGTGTCGCGCAAGGCTTTGCGCTTACTGGTCGGATCGGTGAAGTTCGTCGGGTAGAAGAACTGCGGGTAGATTTCGGGCGAGTTATTCCCGGCGTCGGCGCTCGGGAAGCTCCGCAGATACGCCGGGTCGGACCGGGTTTCCCCGGAAGGCTTGTCGTCGATCTGGCGGACCTCCTCGAGCCGCGGTTGCGCCACGGCCGAGTTCGGCTGCCCATCCACGGCTTGCGGATCGGTCGAGCTGATCCGACCGATTCGCTCGTTGAACGGCTTCTGGCCATTGGTCGCTAAATTCTCTTGGGGCGACCTCAAGTACGCGAAGACCCCCGTCACCACGAGGTAGGTGAGGATCAACGTCACGACGACGGCCACCGGCACCGCGATGATCCCCTTGATCCCGAACTCGTCCGGCTCGTGACCGACGGTTTGGCTCTTCTCGTCGAGCCCCGGCGGTGCTTCGCCGTGGCCCGTCGACGCCCCGGTCATCGAGACCCAGAGCTGGTTCAAGGGTGAATCTTCGTGCGTCGGCTTGTGTGGCGTATCGCTCATGTCCGTTCCCTGTCTGAATTCCGCACTCCGAACTCCGAACTCCGCATTTCCTAGTGGTGCTGGCCCCAAGTCGCCAAGAACTTACCTTCGCTGTTGTTGACCAAGATCGGCGCCTTCGAGAGTTCCCGGCTGAACGCCAGACCCCAGAGGCCGCCGACGCCGACGATCGCGGCGAAGGCCATGATTACGTGCAGGTTACCGTGTTCGTGCGGCACGGCTGGCACGAGCCACCAAACCACGTCCGCGGCGCAGACGATCAATAGTAGGGCGGTCATGCACTGCATCGCCTTCGGATTCAGCTTGATCTCGCGGAAGAGCAGCACGATGAACGGCGTGAGCCAATGGAAGATCATCAGGAAGTAGGCCAGGTAGAGCCAGCCATTCGGTTCGGTGCCGCCACCGCGCTTGATGTAGTAAGGGATTTCCTCCGGCAAGTTGCCGGCCCAGATCAGCATGTACTGGCAGAAACTGGCGTAGCTCCAGACCATGGTGAAGCCGAGCATCAAGCTGCCGATGTCGATGCGGAACTTGTCTTTGACAATGGCGAGGATATCGGTTTGGCCCCGCGTCAGCGCGTAAAAGAGGAACGTGCTGAACGCGAACGTCGTCAGGAACTGGTTCATGCCGAAGACGATCGGGAACATGCTCGACGCCCACGTCGGCTCGATCGACATGACCCAATCGGTGGCGAAGAAGGTCATCAACAGCGCCCAGACAATGATACCGGGGGCGCTAAGGCCGACGAGCTTGCTTTTGCTCGGTTCGTCGTCGTTGGCTTCGAAGCGCTTCGCCCAGCGCAGGATCGTGAAGCCGATCAGTCCGAGGATGCCGAAATAGACGATGTAACGGCCCGGCAGACCGAGTGCCGACGTCGGGCTGGCGCTGAGGTAGTCGTGGATCTTGTGCTGGTTTTCTTCGATGGCTTCCGGCCGCATATGCTGGGCCACGGCGACTTCGGCGACTTCTTTCGGACGGCCGTCTCTTTCGAGCTTCGCAACCTTCTCGTCGAAACCCTTGATGCCGGCTTTTTGGCTCTCGGTCGCGTGCAGCCACTCGTCGTTGGCCCACCAGTAAGGGGAGTCTTTGCCGCCGCCGATATACAAGCTGACGATCAGCGGCAGACCGAGGACGAAGAGCACCGGGAGCGTGCGGACGGAGGCTTGGAAGATCCGGCGGAGGATGACGCCCCAGCTCGCGCCGGTCACATAGCCGATCATCATGAGGGCGAGCGAGCCGAACGGCAGGCTCGACCAAAAGACGAACCCGCAAGCGTAGGCGAGGATGAACTCGCGGTTACCGTGGTCGTTCCCTTCGGAACCGAAGTTGATGAACCCGGCCACGAGGTAGACGCCGAAGCCGACGACGGCCGCGATGAGCGAGTACAGGCGCACGGGCGCCACGTCGACCGCGGTCTGCGGGATGACGGTCTCCGCGTGGGGATGATCGTGATGGGTCGCGGCGGCGGCCATTAGTGCTTCTCCCCCGTCTTAGCGGTCTTGGCGGTCTTCGGCTGATCGAGTCGCTTCTTCAATTCGTCCGTCAGGTCGGCCGCGCTCGCGGCTTGGCTCATTTGCAACGCCCGCACGTAGCCCACCACGCGCCAGCGGTCGGCGGCGTCCGGGATTTGCGTATCGTGGGACGCCATGCCGCCGTATCCCCAGGTGATCACTTGGAAGATGTAGCCGACGTTGACGGTCTTGAGCGTTTGTTCTTGACCGTATCGGTAGAAGCCGCGTGAGGTTCCCCGCGGATTGCCCGTATAACTCGGTTCCGCTTTGCCGGTCTCTTTGTTGATGCTCAGCGTCGACCAATCTTTGGCGACCGCGTTCACGTCGGTGTGATACGACGGCGGACGCAAGAAGCCGCGCTCGGGGATCTTGCCGTTGGCGTGCCCAGCCCCGCCGTGGCAGAGTGCGCAATTCGCGTTGTACAGCACTTGGCCGCGCCGGAAATCTTCCTCGTGGAGTTCGAACGGGAACTCTTTCACGAAGTTGTTGTTGCTCGTCGGGGCGCCGGGTGGCGGGGCGGTTTTCCCGGTCGGATCGACCGATTTCAGCCATTCGGCGTCGGCCGGGATGCTTTTGCCGGCGGGGGTGAGCCACGTCAGCAAGGCATCGTCCGAGAGCTTTTGGTTGCGGTGGATGACGCCCGATTCCAGCGGTCGGAGCGACTGCTTGTGCTCGAACATCGAGCTTTCTTCGTACGGGCGGTGCGCCGGCTGGTCGGCCATTTTCTGCTGGCACCCGGCGAACAGGGCCAGTACCGCGAATAGGGGAAGGTAACGGTTCATCACTCGGGCACCTCCGCGATGCTGTCCGGGTTCAGGGTGGCGAGGAACGTCTTCACGCCGGAGCCGTCGCCGAAGTTCGGGTCGGTCGATTCGATGCACAGGAAGAACCGGTCCCGCGTGGCCCGCGCAAACTGCGGGACGTTGAAGACCGGGTGATACGGCTGCGGCAATCCGCAGAGCGCCAGCAGGCCGAACACGCCGCTGAGGCTCGCCGTCAGAACCAATAGCGCCCACGTGATCGGGATGTACTGGGGCCACGACCAGAACGGCTTGCCGCCGATGCTGATCGGGTAATCGTAGACGGTGATCCAGGTCTGCATCAGCAGGCCGAAGGTCGCCCCGCAGAGGCCACCGATGAACATGATGGCCCCGATTTCCGAGCGGGGGAAACCGAGTTCGTCGGCGACTTCCCCCACCGGGTAGGGGCTGTAACCGTCCATGCGGGAGTAGCCCGCGAGGCGGGCCGCCCGCACCGACGCGACCAGCGCGTCGGCGTTCGTGAACTCGGCCATGATCCCGTGCAGGGCCGGGGAGTCGCCCGTGTGGGTATTGCTCACTTGGCGTTCTCCATGACCGCGTGGCCGTCGCGCCCGCCCTGTTTGAAGGGCAAGAATTCCCGCATTTCGGTGATCGAAATCATCGGCAAGAACTTGATGAACAAACAGAACAGCGTGATGAACAGACCGACGGAGCCGAGCATGATCGCGTAGTCCCACTCGGTCGGGGCGTAGCGGCCCCAAGCCCCCGGCGTGTGATCCCGCGACAGCGTGATGATAATCACGTAGCGCTCGAACCACATGCCGACGTGGACCGACCCGGCGATGAGGAATAACAGCAGTTCGTTCGTGCGCACGCGCTTGAACCAGAGCAACTGCGGGATGATCGTGTTCGTGGTGATGAGGCACCAGTAGCTCCACCAATACGGGCCTTCCCAGATTCGCTGGTAGGTCGTTTCCCATTCGTAAAGCGAGTGGCTGTACCAACCCATCCAAAGTTCGCAGAAGTAACCGAAGCTCACGAGCAGCCCGGTCGCGATCATCACCTTCGCGCAGAGTTCCAAGTGTTTGTCGGTGATGAAATCCTTCATGCCGTAAAAGTGCCGCAGCGGCACGGCCAGCCAGACGACCATCGCGAAGCCGCTGAAGATCGCCCCGGCGACGAAGAACGGCGGGAAGATCGTGGCGTGCCACAGGGGCACGATGGCGACGGCGAAGTCGAACGACACGATCGTATGCACGCTGAACACCAAGGGCGTGCCGAGGCCGGCGAGTAGGAGGTAGAGTTTTTCGTAGCGGCGCCAGTGGTACGCCGAGCCGCGCCAGCCGAGGGCGAGCATCCCATAGACCATGCGCTGGAGTTTGTGCTTCGCGGTGTCCCGCAAGATGGCGAGGTCGGGGATGAGGCCGACGTACCAAAAGACCAGTGACACGGTGAGGTATGTTGATACCGCGAAGGCGTCCCACATCAACGGGCTACGCGGCTGGGGCCAGGCACCCATGTTGTTCGGGAATGGGAAGAGCCAGTAGCCGAGCCAAGGCCGGCCCATATGCACGAGCGGGAAAATCCCGGCGCACGACACAGCAAAGAGGGTCATCGCTTCGGCGTAGCGGTTGATACTCGTCCGCCACTTCTGGTGCATCAGCAACAGGATCGCCGAAATCAGCGTCCCGGCGTGGCCGATGCCGATCCACCAGACGAAGTTGACGATCGCGAGGCCCCACGCGACGGGTTGGTTGATCCCCCAGACGCCGGTGCCCATGTAGAACAGGTAGGCCAAGCCGACGACCAATCCCTGCAGGAGCATGAAGCCGAAGAGGAAAAACGCCCACCACGCCTTGGGCGTGCGACCACCGATGACCACGTCGGCGATTTTGTCGCCGAGGGTCACAGTGTTGTGGTTGCCGCCGAGCAGCCCTTCCGGGTGCGGGGCGTACAACTCGTTGGAATAAGGGCCGCGGACGGCCGGTTCGATCACGGTTGCCATGTGCGGTCAGGCCCCCTGCGGCATGTTTTTGTTCGGGTTCCGGATCGCCGCGAGGTAGCTCGTCCGCGGCATCGTGTTCAATTCGGCGAGCAACCCGTAGTTGTGCGGCTCGGCTTTCACTTTGATGACTTCGCTCTTCGGATCGTTCAAGTCGCCGAAGGTGATGCACTGGCTCGGGCACGCCTGCTGACACGCCGTGAGGATTTCGCCGTCGAAGATCTTCGGGCGACCGTGGATGTCGCGCTCGCGGGCCGGTTTGCCGTCGGCCGTCGTCTTGGCCCACTCGCGCTCGGCTTCGATTTCGCCGTTGCGAATGCGCTGAACGCAGTAGGTGCACTTCTCCATGACCCCGCGGGAGCGGACGGTCACTTCCGGGTTGTTCAACAACTTCAGCGAGCCGGTGTCGTAGTCGGTGTACTGGAGGAAGTTGAAGCGGCGGACTTTATACGGGCAGTTGTTGCTGCAATACCGGGTGCCAACGCAGCGGTTGTAAACCATGTCGTTGAGGCCGTCGGCGCTGTGGACGGTCGCGCCGACGGGGCAAACGACTTCGCACGGGGCCTTCTCGCACTGCTGGCACGGCACCGGTTGGAAGTGCGTGCGGATCGCAGCGGAGTTTTTGATCTTCTCTTTGCGTTTCTCGGGGCCGATTTTGGCCGCGCCGAGTTCGTCGCTCATCGTGGCGTTGCCGGGGATGCTGAAGTAACGGTCGATGCGAATCCAGTGCATCGCCCGGCCGCGCATCACTTGATCTTTGCCGACGACCGGGATGTTGTTCTCGGCGACGCAGGCGAGCGTGCAAGCCCCGCAGCCGGTGCAGGAGCCGAGGTCGATGGCCATGCCCCAGCGGCGGTACGACTTCGTCGCTTCGTCCCGATCCACCGTGATCGGGTTGACGAGGTAGAGGCTGAGCTTCTTCAGGCGGGCGTCGTGGGCTTTGTGGTCGTGCTCCGCGCCGCCGTGGTCGCCGTGATCGTGGGCGTGCGGGTGTTTCAAACCGTTGAGTTCAAAGTTCTCGATGGTCCCCGGCGTCAGCATCCGAATCTCTTCGAACTCGGCCGCGGACGTCGGCGGGATCTGTGCGAAGTCTTCGTCGTTCTTGTACTGTTCGATGCTGGCGTGACGGACCGGCCGGCGCGATTCCATCGCGGCGTGGGCCCCGGCGATGGCGAGCGTGTGGCGTTCGCCAGTGCGACGCATCTCGGGGACGGCGGCGTTCCAAAGGCCGTCGGTCGCCCGCAGTTTGTAGCTGTCGAAGCCGCGTTTGTCGCCGACCTTCCCGGCCCGTTCGCGCCCGAGGCCCAAGTGCAACACCACGACGTTGTCGGCCATGCCGGGCTGGACGTGGACCGCGACTTTCAGTTTCCGCCCGCCGACTGTGAGTTCGGCGATGTCGGTTTCGGTCGAACCGCGTTCACCGCCGGTCCACGCGAAGTTTTGGGTGAACTTCAACTCGTCCGCCGTGCGCGGCGAGACCATCGCGGCGTTGTCCCACGTCAAGTTCGTGACCGGCTTCGGCAGTTCTTGCAGCCAGCCGTTGTTTGCCTGCTTACCGTCGTACAGCACCGGGTCGGGCCGGAACTGGATTTCGAGTTTGTCGATGGCCGGCTGGGTGAACCCCGCCGCCGTGAGTTTGTCGAGCTTCACCGCGCCGAGGTCCGTGACTTTGGCGACGGGGAAATCGACCTTCGTCTGGGCCAAGACCCCGTCGCGGACGGCGCGTTCCCAATACTGCGGGAAGGTCGGCGTTTCGCCCGTGATTTTCTTATCGTTGAAGAACTTCTCCCACGTCTCTTTGACGAGGGCTTGGCCTTCGGTGTTGCCGAATTCGATTGCCGCCGCGACGATTTCGATCAGACTCTTGCCCCGGTAGAGCGGGGCGATCAACGGTTGCTGGATGCAGGCCGTGCCATCGTGGCCGCGGACATCTCCCCACGCTTCGAGGAAGTGGGCCGCGTTGATGTGCCACGTCGCCAGCGGCGTGGCCGATTCGTCGAGCGAAAGGCCGTGGTGGATCACCGCCCCGGCCTTTGCCGCTTTGACCGTTTCGATGGCTTTGCCGAATTCGAGATCGACCGGGGCGTCGTAGACCGGGTTGACGCCGGACATCAGCAGGGTGTTGACTTTCCCGGCCTTCATGTCCGCGACGAGGGATTTAAAGTCCTCGGCGGCATCGGCGTTCGGTTGGGCCGTCGGCGGGACGATGTACTGGAGCGGCGCGTGCTCGGCGTCGAGCTTGCGGTTGATCGCAGCCGCGAGGATGTGCACAGCCGGGGATTGGTGCTCCCCCGCGATCACGACCGCGTGCATGCGGTGGGCGACCAAATCGGCCGCGAGCGGTTTGATCCAAGCGAGGACATCCGCCGCGAGGCCGGTGCCGGCGGTCACGCCGTCGACCTTCAGTTCCGCAGCGAGGGCGCGGGCGAACAATTCGACATGACTCGGCTTCAACGGCAGGCGATGGTCGGCGATGGCGCCGGTCCCGGTGAGGGCCCCTTCGACGACGTAGAGGCGGTTCATCCCCTCGGTCGCCTCGACGACGATCTCCTCCCACTTGGGGTGGAAATGGGCGGTCGATTTCGGGTTGGCTTTATGGTCCTTTTCTTCGAGTTCATGCGTCGCGTCGACGGTGCTGACCTTGCGACGACTCCCGAAATCGCGGGCGTACCGGACGCTACCGGGACCGTTGAGGAAGTCGGCGTCGAGGGACAGCACGACATCGGCTGCTTCAAAGTTGTACAGCGGCGCCAGCGGTTTGCCGAACGCGGCGAGCAGGCCCTTGCGGGAGTTCGCACTACCGATCGGTTCGTACTGGATCCACTTGGCGGCCGGGTAACGCTTGAGGAATTCGTCCATCAACCGAATCAGCGTCGGCGAGGTCGTCGGCTCCGTCAGCATGCGGATACTATCGCCGCGCTCGGGGAGCGGCCTGTCGGCCTGGCGGGCCAACGCGTCTTTGAACGCCGCGATGGCTTTGTCCGGGGTCGTGGCGGTTTCGCCCATCCGGCAGGCTTGCGAACGCTCGGGATCGTAGAAGGACAGCGGCGCCGCGAGGGCTTGAAGATCGATGCCGCCCCGGCTGCTCGGGTGGTTCGGGTTCCCCTCGCACTTGATCGGCCGACCTTCGACGCTCTTGACTAGCAATCCGAGACCGAGGCCACCGGCTTGCGGCATCGCGGTGGCGAAAAACAGCGGGACACCGGGAAGGATTTGATCGGGCTGATGGACGTAGGGGATCGCTTTACGCTGTGAGGCGGGCTTGAGCGACGGATTGCAACCGGCGGCGCCGGCGAGGGCCACGGAGGCCCCCATCAGCGTGAGGAATTGCCGACGGCTGACGGGGTCGACCCATTCGGCCGCGTCTTCCGGGAATTCGTTCTGGACCATCTCGCGGAACTGCGGCGTATCCATCCACTGATCGACCGATTGCCAGAACTCGGGTTCGGCGACGGCGGTCGTGCTCGCGTGTTCGGGGGGCATTCGCTAATCCTCAATGTCTCGGTCGCGGCGCGACGGTCCAGCTTAGCGGTGGCAGATGGAACAATTCGTGATCACGCTCGCTTCGCGGATCATGTGCTTCTCTTTGAGTTCTTTGCCAAGGCTCGCCTGCGTGTGCGGTTGGCCGGTCAGCTTATTCTCCACATCCGACGGCTTGAATAACATGTTGGTGATTTCGGAGGTCGGCCGAAGGTTCTTCTCCGGGTTGCGGTGACAATCGAGGCACCACTCCATCAGCAGAGTCTTCGACTGGTAAACGAGGTTCATCTGGTCGATTTGGCCGTGGCACGAGACGCACCCGACCCCTTTGGCAACGTGGATACTGTGGTTGAAGTACGTGTAGTGCGGGACGTTGTGAATCTTCGTCCACGCAATCGGTTTGCCTTTGCCGGCGGTGTAGCTCTCGCGGATCGGCTCGAGAATATTCGCCGACGTCCACATCTGCTGGTGGCAGTTCATGCAGGTTTTGGTCGGCGGGTAGCCGGCCGAGGCCGATTTTTCGAACGACGTATGGCAATACCGGCAGTCGATGCCGAGCTGCGAAACGTGGTGCTTGTGGCTGAATGGGACCGGTTGCTCGACAACTTCGCGCGTGCCGGTGGTGTAATCGCTGCGGTAGAAGGCAGCGCCGGCGATGCCGCCGCCCGAAAGCAACAGCGGCAGGCTCAGCAGCGCCACTCGGGCTAAGACGTTGAAACCTTTGGGAAATACTTGGGGCATGACCGCCTCCTCAATGCGTGAGCCGACGAATACCGACCGTCGAGTGCGACACGATCCGCGTCAGAGCAGAAAGGGCAACTGCGGGACGATCCCGTCAAACACGAACTGCATAAACCGGTACGATGCGACCGCCATCCCGACGCCCGAGCCTCCGAAAAAGAGACCGAGCCAAGCGAGGTGCTGGCCTTCTTTGCCGGCCCGCCACCCCAGCGCGATGCTGATCAGCGCCATCCCGGTGGCCGCGGACGCGATCAGAATGCCGAAGGGGTACCACCAAAACACCAGACAACCCCACACCCCCAAGGTCAATGACGATGTAGCGATGGCACGGCGGGTCGTGTGCGTGATCGGCGTGACTTTTTGCGGCACGGGGACCGCAGCAGGAGAAAGATCCATAATCGATTTCGCCGTCGGACGATGGTGTTCCGTTCCGTCTGGAAGAGCTTTTTAGAAGCTCGGCCCCATCTGGACACGGCAATCAACGCAAAAAGGGTACCGAACGCTCTTCTACTTACGTAAGCTTGAACCGTCAGGGCTCGCGGTGCAATAACCCCCCGAACCCCGCATTTCTATTCCCGAATTCGGGAATGCCAGCGGCCGAAATTCCCACCGGCTGGAATTGCGTGGACGAGCAGGCCGACTTTCGATTGGCACTTCGGTTGCGATACAATCCTCAGTGACCCATTTCCGTCTCGCGGAGCATTCCATGTCGCATCGCTTTTGGCTCGGCTTGACGCTGGCCGCGTCGTTCCTGACCCCGATTGTTCGCGCCGACGATGTGGCCAAGAAACCGACCCGACAAGAATGGCAAACGGTGGTCGACGCCGCCGTCGCGGCGCTGAAGAAAAACCAAGAGGACAACGGCGGCTGGAGCACCCAGAAAAACATCGGTGTCACCGGCATCGTGGCGAAAGCGCTGATCGATTGCGGCGTCGGCCCCGACGCCGAGCCGACGGCCAAAGCTCTCAAATTCATCGAAGGGTTGATCAACGAAAAAGACGGCCACATTTCCGGCGCCAACCCGCGCGACGGATTGAAAAACTACGTGACGAGCGTCAACGTCATGGCCCTCGCCGCCGCCAAAAAAGACGACAAATACAAGAAAGTCATCGGCAACGCGGCGACGTTCCTCAAGAAGCTCCAATGGGACGACGGCGAAGGGAAGAAGCCCGAAGACGAGTTCTACGGCGGCGCCGGCTACGACAGCAAATCCCGCCCCGACCTCAGCAATACGCAGTTCTTCATCGATGCCCTCAGAGACGCCGGCGTGGCCAAAGACGACGAAGCCTTCAAGAAGGTCGTCGTCTTCGTCAGCCGCTGCCAGAACCTCAAGAGCGAATTCAACACGATGCCGTGGGCTGGGAAGATCAACGATGGCAGTTTCATTTACAGCGCCGCCGGGGGCGGTTCGACCAAAACCAGCGACGAACCCGACGCCCCGCTGACGGGCTACGGCAGCATGACCTACGCCGGCGTGAAGAGCATGATTTACGCGGGGGTGGCCAAAGATGATCCGCGCGTGAAGGGGGCGCTGGTGTGGCTCCGGAAAAATTACACGGTCGAAGCGAATCCGGGGATGCCGCCGCAGCTCGCCTCGCGCGGCCTGTTCTACTACTACCACACGATGGCCAAAACCCTCGATCTGATCGGCGAAGACGAATTCGTCGACGACAAAGGGGCGAAGCACGACTGGCGCACCGACCTGTTCCGCGCCATCGAGAAAAAGCAGACGAAAGACGGCACCTGGACGAACCCGACCGACCGCTGGATGGAAGGCGACCCGAACCTCGTCTCCGGATACGTCCTCATGGCCCTGAGCTATTGCAAACCCAAGTGAATCTTCGGGTTTAGGTTCTCGTCAGCGGGACAAATCGACGCAGGAACGCCACCGAGGTTCGGACGTCGCCTAGCCGGTCGTCGCCGGCCGTGCGTTCGACGCACAAAAACCCGCGGTACTCCACCGCTTCCAACGTCGCCGCGATGCTCAGCCAATCGAGGTCGCCGGCTCCGACGGGCACTTCCACCGGCCCGGCACTCGCACTCGTCCGTTGGGCATCGCGGGCGTGGATGTGCTTCACAGACTCGGCCAGCGCCCCGAGGCTCGCCATCGGATCGTAGCCGTTCATCAGGTAATTCGCGGGGTCGAAGTTCGCCCCGAGCGTGCCGCTGCGGAAACTGTCGAGGTAGGCCTTCAACGCCGTCCCGGAATCGAGCCCGCCGTCGAGGCCGAGCCATGTCCCCATGCGGTCGCCGCGATGGCCGAGTTCCGTCAGAGTTTCGCGCAGGGTCGCGCTCTTCGGCGGCGGACCACTGAAGAAAAGATGCACCTTCGGCGCGTCGTCGGCTTCGGGTTCCACCGTCGCTTCCACCGGGATCTTCGGCATCGGCAAGATCAGCTTTTTCGCCCCGAGATCGTAGGCGAGCTGCATCGCCTTCGTCACGTAATCGAGCCGTTCCTCTTGGAACTCGAATGAGTCCAACCCCTTCCGCAGCGGGCAATGCAACGCCGTCAGCTCGAGGCTGTGCGACCGCAGTTGCGTGCGGAAATCGCGGCGGGCCGTCGCCCCGAGGTTTTCCGGAGCGAGCAGCCCCACGGCGTCCAGTTGGACCCCCTGCACGCTCATCTTCGCCGCTTCGAACAGCGCCGCCCGCAACGGCAACCCGAGCGATTCGAGCACGAGCCCGACTTTGAGATGGAGATCATTCATCCGGTTGTTCTATGCAGTACCCGAGACGACTTTCCGACTGATTGCTGAATACTGATCGCTGACAACTGTCGCGTTGTTCAACCTCGAGAGTCGAAACAGCGATCGGCGATGAACGATCGCCAGAAAGACTTTCCGTTTCGAACTTCCCCCCGATCCAATCTGACGTGGCATACCAACGGGGGCGCGGGTATCGTCGGGAATCGACCACTCCACACCGGAGGATTCCATGGTTCCGAATCTCGCCTTGTACTTGGTTCTGATTTCGGAAGTGTTCGCCCCGCCGCGCCGCTTGGCGGACTTGAAATTCCCCGTGCGGCCGGTCGCAATGATCCAGAACGACTCCAACCCGAATGCGTCGGGCCGGGAAGTCGTAGGGGTCGAACAGCTTTGGGCCGAACTTGAAGCCGAGCAAGAGAGCCGGGGGGAATCGTGCGTGCAATCGTACCGGCACCGGGAACAACTCGCGGCCGCCCGCCTCCGACTGGATCTCTACCGCGAAGCTGCGGCATCGCGCCGTGTCCAACTGCAAATCCAGACCGAGAGATTGGAAGAATTGCAACGGATCCTCAACGCCAAGAGACGACAATAGCCGAGACTCGACAGCGCCGTATCCGCTAGACTATCCCGCACGGTCGTATTCTCGCGCGGATGATCCATGTCCAAAACCTCGCTCCTCGTCGTCAACGGCGCCACGGCCACGTTCGATTGCTCCTTCGGCCGCGGTTGCGTTGGGCTCTGCTGCCAACACGGCGAGCCGAGCGTCACCCCGACCGAATACGAACGCATCCGCGACAACTTGGACAAGGTGATCCCCCACCTGCGCCCCGAAGCTGCGGAATCGCTGAAATCGCGGGACTTCATCGGCGACGAGATCAAACTCGGGAACCCGATGGTCCGCGTCGTCGACGGCTGGTGCCTCTTCTTCAACGAGGGTTGCGTGCTGCACAAGGTCGGGGCCGCCGAGGGGGACTTCGGCAAATACAAACCGATCCAATGCACGATGTTCCCGCTGGAACCCAACGGCGATGGCAGTTGGTACGTCCGCCAATGGCACCACGAAAACGAGCAGTGGAACGACCTCTTCTGTTTGAACCCCGCCAACACGACGAAACTGGCCGTCAAAACGATGGCCCCGGAACTCGCCGCCGCCGAGACACTGGGACCCGATTTCGCCTGGGAGTGACCCGGGGGGACGTGGGATAATGAGGTATCGTTTGGGCTGTGTGCGAAACGATAGAATGGACGACCATCCACATCTACCCCGACGGCACCCTGCAAGATGTCTTCAAACTCGCCCGCGGCTACTGGGAAGCGAAGGACACCAACGACGACTTGGATGCCGAAATCCAGAAGAAGATCGCCAAGAAGTACCCGCCGACGAACACGATTTTCGAGGACACCGAGGAAGTCGCCCGAAAACGAAACGAACGTGGTGCCGACGGTGGGCATCGACAGTGACAAGACGGATAAATCGGCGATGCCCAAGACGCCGTGAAGAAACTGTTTACGAAGGAACTCCGCATTCTGGTGGAGTTCCTGTACGGACTGAAGGAACCGCCGTGGTAGTAGTAGTGCATGGCCAACGCGCGGCGTGACACTGCAAAAGTGGAGAGGCCATCGTGAATACGATGCACATCGAAGATTTCGTGGTTCTCGGGCGGACGGTGCCCGAAGACTCCCGAAAATATGGGCAGAAGGTCTGCATGGCCGGCTACTCGGCCGAGAACAACCAATTCCTGCGGGTCTATCCGCTGCTCGTGCCAATCGGCAGTAACGCAGATTGCAATGGCTTCCGCGCCCGTCACAAATATTGCCTCGAACTCCAGCGAAATCCGAAGGATTCTCGCGCGGAATCGTGGCGGGTCGCCGACGAAAAAATGCCGACTTCCACTCCTTGGCTGCAAGCGGTTGAAGCCAAGAAGATAGACGTCTTGAAATGGCTGAAAAAGCGTACCGTCCCTACGATCCGGACGCTGAATGAATGCAAGATGTCAATCGGAGTGGTGCGCGTATCCGCAGGCGAATGGAGCGGTGTCATGCTCCCTCGCGGTTCGAAAGAAGACCACGAATCAGTCCAAAGTCTATTCGACGACCTCGACGACCAAGCCCAATACACGGGGCAGGAAGGCCTGATTTCCAAGGTCAAACACGCACCCTATCTCCATTTTTCCGATTCCGAAGGCAAGCATAAACTCCAGATTCGGGAGTGGGGAGCCTACCTGCTACTCGGCCAAGAGAAATATGCTGACGATCCTGATGCCCTTTTTGGCGCGCCCGGTTATCGGCGGGGAAAAGATTTATACTTGGTGATCGGTAACATGATGAATCACAGAAAGAATTGGCTCGTGATCAAAACCTTCGAAGCCGACGAGCAAGACCATTCACCGAGTCTGTTGGACGGCGTCGTCGACGATCAGGATGAGTGATCGAGGTGGATCACCGGCAATCCCGTCCGATCCGCCAATCGCTCGGCCAGACGGCTGCGGTGGCATTCGCACGGCGCGGCCTCCATGCAGACCAGAACACTCGACTTACCGCGCATCGACTCGGCCAGTGAGGCCACGGTCGATTCTTGTTCCGGCAAGCGATCCCGCTCGTAGCGGGCGAACAAATCGGACCGCGTTACCGTCACATCCAACCCCGCTCGGTCGACAGATGGAATTCCCAATTCGGGGATGTGCAGATACTCGATGCCGACCCGGGCGGAGAGGTCGGACAGGGTGCTTTTGTGAAAGCCGTACCGGCGCGCGATCGGATTGTGCCGGACATCGACGAGCCGCCGCATCCCGGCTTGGATGAGCCGATTGAGGAATGCATCGACTTGAAGCCCTTCGTAACCTGCAGTAAAAATCGCCGGTTCGGCGAAGGGCCGCTCGGCCCGTCGCTCGAGTTCGCTGTTGACGGTGTATTCGGGGTGCTGCGTGTAAACGTACTTCAAAAGGGCATCGGTCTCGAGTTCTCGGAATCGGGCCGCGATCTTCGCAACATCGCGGGCCTCACGATCGGAGATTGAAAACTTCTCTTGCGCCGCCCAATGAGTGTCATCGGCGGTTACCGATCCCGAGCGAACGAGGCTATCGATCTCACGCTTCAAATTGAAGGAGTACGGACCCTGCTTGAATGGGAGAAATTCGTAGAAGGCGTTCCCACCGCCGGAAGGCGTCTCGTGCCGCAGAACGAACGCCCATTTTACCAGTTCGATTCGACGCAGCGGCCGGCCCGCAGAGCGGAGCAATTCCACCAAGATTCGTTGTCGATTCAGCATCATCCGAGCCTGTTGTTGCACATCGTTCAATCGTCCGTTTGGAATACTATAGATCGTGATCGCCCACAAGCCCTCCCCGAGCCGCGTCCGCCCGGACGGGATTACCGGCGGACTACACGAACCCTCCGATCTGAAGCTCAACATCCCGTCAGCCCGCGGATTCGCTCCGGGGGGATGACCTCGTTCGCGTATTCGCCGGATTGCAGTTCGATGCCGTCGAAGCCCATGTCGCGGAGGCGGCCGAGGCGGGCGGTGCCGTCGGCGAAGTCGATGCGGACCGGTTGCCCGATCAGGCCGACTCGCTCTTTCCAGACGGTTTCGAGTTCGCGCCGCTCTCCGTTCAACAAGCGGTCGTAGCCGGCGTCGAGGTGCCGGAGGACGCGGTCGAGCGCCGAGTCCCGGTCGATGCGTTTGCCGGCCACGAGGCCGAGCGAGGTCGCATCGGGCAAGCCGGCGGCGTCGAATTCCGCGGCGGTTTGATCGCGGTTCAATCCGAGGCCGACGACGACCCCGCCCGATTGTTCGATGAGGATGCCGCAGATTTTCTTCCCGCCGACGAGCAGGTCGTTGGGCCATTTGATGCGGACCTGCGCCCCGGTGAGGTCCCGGATGGCGTCGGCGACGGCCACGGCGACCCACGCGGTCAGGATCACGGGTCGGCGCAGTTCCGGCGGGGGGAAGAGCAAGACCGACAGTAACAGCGAACTGCCGGGGCGGGCCTGCCAGAGCCGGCCGTATTGCCCCCGACCACTCGACTGGTGCTCGGCGACGAAGACCGTCCCCGCGGCGTCCGGGTCGGCGGCGAAACTGGCCGCGAGGTCGTTGGTGCTCGGGACCGCGTCGAACAACAGGATCGACCGGCCGAGGTGCCGGGTGTCGAGACGGCGGGTTTCGCGCGGGGTCATGCGGGCAGTTTATCCCCCAATCGGTGCGGGCGGACAACTTGAACAAATCTTTTCGGATTCCGGATGGTCGGGCCGAATGCCTCCTTGAGATCGCGAGAATCGGCGAATACTGTTCACGGGGACGCGTCGGACGCGTTACGATGGCAGTGGAATTCAACTTGGGCGACTTCGGCGGGGCGAGTTATGCGGCGTGTACTGGTTCTTCTGGCGATCCTCGGGTGCGGCGCGGTGCGGGCCGCGGAACCGGTTCGCAAACCGCTCACGGCGGCCCGGGCCCAAGAACTCGTGGGGCTACTCGGTAGCCGGGATTACAAAGAGCGCGAGCGGGCCAGCCGGGATCTCGCGGCCGCGGGGGATCGGGCGCTGCCCTATTTGAAAGCGGCCCTGCTCGAGGTCGAATCCCCCGAGGTCCAGCGCCGCGTCGAAGTCTTGATCGGCCGGTTGAATTCGGAGCGGGTGTTTCGGCCGTCGCTGGTCTCGGTCGATTGCAATAACAGTTCGTACAAAGCGGCGATGAAAGACCTCTGCAAACAAGCCGGGTACGAATACCGCGACGGCGGGAACCCGGACAAGAAAATCACATTGAAGCTGGTGAACGCCCCTTTTTGGGAGGCGATGGACGCCGTGGGCGACGCGGTCGGCTTGGTCATCGTCCCGCAGGACGACGAGAAGAAATCGATCACCGCTTACAACAACGAATCGTATAGCCCGTTCAATTGCATCAGCGGTCCGTTCAAGTTCACGGCGGCCAACATCAGCTCCAGCCGCAACATTCAATTGGCCAACCTGCCGAAGCGCGGACAGCCGGCCAATCCCGAGTACATCAGCATGAGCGTGCAGATCCTCGCGGAACCGAAAATGCCGATCGTCGGCATCGGCCAAGTGACGCTGATCAAAGCCGTCGATGACAAAGGCGTTTCGTTGGTCCCGCCCGTCGTGGAAAACAGCGACGACCTCCGCAGTGTCCGGTTGTACGTCCAAACCAATTATCGGTCGCTGAACCAATCGTGCGGCCTAACGCTGGGCCGGGGTAGCCGAGACGCGACTACCGTGCAAGAGCTCCATGCGAAGGTCGCCTTGGCAATTTTGGTCGACGAGCGGCCCGAGATCACCGTCGACAACATCCTCGAGGCCAAGAAAAAGAAGTTCGCCGGGAACGATCTCGACTTGGAAATTGACGAGGTCGCTGAGGCGATGGGGATCGTCAGCCTCAAGCTGACGTTCCGCCAGCGCGAGGCGAACCCGAACGATTACAATTGGTCCAACACCGCCCTGCAACGGTTGATCTTGCTCGACGACAAAGGCAACAAGATGCCATCGAACGGCGTCACGGACCAGAGCATCGGCGTCGGGGTGCTGTCGGTGCACATGAGCTTCGGCGCCCCGCCCGGGAAAAAAGCGGCGAAGCCGGCCAAGCTGATCCTCAACGAGTGGATCACCGAGACGCGCGAGTACGAATTCAAGTTCAAAGGCATCCCGCTGCCGTGATGCGGGGAACGTGCCGGTTGCACCGGCCCAGGGCTGGGCCGGCCGGCCGGTTCGTCCGATGCGAGCTTGACGCACCCGACCCCGTCGGGCACGCTGAGACAACGCCAATTGCGATCCGGAGTTCCCCCATGCGACTCGGCCGAATATTCCGAACCTGCGGCGCCCTGGCTCTGATGGCCGCGTCGGTCGCCGCGCAGGAACCGAAACAACCGGCGAAGGCCGGCGAAACGATCCCGAGCACCTTCCGCAGTTTCATCGTGGCCGACAAACGGACCGACGCCAAAGACCCGCTCAACCGCACCGACAAACTCCACTGCCTCGTCTGCGAAAACAACCTGAACCCGGTCGTCGCCGTCTTCGCGCGCTCGCAGCCGAAAAACGCCGAGGACCCGCTGGCGAAGCTCGTGGTTGAACTCAAGAAACTCCTCGGGAACGAGAAATACAAAGCCCAGAACTTCGGCTCGTTCGTGATCTTCGTGACGCTCGAAAAAGAGTTCCAATCGGACGACAAACGGGACATCTTCGCGGGGGCGATCAAAACCTGGGGCGAGTCGATCGGCGCCGGCCCGGTCGTCTTGGGACTCACGGGCCAAACGGGCGACGCGGCCAAGAATTGGAACTTGAACAAAGACGACGACATCACGGTCGTGCTCTACCACCGGATGAAGATGATTCAAAAACCATGGACGTTCGCCGAAGGGACAATGGCCGACGCGGACGTGAAAGCGATCATCGCCGCGACCGAAGCGGAACTGGCGAAGAAGTAACGCCTCGGTACGACCGGCGTCACCCTTTCAGATTCCGCACCAGCTCCGCGGTGAGGCTGGACGTGGTGCCGGTGCCCTTCAAGTCGCGGGTCAGGCCGAGGCCGGCCCGCAGCGTCGCCGCCACGGCCGATTCGATTTTCGCAGCGGCCCCGCGTTCGCCGACGTGGTCCAGCATCATCGCGGCGCTGCGGACGAGCGCGATCGGATTGGCCAAGCCCTTCCCGGCGATGTCCGGGGCGCTCCCGTGGACCGCCTCGAAGACCGCGTAGCGGGCGCCGAAGTTCGCCCCCGGTACGACGCCGAGCCCCCCGACGAGGCCGGCGCACAAATCGGAAATGACATCGCCGAACAAATTCTCCATCACGAGAACATCGTAGCGCGCGGGGTCGAGCGCCAGTTCCAAGCAGATGTTGTCGATCGATTTTTCTTCGAACCCGATGAACGGGAATTCGTCCGCGACGGTGCGGGCGCACTCCAGAAACAAGCCGTCGCTGAGGCGCATCACGTCGGCTTTGTGGCAGAAGGTGACGCGGCGCCGGCCGTTGGTCCGGGCGAACTCGAACGCGTAGCGGACGATCCGCTCGCAGGCCGGGCGGGTGATGATGCGCAGGCTCTCGATGACGCCGGGGACGACTTGGTGTTCGAGCCCCGCGTAGAGGCCTTCGGTGTTCTCGCGGACGACGACCAAATCGACGTTGTCGTACGGGGTCTTCACGCCGGGCAACGTCTTCACGGGCCGGACGCTGGCGTACAGATCGAGGCCCTGACGCAGGCGGACGTTGATCGACCGGAAGCCCCGGCCGACGGGCGTGGTGCAAGGGCCTTTGAGCGCGACCCGGTGTTCGCGGATCAAGTCGAGGGTGATTTCCGGCAGCGGTTCGCCGTGCTTCTCGGCGGCGCCGAGGCCCGCGTCGGCCCGGACCCAATCGATGCGCACGCCCGCGGCGGCGACGACCTCGCAGGTCGCGGCCGTGACTTCGGGACCGATGCCGTCGCCTTCGATCAACACGATTCGCATGGTCTATTTTTTCACTTCGGGCGGAGTAATTTCGAGGCTCGGCGGAGGAAGAGCTTTCTCGGGGAGTGGAACCGCCCCGCCACCGGGAGCGCCGAAGCCGCGTTCGACCCCACCGAAGATCGGGTTGCCCGGCGTCGGGGCGACCGGTTTGTCGGCGTCCGGGCGGAGTTTCTCGGCGTTGGCATCGGTCGTTACGAAGAGCAAGTTGCTCATGCGGACCACCGAGAGACCGCCGACATTGGCGGCGAGCCGCACGGCCGATTCCAACGGCGCGTCGTCGAGCTTCAAGGTGATTTTTTCCTCGGCGGCTTTCTTAGCGCGCGGGTCGATGCTGACGCTGGCCCCGGATTCTTCGGCCAACGACTTCAACACCTCGGCGAGCGACTTGCCGTCGATGTCGAGATTCACGCGATGCCGGAGTTGGCGGACGGTCAACCCTTCGTCGGTCGACACGACGATCCCGGTCGCGGTGACCCCGCAGCGGAGGTTCATCGAAGCGAAGGCGGTTTTCAAGCCTTCTTTCAGCGTGACGCCTTTGAAATCGAACGTGATGATCGCCTGATCCGGATCCATCCCGAGCATTTGGATCGTGCTCGTGTCCAGGGCAATGTCCACTTTCGCGATGTCTTTGAGCAGTTCGATCGCTTCGGTCAGCGTCTTGCCTTCGGCCTTGGCCGTGATCTTTTGATCGAGGGCTTTGCGGGCCTTGGACACGGGGCTTTCACCCGGCTTCGCCTCGGTCGGCACCGGGGCCGCTGGAGCCGCCGAACCCGCGAGGGCCACCGCGATCACGGCCGCGCGGGCCGCTTTCCACAAACGCTGCGACATGGGAATCTCCGAGATGGGTCGGATTCAACTGAATTAGTGTAGCCCAAGCGGGAATCGGAGTCAGCGCGAAATGGGAATGGACGGACCCACGGCAGCGAGGAGTGCCGCGAGCACGGCGCCGACTTGATTGATGTACCGCCGCGAGGCCTCGATCACGAGGACCGAGCCGTCGAGTCGGAGGAACTGCCAATCTTCTCCCGTCGTCACGCAGCCGAAGACCGGCCGGCCGATTCGCCCCGCGCGCTCGTTGAAAATCTGGGCCGCGATCATTTGAGCGGCGCATGGACCCAGCCCGGCGTCGATGTCGTTGCGTTTGGCTTCGAGTACCGCGAGCAACGGCGCCCGCAAGCGCGGGAGCGGTTCGGATTCCGAAAGTAAAAAATCGCACTCGCCGAGGAGCCGGCGGGCGGGATCCACATCGAGTCGCTGGCCCGACAGAATCGCGACCCGGCCGCCGGAGAGTTCGCGGACGGCCAGCAAGATCGGCGCGACGATGAATTCGCTGCGGGCCTTTTCGCTCACCAGAGCCAACTCCATGCCGCGGGCGAGTTGCGCGGTCAGCCACGGCGGCGGCACCGCGTCGGTCAGCGTCGCGAAGACGGACCCGGAGCGCGGGGTGACCCCCAGTTCCGTCTCCACGGTGTCGAGGGTGAAATCGGTGTAGGCCATCGGAACTCCCCCGGCGGTTGGCGTTCCGCACAAGGACAATCTACGCGGCGCGGTTTGCGACGCCATCGACGCCGTCCGCGATATATTATCCCGTTCCCCGTTCGCCTTCCGAGATCGCTCCATGGCCGACCGCTCGTTCGCGCATTTGCACCTGCACACGCACTACAGTTTGCTCGATGGCTTCAACCGCATCCCCGAACTCGTGGCCCAGACGAAGGCCCTCGGCATGAACGCCTGCGCGATCACGGACCACGGCAATTTGTACGGGGCCATCGAGTTCTACACGAAGTGCAAGGAAGGCGGCATCAACCCGATCATCGGGTACGAGGCCTACGTCGCCCCCGGGTACCGGGGCGAGCGCAGCGGCAAACAAGGGAGCGAATCGGCGGCCCACCTGACGCTGCTGGCGCAGAACGCCACGGGCTTCCGCAACCTCATCAAGTTGTCCAGTATCGCCTTCACCGAGGGCTTCTATTACAAGCCGCGCATCGACCGGGCCATCCTCGAAGCCCACTCCGAAGGCCTGATTTGCCTCAGCGGCTGCTTGGCCGGGGAGTTCAATCAGTTCATTTTGAAGGACCGCAAAGAAGAAGCCGAGAAGCTCGCCAAGTGGTTCCACAAGATCTTCAAGAAGAACTTCTACATCGAAATCCAGAACAACGGCATCGGCTTGCAGGACATCTGCACGCCGGTGGCCGCGGAGATCGGCGACAAGCTCGGCATCCCGTTGGTGGCCACCGCGGACGCCCACTACATGTGCGCCGACGACGCCATCGCCCACGATGTGCTCTTCTGCATCAACACTCGCAAGGAGCACAACCCGAACAAGAAGGCCTACCCCGAAGAGAAGATGCCGAACCCGTACTACGTCCGCAGCCCGAAGGACATGTACAAGCTCTTCCCGGACTATGCCGACGCGGTGCAGCGCAGCCAGACCATCGCCGACAGCGTCGACATTCAGCTCGACTTCAAGAAGCGCCACTTCCCGGTGTTTATCACGCCGAAGGAGATGAACGCCGACGATTACCTGCGTGAACTCTGCCTGGAAGGTGTGGCCGAACGGTACGGCGCCACGCCGTCGCAGGCGGTGCGCGACCGGCTCGATCTAGAACTCGACATCATCAAAAAGATGGGCTACGCCGGGTACTTTCTCATCGTCTGGGACTTCGTGCGCTTCGCGCGGGAACAAGGAATTCCCAGCACGGCGCGGGGTTCCGGTTGCGGGGCCATCGTGGCCTACGTGCTCTACATGAGCCACGTCTGCCCGCTCGAGTACGACTTGCTCTTCGAGCGCTTTCTCGACCCGAACCGTTCCGAGCCGCCCGACATCGACATCGACTTCTGCCAAGAGCGGCGGGAGTTGGTGATCCAATACGTCAAGCAAAAGTACGGCAAAGACTCGGTCGCCCAGATCGGCACCTTCGGCACCCTCGCGGCGAAAGCGGCGCTGAAGGACGTCGGCCGAGTGATGAAGATCCCGCTCGAACGCGTCAACTACATGTGCAAACTCGTGCCGATGCAGGGGGCGATCGCCAAGGATTTGAAAGAGGCGATGCAGGTCGCGGACTTCAAGAAGGAGTACCACGGCGACAGCGTGACCCGGCAGTGGATCGACATCGCCATGAAGCTGGAGGGGACGAACCGCAACGTCGGCACGCACGCCGCCGGAGTGGTCATCGCCAGCGGGCCGATCACCGATTACGTGCCGGTGCAGCGCGTGATGCGCAAGGCCGACAACGAAGAAGGCGAGACGAAGGACGGCGGCGAGATCGTCATCACCACGCAGTGGGAGATGGGCGTCCTCGAAAAAGTCGGCATGCTCAAGATGGACTTCCTGGGCCTGCGCAACCTCACGGTGCTGGACAACGCCGTGAAGATGATCGCCCGCATCCGCGGCGAAACCCTCGACCCGATGAAGTTCGACCTCACCGACGAAGCGACGTACAAGCTCTTGCAAAGAGGGGACGCCAAGGGGGTCTTCCAACTCGAGTCCGACGGCATCCGCGAACTGCTGAAGCAGATGAGGCCGGACAACATCCGCGACCTCATCGCCGTGCTCGCGCTCTACCGGCCCGGCCCGCTGAAGGGAGGGATGGTCGACAGCTACGTGAACCGCAAACACGGCCGAGAGAAGTGGACCTACCCGCACCCCGTCATGGCGGGCGTGCTCGACGAAACCTACGGGGTCTTCGTCTATCAAGAGCAGATCATGCGGATTTTGAACCGCTTGGGCGGCATCGAACTCAGCAAGGCCTACGCGGTGATCAAAGCGATCAGCAAGAAGATCCCGGAGAAGATCGAAGCCGGCCGCGAAGACTTTTTGAAGGGGGCATTGGCCAGCGGCGTCGCCCGTCCGATCGCCGAAGACATCTTCGAGAAGATCGTCTTCTTCGCGGGCTACGGTTTCAATAAAAGTCACACGGCGGCGTATGCGCAGATCGGCTTCCAAACGGCGTACCTCAAGACGCACTACACGGCCGAGTACATGGCGTCGCTGTTGTCGTCCGAAATCGACGACGGCAACAAGCGCGACATCATGGTCGACCACATCGCCGATGCCCGCAAGCTCGGCGTCGAGGTCGAAGCGCCGAACGTCAACAAGGGCCAACCCGACTTCGACGTCGTCAACGGCAAGATCATCTTCGGCCTCACCGCGATCAAAGGCCTCGGTCGCGGCGCCGCCATCGAGATCGTCCGCGCCCGCGAGGAAGGCGGGCCGTTCCGGCATCTGTTCGATTTCTGCGAACGCGTCGACCTGCGCATCGTGAAGCAAGCGCAAATCGAGAAGCTCATCAAGGGCGGGGCGATGGATTGCTTCGGGGCGAACAACCGCAATGCCACCCTGCAAACGCTGCCGCGCGCGGTGCAGGCTTCAGAAGACCAAGCCGTCGATAAACGTCGGGGCCAGAAGAGCATCTTCGACGGCATGGACGACGAGATCACCGCCGTGTCGGCCGGAGGGACCCCCGGTGGGTTGAAGTTCACCGAGAGCCTGCACGAAGTGAAAGAGTGGGACGATCTCACGAAATTGAAGTTCGAAAAAGAAGTGCTCGACTTCTACATGTCGAGCCATCCGCTGTCGCAGTTCGATGATCAATTGCGCCGCTTCCGCACCCACGACGCCAGCCAGTTGGCCAAGGCCAGCGACCGCTCCGAAGCGCGCTTGGGCGGAATGATCACGAACCTCAGCGTCCGCACGAACAAGAGCAACAAACGCTTCGCGCTCTTCCGGCTCGAAGACTTCACCGGCAGCGTGAAGTGCTGCCTCTGGTCGGACGAACTCACGAAATTCCAAGAGCTCGTGAAGGACGATTCCATCGCGCTCTTCGAAGGGATCCTCGAGCACGGCGACCGCCCGGAGCCCGACTTCATGGTGAAGAAAATCTTCACGCTCGACGACGCCAAGAAGGAACTGACCCGCGGTGTGCTGCTCCGGATGAACTACCGCAGCGAAGAGAGCGGCCGGGAACTGTTCGAGTCGGTCGCGCGGCTCTTGCAGAAGTCGAAGGGGCAGTGCCCGGTCTACTTGGCCATCCGCGACACCGGCGGCAAGTCGATGCAGTTCAAGTTGAACAACGAATTCTTCGTGAATCCGAACAACTTGCGCGTCGAAGAATTGGAGATGGTGCTCGGCGCCGGCTCGGTGATTTACACCGGCCGGTGATCTTCGCGCGATCTCACGGCACGACGGTGACGGTGTGTTTCCGCCAGAGGTCCGCGACGAACTTGTCCCGCTCGACTTTGATGCTTTGATCCTGCATGACGTTCTTGATCGCCATCTGCATCTTCTCGTCGAGCGGGCGGGTGCCGGCCAGTTCGCGCTCCGTCACCTTGACGATGTGGAAGCCGTTGACCGAGGGAATGACCCCGCTCGTCTGCCCGGCTTTGAGCGACAGAATCGTCTCTTCGAGTTCCGCCGGGCGGAAGTCGCCGCGCTTGCCGCCCAAGCCTTCGCCGGCCCGCAGGGCGCTGTCGCCGTGGCCGTATTTGGTCGCGAGCGCCGGGAAATCGGTCGTGGTCGCCGCTTGCTTGGCCAGCCACTCGGCGTACTGTTTCGCTTCGCCCGCCGTGTTGAATCGCGCGTTGCTCACGAAGAGGTGCTGCCACTTCGCGCGGTCGTCGACGCTGAAATCCTTCGGGTGTTCCCGGTAGAACTGTTCGATCTGCTTCAAACTGACGCTGCGTTTTTTATCTTGGAAGACGCTGTTCAAGAACAGCGACATCAGCGCCTGACGCTCGAAGTAGCGCTTGAAGAGTTTCGGGTCGGTCCCCTTGGCGTGCAGGAACGCCGTGAATTTCTCTTCCGTGTCGAGCTTCACCATCTGGCGGAACTGCTTCATCTGCCCTTCGGCGTTCTGCCTCGCCCGATCCCAGAGTTCATCCATCACCTGCGGCTTGTTCTTTTTGATCTTGGTCGTGAATTCGTGGAGGATCAACTCGCGCTCGACGAGCTTGCGGAGTTCGTCCCGGTAGACGTCCTTTTCCTTTTTCGCACGGGCCTCGCCGGTCAGTTCGACGTAGTCCATGGCCCGCTCGCGGACCATCATCGCCACTTCGTCTTCGGTGATGATGACTTCGCCGCCGACGGTCGCCACGACTTTCACCTGGACCACGGCCGCGGCGTCGACGGCGCTCGCCGGCTCGATCGGCGCGGGTCCCGGTCGCACCGGAATCGGCGCCGTCGGCGATTCCAACGGCCCGGGCGCGAGGGGCGCAAGCCCGACCGGCCCCTTGGGGCCATCCGGGACTTGCCCCCGCGCCACGGTCGGCGTCCCGCAGCCCGCGCCGGCGATGGCCAACGGGACCGCGAGCAATAACAATCGGCGGAACGGGCGATCCATGCCCCGGCTCCCAACAGGCGTGTCTTTGCAGATGCCGACCGGAAATAGCACGACCCTCACAACTGTGCAAGGCCGATCGCGGAATGGCGCGGGGCGAATCAGGCCGCCGCGCGGGTGCCTGGATTCGCGTCGTACCA
>JANXTU010000426.1 GCA_025352235.1 Fimbriiglobus sp.
TAGGGAGTTACGCAGTTGAGTGATCCAAGGCAGTTTTGACAACAAAATGCACACGATTGGGCTAGATGGGCAAGATCCAGTCCTACCCAAACCCCCACCAACCACTCAACTGCGTAACTCCTAACCCTTACGAATATCTGATGCGGCACTTCGCAATCGCGTGCGGCAAGGGCAAGGGCTACTTCTACATCCCTGCCGAGATCGGCCAAATCGTGGCAAAGGTTATCGGCATCGGACCGGCCAATACCAAGGCCAGCACCACGGTCCACGATCCCATTTGCGGCTCTGGTTCGCTGCTGCTGAAGGTCGCCGCCGAGGCGGGGAAACACATCACTTTGGAAGGTCAGGAAAAGGACGCGACTTATGCCGGTCTCGCCCGCATGAACATGATCTTGCATGACTTTCCCACGGCGAATATCGCCACAGGCAACGCCCTTTCCGATCCCAAATTCAAGGACGGCGAGCATCTCCGCACCTACGACTATGTCGTCGCTGGTGTGCCCTTTTCCGACAAGGAATGGTCCACGGGCATCACCCTCGGGCAGGACAGATACCAGCGCTTCACGTGGGGCGAGCCTCCGGCCAAGCAAGGCGACTACGCCTTCCTCCTGCACATCATCCGCTCGCTCAAGAGCACCGGCAAAGGCGCCTGCATTCTCCCCCACGGCGTCCTCTTCCGGGGCAATGCCGAGGGACTCATCCGCACCAAGCTCGTCCGCTCCGGCTACCTCAAGGGCATCATCGGCCTGCCCGCCAATCTCTTTTACGGCACCGGCATCCCCGCCTGTATCCTCGTCCTCGACAAGGAAAACGCCGCCGCCCGCAAGGGCATCTTCATGATCGATGCCTCCAAGGGCTTCATCAAAGACGGCCCGAAGAACCGCCTGCGCGAGCAGGACATCCACCGTATCGTGGACACCTTCACCCGGCAGGTGGAAATCCTCGGCTACGCCCGCCTCGTCACCGTGGCCGAGATCAGCGACGCCAAGAACGACTACAACCTCAACCTCCCTCGCTACATCGACAGCACCGAGCCCGAGGACTTGCAGGACATCACCGCCCACCTGCGCGGCGGCATCCCCGACCGCGACCTCGACGGCCTCAAGCCCTACTGGCAGGTCTTTCCCGCTGTTCGCGCCGCGCTGTTTTCCGAAGTGGTTTCTTCGCCGGTCTCATTACCCAAGGGAATGCAGGCCGCCTACGCCGAGACCCATTTCCAGCAGGCCGAACATGGTGGCGATTGGCCCGAGGAGTTCGCCATCATCACCGCCTACGCCACCACGGGCGAGAAATGGACCGCCGCCGAGAATGACGCTGCTGATCGTGCCCTTGAAGCCGATCTGAAAATGAAGTCAAGTTGGGTCCGGCGAATCACCGGCTACTCACCATCCACGGGTCATGGCGAGCCTGGATGGGCTGTCACACTCTCATTCGAGGCGGCATGTAAAGTGGGCGTCCAGTATAAACAGGACGCCATCTACTTCGTCAAGAATGACACTCTCTCCGTGAGCTTCTGCGACGCCCGGAAGAAACAGGTCGAGATCGGCCCTTTCCGTCCCCGCGTTCACACATCGGCCTCGCATCCCATCGTGCGCCCTGGCTACAGCCAGCTCCGCATTCCCGCCGCCGAGATCAAGCCCGCGATCTTCGACCATGCCGAGTTCACTGACTTCAACGCCACCGCGACCCGGCTGTTCGGCAAATGGAAGAAGGACACCGGCGCGAAGCTCAAGACCGCGCAGGACGCCCTCATCGTCCAGGTCGCCGCCCGCTACGGCCAGCTCACCGAGGCCGAGATCCAGAGCCTCGTCGTGGACGACAAATGGCTGGCCACCCTCGCCGCCGCCGTGCAGGGCGAGCTGGACCGCGTCTCGCAGACTTTCACCGGCCGCATTCGCCAGCTCGCCGACCGCTACGCCACCCCGCTGCCGCAGCTCACCGGCGAAGTCGCCAACCTCGCCGCCCGCGTGGACTCCCACCTCCAAAAGATGGGTTGCACGCCATGAACGCTCCCCTTTGGAAATCCATGCCCCCGTACCTACCCACGCTTGGAAGGAGCGCCGCCCCATGAAACCCGGCTACAAACAGACCGACGTGGGCGTGATCCCGGAAGAGTGGAGTGTCGCAACGATTAAGGAGCACACCGTAATCAAAACCGGAAAGCGAAACACGCAGGACCGTGTTGAAGACGGTCAGTATCCGTTCTTCGTGCGCTCGCAGACCATCGAGCGGATCAACAGCTATTCGTTTGATGGAGAAGCTGTACTGACGGCCGGAGATGGAGTCGGCACTGGCAAAGTTTTTCACTACATCAACGGTCGGTTCGATTACCACCAGCGCGTTTACAGGGTGAGCGATTTCTCGCCGCAGTTGAGCGGCCAGTTCTTTCACCTCGTCTTCAGCACGAAGTTTTACGACCGCATCATGTCGATGACGGCGAAGTCCTCGGTGGATTCGGTGCGCCTCGACATGATTGCGGAAATGCCGATTCCGCTTCCACCCCTCCGCGAACAACGCGCCATCGCGGAGGCGTTGAGCGATGTGGATGGACTGCTGGGCGGGCTGGACCGGCTCATCGCCAAGAAGCGCGACCTCAAACAGGCCGCCATGCAGCAACTCCTCACTGGCCAAACCCGCCTCCCCGGCTTCCACGGCGAGTGGGAGGTGAAGCGGTTCGGAGAAGGAGTCGCGTTGTATTCCGGACATCACGTCCTGGCGCAGCACTGCAACACTCAATCTGAAGGTGTTCCATACATCACCGGTCCTGCTGACTTTCCTGAAGGTCGGATACGACACACGAAGTTCACAACGCGGCCCAGCACGATCTGTTCGCCGGGCGACATTCTCGTAACCGTCAAGGGGTCGGGGTCGGGGACAATCGTATTAGAGCGGACATCACGTTTTCGTAGCGGTCCAGTTTTCTCTTCGCCCCAACGGGGCCGACTTTTACAGCCCAGGGCGGGAGCCCCAACGCTTTAAACATCTTCGGAGGCAGTGGACAGGTGAATACAAGCAAGAAATCTCCTAAGAAATCCTGTGTTCGACACCGCATCAGAGTTAGCGACTGGGATGTCCGATTCATTTTCTATTCGCTTCTGCAAAATGCAGCGCAATTCAGAGCGGCTTCGACCGGCTTGATTCCGGGGCTCTCACGCTCAGATATTCTCGATCAGCCTCTGCTCGGCCCAAAGCGTCGCGTTCGACGGCCCGACGGCGATCATAAACAAGGCGAGAAACCGCTCCCGCGTCCGCGGGTGCTCGGCCTCCGTCGCCAAGCGCCGCAGTTCGTCCGTCGTCTGACCCTACGGAGAAATAGGCTCCGCCGAAGGACCGTTGAGCGATTTCCGGCCCTCGGGAATCGTACGAACGGGGCGGCACGGAACGAAGACGAAGGGTTCACTCATTCCAGACGAGGATTTCGGATACTCCGCTGCGGGCCTTGCCCGCGTGGGTGAACACCACCCGCACCTTGCCCGCCTTCACGCGGTCGAATCGGACCTCGTTGAACACGCTGCCGGTCGGCTTCTCGGGCACCGTCTTGGCATTGACCACCGGCCGCCACGCCTTCCCATCCCAGATCTCGACCTCGTACTTCGTTGGCGGTTGGACCCCGCCGCGGTCGTCGTAGATCGCCAGTTCAATGCGGGTGAACTCCTTCTCGGAACCGAAATCGACTTCGAGCCAGTCGGTATCCTTCGGCGACTCGTAACTGGTCCAACGGTTGGTCGGACTCGGAAGGAAGTTCGTCTTCCCGTCGATGGCACTCATCGGCTTCCCGCCGAAGCGGTCCGAATAAGAGGCGGTGGCTTTCGGGAACGGTTTGTCGCCGGGGTTGTACGCAAGGTTCCCCGCCGGGTGCGGGGGCTCGGGGAGAGGCAACTTCGCATTCCCCCACAACTCGATCTCGCTCAACCCCGTGCGGCCCGCCCGTGAGTGGCTGAAGAACATTCGCACTTTGGTGACTTCGATAGCTGGGAATTGAGCCACGTTCGCCCGATGCCCCGTCGGCGATTCGAGGTTGCGCTTCTGACCGGGAATCGCGACCCACTTCTTGCCGTCCCAATACTCCAGATCAAACGAGTCGGGCGGAGCGACATTGGTACCATCGTCCAAGAAGTACAGCTTGGCGGTGTGGATGGCGCGCTTCGTGCCGAAGTCGATCGTCACCCAGTCGGAGTTGTTGCTCGTTCCTTCGCAGGTCCAGCGGTTCGGAGGGTCGCGGTGGTACCAGTAGTTGCCATCGATCAACTTCGATAGGGGCGTCTTCGGGTTCGAGTAAGACGCGGTGATGCGCGGGTAGTACGTACCGTCGTTGTTCACGGCGAAGTTGACCGGCCCATCGGCACTGCGCTCCAAGGGCTTTGGCGCGGCCGGCAGTTTCACCGTCAACGGGGCGAGCGTATCTGAGTTTGCGATCTCTTTGCCGTTCGCGAAGACACGGAGACCCTTTCCGAGTTTGTACCGGGTGCCGTCGCGGTCCCAGAGGATGCTGACGAGGTGCCCCCGATACGGCACGTCCGACAGCGCGAAGTAGGCCCACTCCGCCGGCGCAAGCGGCTTCAGTTCGAGCGTATCGTCGTCGCGCGGGGTCAGTCCGACCAAGCCGGTGATCACGAGATCGTTGAACGACGAGTGGAAGTAGTGCTCGCTGTGGTTGTATCCGTCGTGCCCCTCGAACGAGCCGGTGTCCGGATCGCACGCCTCCGCCAAATACGGTTTCCCGTTCTTCTTGTGCGTTTTCGCGAAGGTCGAGAGCAGTTTCAGGTAATCCGCCTTCGTGACCGCGTCTTGCTCGTACTCCTGAAGCACATTGGCGAGCGCCTTCAGTGTCTGGCTCGTGGCGTAGGGCCACGACTGCCCGCTCCACCAACAGCAGGTCTTTTTCAGCAGGAACATCGGATCGTTCCGCTCGACCGTGGTCGGGCCGAAGGGGGCCGCAAAACCATCCTTGTCCATCAACTTCTTCCACGCGAACTCGTAACCCTTCTTGGCGTCGGGCATCGAGAACTGCCACGGCACATACCCGATGAGTTCGCGACCGTACTCGCTGCCCGCATGCCGCCCGGTCTGGTGCGTGAGCGTGAGGGCCTTCACCTTGAAGCCGTCGGCCTCGTCGTCCCGTTGGGACATCGGGAAGAAAAATTGCCGCTTCGGATCCCAGAGCTTCTTCTGGAGGTTCTCCTTCAGCCCCGTGGCCTTCGCACGGTACGCATCGGCTGTGGCCTTGTCGCCGGCGAGGTCGGCGACGCGGGCGATGGCGATCGCGTCGGCCCACATATACGCATTCATCGTCGGACGGTAGCCCGGTGCGCCGCGGAGGATGTCCTTCGTCTGCCGGCTATTGATGTTGAATTCCATCCCGTCGTCGTGCCCGGTCTGCCAGAACAGCCCCGTGTCCGCGACGAAGTGCCGCTTTTCCCACCCCTCGTGGTTCTTTTTCAGGTCGGGGAGCAGGGCTTTAACGAACGCCTCATCCGGGTGGACGCGGTGAGCCGCCCACAGGGAATCCGCGAGCCACGTGCTATAGTTCCGCGGTTGCGCACCGGGCGTGCGGAGCCAATACTTCGCATAATCACGCGAGATCCGAGGGTCCCGGAGCCAGCGGGCCTCGTAGAGTTGGTGACCGGCCGGACAGGAGATCGCGCCATACGCCCCCGACCAGAAGGGCCGGTCGATGAACTCGGTGAAGGAGTACCCGCTGTTCGCGGACCCATAAGTGAGGTGCTTGGTAAGCAACTCCCAGCGGTAGTAGTAGGTCGTCTGAATGTCGGAGTCGGGGCACTCGAAGAAGGGGACGTTCGCCTTATACCAGTCCCAGTCCTTGTTGTCCCAGAACGTTTCGCGGTCGAGGAGCGGTTGGGGCGCGAGCCAGGGCTCGGCGGCACCCACAGGCATGGCGAGAAGGCCGAAGACCAGTGCGGCGATGGTGATTGGTACGCTTCGCATTTCGGCTCCGGGGAGTTACCAGTCGTCGGTGTGGAACGGGGACGCCGGGAGGCCGTCGCGGTTGTA
>JANXTU010000437.1 GCA_025352235.1 Fimbriiglobus sp.
TTGCTTCCCGGGAATCAGCGTGTGACTGAGGAAGACGCGGTTCGGCGTCCGGTAGGCCAGCGGCAGCGCCCGTAGCAATTCGTAGTAGGCTTTCTCGATCAAGGCCCACGCGGTGCCGTAGGCGGCTTTGATCCCCTCGACGAAGACCTCGTTCTGCGACTCGTTCCCTTTGGCGATGGGCCGGCCGGTCATCTGGGCGAGTTCGTGGTTGCCCGGAATCAAATGCACCCGCGTCGGAAACTGGCACTTGAGCGCCGCGAACAAATCGAGCAACTGGTGCGATTTATCCCCGCCCATCGGGTAGCGGAAGGGGCTGTGGACAACCTCTTGGAGAACCAAGTGCCGCCCCGGATGATTCGCCAAGTCGGCGGCTTTGAGAATGACCTGGAAGTTGGCGATGTGGCCGTGGAGATCGCCCGCGACGAGGACCTCGCTGCAATCGCGGAGTTCGACGAAGTGCCCCGCGCGGCCGGGCGTGGCCTTCACAAACTCGGTCGCCCGTTTGAGGGTTGTCAACATCCGTTCGGGGGTCGGCATCGTGTGGGTCCTTCTCCCCGTTCCCAACATCATACGACCAACATCGAAGAAGATTTCACCGCAGAGACAGAAGAGAACGCGGAGTCGGCAAGATTGTTCAGAATGAAAACCTGATCGGATTTTCTCTGCGTCCTCAACTTTCTCTGCGGTGAAATCTTCTGCCGTCCCAATTCGCTTTCGGTTACGCTATCATCCTGATACCCTCCCGCCCCGTCTTCGGAGCCTCCCCGATGATCCGCCGGTTCCTCTCGCTGATTCTGCTGTCGCTGCTCGCATCGTCCGCATCCGCACAATTGTCGCCCGAAAAGGGCCTCGCCGCGATGAAGCCGGCCGAGGGGTTGCAGGTCGAACTCTTCGCCGCCGAACCGATGGTCATCAACCCCACTTCGATCGACGTGGACGACAAAGGTCGGGTTTGGGTGTCCGAAGCGGTGAATTACCGGCGGAAGAATTTCAACCGGCCGATCCTGCGCGAAGCGGGGGACCGTATTCAAGTGCTCATCGACGAGAAGGGCGAAGGCAAAGCGACCAAGGCCGTGACCTTCTACCAAGGTAAGGAAATCTACGGGCCGCTGAGCGTCTGCGTCATTCCAACCGGCAAGGGCTACCGCGTCCTCGTGGCGCAATCGCCGGACATTTTGGAATTCACCTGCAAAGACTCCACGAACCCCGTGGCGGATGGGCCACCGAAGAAGTTCCTCACGGGCTTCGGCGGGTTCGATCACGACCACGGCGTCCACGGCCTGCACCTCGGGCCTGACGGCAAATTGTATTTCACCGTCGGCGACGCCGGGGTGAACGGTTTGCAGAGCAGCGATGGCAAGGGGAAGAAATACACAAGCAACGCCACCGATATCCAGAAGGGGACCGTCTGGCGCTGCGACCTCGACGGCACGAATGTCGAACTGATCGCCCACAACTTCCGCAACAATTACGAATGCTGCGTCGATAGCTTCGGCGAAATCTGGCTGAGCGACAACGACGACGACGGCAATCAGCAAACGCGCATCTGCCACGTCATGCCCGGCGGCAACTACGGTTACGGGCCGCGCGGCGCCGGCCAGAGCCACTGGCACGAGGAACAGCCCGGCATCGTCCACAAGACGCTGCGCACCGGCTTCGGTTCGCCAACGGGCATCCAGTTCTACGAGGGCACACTGCTCGGCAAGAAGTACACCGGCACGCTGCTGCATTGCGACGCCGGCCCGCGCGAAGTGCGCGCGTTCACCCGCAAGCCGAAGGGCGCTGGCTACGAACTCGACAAAGAAGTGATCCTGACGAGCAGCGACAACTTCTTCCGCCCGAGCGATGTGTGCACTGCCCCGGACGGCAGCGTCTTCGTGGCCGACTGGTACGACCGCGGCGTCGGCGGCCACGGCATGGGCGACCCGACCGACGGCCGCATCTACCGGCTGACACCGAAGGGACACAAGGGATACAAGGTGCCGGAGGTGAAGTTGGATTCGAAGGAGGGGATTTTTCAGGCCTTCGGCTCGTGCAATCTTGCGACGCGACAAGCTGGGTACTCGGCCTTAATTAAGAATGATAAACTCGGACCCTTGGATGTATTCAATGAATATCTAGAAAAAGAGAAGGCAAATCCCCCCATCTCGGCGCGTATTTGGGCTCATGCAGCGACGCACGCCGAGGAGCGAGTCACTCGCCGCCATGTCATCCGCGATAGTCTCAAGAATGATTCTTCTATCGAAATACATTTGGTCGGACTGCGACTTTTAAATCAAGCTATCGATCGCAAAGATATCGTTGCTGCGGATGAGGCCGATGGTTTCATCGACCAGTTCCGGTACCTGATCAAAGTTACGGACAAGCGCTTGCAGCGCGAGGTTCTCTTAGCGTTGGTACGTTTTCCGAGCGACCTGAGCACGCCGATCTTCTACCAACTCGCCAAGCTCTACGACGGTAAAGACATCTTCTACCGCGCCGCGCTGAACATCGCCTGCGGCACCGATCCGGAGCGGCGGGACAAAATCCTCGCCGACTTCGAGAAGCACTTCCCCGAATGGAACGACAAGGTCGCCGACCTCGTCTGGGAACTGCGGCCGAAGTCGATGCTGCCAAAGATGGAAAAGCTGCTCGCCGATCCGAAGATCACCGCGATGCAGAAGGCCCGCATCGTGGACATCATCGCGAGCAGCGACGACCTGAGCGCCGGGAAGACGATGCTTTCGATGTTGGCATCCGACGCCGGCCCCGAAGCGAAAGCCCGCGCCCTCGAAAGTTTGAAGCTGTTCCTGCCGACGAAGTGGCAGGAGTTGAAGAAGGGCAAGGAACTCGGCACGGCCATCGACTCACTGTTGAAGGATCCTTCGATGAGCGACACCGGACTCCAGCTGATCGCTGTGACCAACGACGTGGCTCGGGTCGACTCGGTGGCTAAATTGGCACTCGACGGTTCGAAGGAAGCGATCCGGACATTGGGCAAGCTCCGTACGCTGAAGTCGGTCGAAACACTGCGGACGGTCGCGAACAAACCCACGTTCTCCACGAAGCCGGCTTCGGGAACCGAAGCGATGAAGTCCTTGGCCGCACTCGTCACGGTGCAGGGGAAGGACGAGATCAACGCCAAGGCATTGGCCGCGATCCAAGAGCAGTTCGGCCGTAAGGACTATCCGGACATGCAAAAAGCGGCTGTCGAAGCGCTGGCGGGCACTCGGCTCGGCACACTCTGGTTGCTCGAATCCCACGAGAAGGGCACTCTGCCCAAGGAACTCATCGCCGACGCCGGACGGTTGCTCCGCAACTCGCCATTCCAAGGGGAGCGCAACAAAGCGATGCTGCTCTTCCCGGCCCCCGGCAAACTCGACCCCAAGAAACTGCCGTCGATTGCGGAACTGGCCAAGCGCGTTGGCAACGCCGACAACGGCAAGGCCGTCATGGCCAAATCACTGACGAACGAAGTGCAGTGCATGAAGTGCCACATGGTCCGCGGGCAGGGCGGCAGCATCGGTCCCGACCTTTCGATGATCGGCAAGAAAGGCCCGAAAGAGAGCCTGTACGAATCGTTGTTCACGCCGAGCAAGGCCATCGCCGACCAATACCTGAGTTGGAAGGTCGACGGCGAAGACGGCCAAAGCGTCACGGGGCTGCTCGTCGGCGAAACCGAAACGACGCTGACGATCCGCGACGCCAACGGCAAGGATTACCAATTCCCCGTGAAGGGGACCGAGCGCAAGAAACAACTCACGAGCATCATGCCCGAAGGACTGATAGCGACCCTGACCGAAGATGAACTCGTCGATGTGGTCGAGTACCTGACCAAGTTGCAAACGCCGTCGCTGACGCCGGAGAGCTGGCAGATCGCCGGGCCGTTTCAACAGAAGATCGACGACGATTTCGGCGGTCTCGACGTGTCGAAGTGGCGCTCGGTCAAAGGCTCGCCCACCGGCTATCTCGACTTGGCTGCGTTCCACGGGGACAAAGGCAAGAACTCCGTCAGTGTGATGACGCGCACCGTCGAAAGCCCCATCGATCAAGAAGCGACCATCCTGCTCGGCACCGACGATGGCTGCCGGTTGTTCGTCAACGGCGTGAAAGTCTTCGGCCACGACAAGGCTGTGTCCGCGGCCCCGGAGGCCGATAGCGTCACGGTGAAGTTGAAGAAAGGATCGAACGCGATCCTTTTGAAGGTGAGCAACGGCGACAACCCGCACGGGTTTTACTTCACCATCGTCAGTAAGGAGGAATTGAAGTTGGCGAAGTAGTGACCGTTTCACGGGCGAAGGATGACCCTATGTTCGGTATCAAATACCTCGAGCGCAAAGGCCAGCCGTTGGCGCCCATCGGCGTCTTCTTGCTGCGCCTCGGCCGCAACTTCCTCGCGGCGTTCGGCATCCTCGCCTTATCGCTCGTCATCGGGACGCTCGGGTACCATTACCTCGGCGACGTCGGTTGGATCGACGGTTTGTTGAACGCCGCGATGATCCTCACCGGGATGGGCCCCGTCGACAAAATGGAAACCACCGGGGGCAAACTCTTCGCCACGGTGTACGCCCTCTACAGCGGCGTGGCGTTCCTCACGCTGGTCGCGGTGATCTTGGCGCCGGTCTACCACCGGCTGCTGCACCACTTCCATATGACGACCGAAGGAGACGAGGATCAACCTGCGGCGAAGACATGAATCATTCGACGCGCTTCAACCCTTCCAAGATGACCGATTCGATCCGCAACGGCCCGCCGGTGACGGCGAAGTTCACCTCCGCCAACCCGAGCGTTCCGTCGTCCGGGATGGCGCCGAGTTCCGCCGCTTGGAACTTAGCGAGCCAGCGGTCGCCGAGGGCTTCGATCTCGACAGGCAAGTACGGCGAACTGTCGCCGAGTTGCTCGGCGGTCGGGTAGGCGACGGTGGCGCCGGTCGGTTCCCACGCCCCGCGTTCGCCGGTCTTCCGGCCGAGTTGGACACCGGACTGCCGGATTCGGACGGTGTGGAACGCGGCTCGGTCGGCCGGACCGCGCGACTTGCAAACGAGGATCTCGGCCATGGTATTCGGATCGCGTAGCGCGAGGCCGGTGGCGATGCGGAACGGCGGCTTGCGGTCGAACCCCGTCCTGAGGGTTCCCGACCCCGCGATTTTCACGCCCCCCTCGGTGGCATCGTCTTCGATGCCCCATTTTCCCCCGCCGATGGTCCAGTTTGCAATGTTCTCGTTGTTAAACAGCGCCAAGCTTTTCCCTTCACCGATGTACCGCCCCGCCGGCGCGACCGCGACGGGGCCGCGATCCGCGTCCGGGTTTCGCTTCCGGGCGACGAACCAGATTGGCACCGCGGCGATGGCGATGGCCAGCGCGATCCCGGCGATCCGCATCCCCAGTCGGCGCGACGCGATCGGCGGCCGTGGGATGACGACGGTCCGCGCCGGATCGAATTCGTTCAGCAGTTCGTCGATCCGGGCGAGGAGTTCGAGGTAAGACCCGATGCGGTGCTCCGGCTTCGGCTGCATCATCGCCGCGACGAGTTCGGCCGACGCGGGCGAAATCCGCCCGCCGAGGGGTGGGAGCACCGGGTCGTTCTTTTTCGACATCACGTCCCAAATCGACTTGCCGTCGAACGGCGGGGTACCCGTGAGCATGTGGTGGACGGTCGCACCCAAACTGTAGATGTCGGCCCGCAAGTCGATGTCCGGGTTTGTGAATTGCTCCGGGGCCATGTAAATCGGCGTGCCGACGACGGTGCCGACGTGCGTCAGGCGGGTGTCGCCGGACTGCGATGCGGCGCCGGTGTTCAGGGCCAAACCGAAGTCGGTGACCTTGACCATCGGCACGCCGGGTGGCAGCGGATAGCCGGTCGGCGGGGCGACCAAAAACAGGTTTGCGGGTTTGACGTCGCGGTGGATGATGTCGGCCTTGGCCGCATGGGCGAGGGCGGTGGCGGTCTGCCGGGCGATCGACCACGCTTGGCGTTCGTCGAGCGCGCCGAATCGGTCGATGTGCTCGCCCAAGTCGCGGCCGACGAGCATTTCCATGGCGAAGAAAAGCCGGCCTTCGTGCCGCCCCGAATCGAAGACGTTGACGATGTGCGGGTGCTGGAGCCGGGCGAGGGCAACGGCTTCTTTTTCGAAGCGGGCCATCAGGTTGCCGTTGCCCGCGGCATCGAGCGCGATGGTTTTCAGGGCGACGGTGCGGTCGAGCTTGAGTTGCTTGGCGCGGAAGACGATTCCGCAGGCCCCGGTGCCGAGGACCGCTTCGATTTCGTAACCGGGGACGTTCTTGAATCCGAAGATGTCGCCGACGGACCCGCGGAGCGACATGTCCGAGAGTTCGCCGGAATCGTGGACGCCGGTCGCGTCGAGATTCGGCGGGCGGGGGTCGCCCGGCGGCTTCAACCGACGCGGATCGGGCGGGTCACTTGGCATTTTGCAGCTTTTCGAGCTGGTACAACACGGCCTTGATCGAAGGCCGGTCGGTCGGGTTGGCGCCGACGTAGGCGTACACCAAGTCCCCTTTTTTATCGAGGATGTACGTCGAGGGTTTGGCCAAGTCGCCGCGGATGTCGAGCCGATCGGTGATCGCGAAATCTTTGTCGAGCACCAACGGGTAGGGCAGTTCGGGCTTCCCGTCGGTCTGGGACCGGGCTTGTTCCAGGAATTGATCGACGGTTTCGGCGGGGCCGGGGAAGAGGATCACCACTTCGGCGCCGCGCCGGGCGATCTCCTCTTTCTTCGCCAACAGCCCGCTCATTTGGGCGAGGCAGTGGAAGCAGAAGGCTCCGCCGAAGGATTGCGGGACGCCGCGGAGTACCACGACGACGACCGACTTTTTGCCCCGGAACGATTTCAAGTCGATGGTCTTGCCATCCTTGTCGACGAACACCGAGGGAAACCCGCCGGCCACGGTCGCGTTGGCGGGGGCGTCGTCTTTGAAGTCCGCCGCGGCGTCGTATTTCGGGTAGGGCTTCGGGTCCGAGGAACAACCCGCTAGCGCGAGGATCGTTCCGGCTAGCACCGCGAATAGCAGATTGGTTTTCATCGCAGCATCTTACCCGGAGTGGCGCATCAGCACCCCATTATTATTTAGGCGCCGACGTCCATGGAGCGGGGCGCTTTTCGAAAAACGCCGCGAGTCCGTCCCGACATTCGTCCGTCAGGCGCGGCTCCGCACTGGCGTGGGCCAGCTCCGCGAGCGGAATGGCCTTGGGCGAACAGCGGCCGAGCAGGGCTTTCGTCGTCGCCAGAGCCTTCGGGCCTCCCTCGGCGATGGCGGCGACCCACCGCGCAGCCGTCCCCAGTAGCACGTCCGATTCCGCCGTGTCGTTCACGAATCCGATTCGCACGGCCTCGGCCGCATCGATGAGTTCGCCGGTGAGCAGTAACCGGCGGGCGGCGCGTTCGCCGACGTGCCTCAACAAGTGCGGCAGCACCATTGCCGCGACCAGGCCACGCCGGACTTCCGGGTAGCCGAACTTCGCCCCCGGCACCGCGATGGCCAAATCGCAGACCGACACCAGCCCCGCCCCGCCGGCGACGGCGGCGCCGTTTACCGCGGCGATGGTTGGCTTCGGCAAAGTATAAATTAACTCGTACAAGGCCGACAGGCGGTGGGCATCGTCCCAGACGATATCCGGGTCGGCGCTCGCCCCGACGGTGCCGCGGAGTTCGTCGAGGTCCATCCCGGCGCAGAAGGCGGGGCCCGAACCCGTGAGGATCACGCTGCGGGCCGTGGGGTCGGCTGCGGCCCGCTCGAATGCCGCGTGCAGCGCGGCAATCAGCGCCCGGCTGAGGGCGTTGCGCTTCTCCGGGCGGTTCATCGTCAAGATCGCGGCCGAATCGACGCGGCCGTAGCGAACGAATTCGTCCATGGTGAACCCTCGGGGCGGGGTCGAGCGTAGAACGGATACCGGAAACGCGAGTAGGCACGCTGCCCCGCTTTTGTATACTGTCCGGTAGAAAACCGTCGCCCGATCCGGGCTACATTCCTCGGGAGCTGACGCATGCGGAAGTTGTTCCTCGGTCTCGCACTGATCGCCGGCGCCGGCTTCGCCTTGGCCCAACCGCCGGTCGTTCCGCCCGCCCCACCGCCGACGCCTGCGGTCACCACCGAGTTCTTCCCCCTGAAGGAAGGCAGCAAGTGGGTCTACAAAGTCGGTGAAGCTGAAGTGACCGTCGTGGTCGGCGCCACCGCGAACGGCGAAACCAAACTCGAGACCCAAGCCAACGGCAAACCCGTCGCGTCGGAATCGGTGAAGGTCCAAGCCGACGGCATTTATCGCACCAAGATCAACGCCACCACCATCGAACCGCCGGTGAAGATCCTGGAACTTGAAACCAAGGACGGCAAACTCGTCCCGAAAGCCAAGGGCGCGAAGTGGTCCGTGACCAGCAAAGTCCAAGCCCAATCGGTCTCCGGGGAATTCATGGTCGGCGACATGGCCAAGATCACCGTCCCCGCGTCGCCCACCCCGCTCGATTGCGTCTTCGTCGACGGGCCGAAGTTCAACATCGCCGGAACCGAAACCAGCGTGAAGTACTACTTCGCTGCTGGCAAGGGGATCGTAAAACTCAGCTACAGCATTCAAGGCGCCGAAGCGACGCTGGAACTCAAAACCTACGAAGAGAGCAAGCCGAAGTGAATTCGCCCCGGCGAGTTCAAACGCGGCCCCCCGGAATCCCGGGGGGCTTTTTCTTTGTCCCCGACCATCCGGCGGTATCATGACACCATGAAGAACCTGATTGAACTCCTCCCGACCGTCCGTGCCAAAATCGAGTCGCCGGTGCTGATCGCGCTCGGCGCCCCTTGGCCCGTCACGCAAGTCGTCGCCGCCCTCGCGGATCTGCGCGTCACCTGCTTCCAAATGGATTTCTTCCAAGCCCAACGCCTGCGCGAGAAACTCGCCCAAGAAAACCTCACGGCCGAGGTCGTCGTCCACGGCGACTTGTGGGATGTCGAGGGGACGTTCAAAACCATCCTCTTTCCCGCCGCGGCGCAGGCCGACCGCGAGTTGAAACTCGACATCGTCGAACAAGGCTACCACCTCCTCGACCAAGGCGGGCGTTTCATCACGCTCTCGGAGTACGAGCGCGACGACGTGTTCTTGAAGCTCCACAAAAAGGTCTTCGGCAAATGCAGCGAGGCGCCCCGCAGCGAATTCGGGTCGTGCTTCTGGAGCACGCGCGAAGGCGACCAACCCCGGCGACGCCACGAAATGAGCTTCCGGGCTAAGATCAACGACGGGCCGAGCCAGCAATTCGACAGTTGGCCCGGCACCTTCAGCTACGGCGAAATGGACGCCGGGTCGCGGGCGATGCTCGAAGTCGCCGACATCCGCCCCGGCGACAAAGTCCTCGACCTCGGCTGCGGCAACGGCAGCGTCGGTTGCTTGGCCAGCGTCCCCGCCGGCTCGACCGGTTCGGTGCTGTTCGTCGACAGCAACGCCCGCGCTTTGAAACTCACCGAGTTGAACGCGATCGCCAACGGCGTGAAGAACTACAAACTCCTGCTGAGCGCCGACCTGCTCGACATTCCCGTTGGCGCGTTCGACGTCGTGCTGGCGAATCCGCCGTATTACGCGAACTCCGAAGTCGGCCGGATGTTCATCGCCGCGTCGCGCGAAGTGCTCCGCCCCGGCGGCCGCTTCTACTTCGTCACCAAGATGCCGGTGCGCACGATCCCCGACATCGTCGACCTCTTCGGCCAAGTCGACTCGGTCGAGAACCGAGGTTACACTGTCGTCATCGCGACGGCGTAATATTTCCGCATAAAAAACCCATCCACGGTATTGACCGCAATGGCCATTGTGTTATGATACAAGGCGAGATGGGGAACGCGAATGGATCTTCGAGACGCTTTGATCGATTGGGATGACCCTGAAGATGAAGGTAGCAACTCGGCTCACATCGCCGAGCACGACCTGTCGGTGGACGAGGTCGATTCCGTGTTGGCGGACGAATCGACGGTGTTCGACGTGAGCGAATCATCGGGTCGCCCCATCGCATTCGGACGCACGTACTCCGGTCGTTTCATCGCCGTTGTGTTTGAAATTTTGAATCCCGACGATCCTCTTATCCTTCGGCCCATCACGGCGTACGAAGTTCCCGAATCGACGGAGTGAAGGCATGAAACCGATGATGAAACCGGTACGGACCGACGCGCAGCGCGCCGAGGAAGCCGCGATCCGCGCCCAACACGCGGTACACCCGATTCGCCACCGACCGATCGGCGCTTTGGATTCGACGAGTTTCGCCGCGACTCTGCTCCTCATCGCGCAGTTCAAAACCTCGCGGGACCGCCAAGCATTGACGTTGTCGGAAGTCGCGGATCGAATGGGGGTCGATCCGCCCGCGCTTTCCCGATTGGAAACGGGAAAAATGTTGAACCCCACGCTCGCCACATTGCACAAATGGGCGACCGCGCTCGGGATGAAATTGGACATTGGATTGATCGCCGATTGATTCGTAGCGGCCATCAAGCTCTCGGCACAAATCCGGAGAATCGCACATGGTACGCACGCTCACGCTCACCCTCGCTTCGATCGTTTTGCTCGCAACGGTCGCCGGGGCCGCACCCGTTGAACCGACCCCGAAGGAACAAGCGGTGCGGGCCGTAGTCCGGGCTATCGCCGAGAAAGCCGCCGCGATCCAAAAACTGCCGCCGAAGGAACGGCCGACCGGCGACGCCCTCACGGACACGTACATCCGCTCTGCCGCGGCCGCGGCACTTCCCCTCGACAAATCCGTGCGGGTGCCGGGGTTCCTCATCGGCCTCGGCATCGCTCTCGATGATTCGACGATCCTCAGCGGCAACCCGCTCACGAAGAAGCTCTGCGCCGCCGCCGAAACCGCCGACGAGCGAAAAGATCGCATCAAAAACCTCGGCTCGCCGACGATCCACAAACGGCGGGACCTGTGCCAGCACTTCGCCGTGAGCGTGGCCCTGACCGAAATCTTCGGACCGGCGTTGGCCGAACTTGCGGGCGTCGCCAAAGAGCGGGCCGACATGAAAGGCACCAGCGGCTTCAGCTTCGTCGATCTGGCGCTGGACCTCGCCGGCATCGAGTTCGCCGTGCGGGTTCAGAAAACGCCGGGGAAACTCGACGGGATCGCGAAAGAATTCGCCATCGCCGACTACGCCCCGGCTATCGATGGCTTGAGCGAAGGTCTGAATGAAGCCGCTTTCCAAAAGGAGTTCGGTGGCCCGACCGACCCGCGCTACACGGGACAAGTCGAAGCGATTCGCAAACGGGTGCAGGCAGTGAAGGCGTACAAGGAGTAGCGACTTCCCCGACTTTGACTGTCAACGCGTCCGTTTTCGTCCCGGCTGCCCAAAATCGCTTCGGCCCGGTCACGGGGCACGCCGCGAACTGGCCCGCGATTTTCCCCGGCGTATGCTGGCTCTTCCTTCCAGTCGAACGTCCCATCGGGGTCGCCGCCCATGCCCGCCGTCGTCGAAGACACTTACGCCGAAGCGTTCCGCAGCATCTATTCGGAAGTCCTCGTCACGGCTCGCGATGCCACTTGGCTGAACCACGCCGTCGTCGCGGCGACGGGCAACGCCAGTTCGACGATCCTGTGCGATTGCGAAGCGGCGCTCAGCCGGAGTTTGACGCCGGCAGAAACCCCCGACGGCCGAATCGGGGCGATTCTGCAATTCCACGTGCCGCGATTTTGGAAAGAGCGCGAGGTCAAGCTCGAACGCAGCCTGCTCGTCCGCGTCAGTCAGAACATCCTCACCTGCCCGACCACGGCCTGTTTCAACGTCCTCCCCGCCGAGGAGAAATGGTTCCCGCTCGGGCGCAAGGTCGCCTACTTCGGCGACGGGCACCAATTCAAAACCGAGCGCCACGGCCGACGGGTGCGCGTGATCCCGATCCTGTCGGGCGAGTTCGTCATCGAGCGGCGCTGGGGCTGGGCCGAGGGGCTGATGGGCGGCAACCTCTGGTTCTTCGGGGCCACGGCCGACGGGGCCCTCGACGCCGCCGCACGCGCCGCAGCCGGGGCCGCCGCGACCGGTGCTCAGACCCGCGTCTGCCTACCATTCCCCGGTGGAGTCGCCGCCAGCGGCAGCAAGGCTGGGAGCAAGTACAAATTCAGCATCGCCAGCACCTACGCGGAATACTGCCCGACGCTGCGGGGCCAACCCGGCATCGAAACCCGCCTGCCCGACGGGGTCGCCAGCGTTCAAGAGATCATCATCAACGGCCCAGATCTGGCGTCGATTGCGACTGCGACGCAAGCGGCCATCGCGGCCTGTCTCGACACCCCCGACCTGCTCCGGATCTCCGCCGGCAACTACGGCGGCCGACTCGGCAAAAGCTTCGTCTATTTGCATCCGGACAAGCAAGTGGGGTGAATGCGGACGGGTGCTGCGAAAAGGGATATTGGAGTCTCAAAACTGGAGTCGAGCCAGCAGGCTGGATGTTGGGCGATCGCTTCTGTGAGGAATGCTCCGAACTCCGCGAACGAATTGTAAGAAAAGTAAAAAGTGCCAATGCGTATGGTCAGATGCATGCCAGATAGTTCTTTTCGCAAGTTATCGTTTACAGATCAAATAGGCTTCACTATTTCTTGCTGATTATCGTGGCGAACCTAGATGTTCAGTACTACCGATTCGTTACTGATTGAGATACTGTTGGCAATCTGTTGCGAATCGGTTGTGTGAACATGTGAATACAGCAGGCGCAATCGGTAGACTCGCCAGCCCGAAGAAACGCTCGCACAATGTCTGTCCATAGTGGCGATCTTGCTGAGTTCAATTGTGGATCAAGCAATGGTCGGCACCTGGAACGGGAGAACGCAGATGTCCAAGATCATGGCGTCATTCCAACGAGTCTGCCCTGCGCTTCAAGCGGAGTACGGTGACGAGCCGATTCCAGTAAAACGCATCAACGCAGCAGTGAAAGAAGATTCGGGCTGTACGAGTCCTGATGTGTCTGATCACTGCTACAACTGGCACAACAAAGGCCCGAGCGTCAAGCTGACGAACCCCAAGTTCTTCATCCGGGTGGAAAAAAGCTTGTTCAAGTACGTCGGCCCTCACAATGACTACACGGGAGACATCAAGAGTAAACCGCAGGGAACTAAGCCTTAAACAAGTGAATCCCAGCTTGTCCCACCCTTTATTTCAACATCAGAACGAGGGCGTGAGCCCCCGGAGCCGCCTCTCTTTGCGGGCCGCGTGGCGTCTCGGAGAATACATTTCCGCCCCGTCTCCTTTCTG
>JANXTU010000497.1 GCA_025352235.1 Fimbriiglobus sp.
ACTGTTCCAAGCCGGAAAGCTCCGCGACGCGATCGACGCCCAAATCGCCAAAGTCAAGTCGCAGCCGGCCAACAACCCGGCCCGCTTTTTCCTCTTCGAACTCTTCCTGTTCAGCGGCGAACTCGACCGGGCCCGCAAACAGCTCGACGTCCTCCGCTACGAAGACCCTCAGCACCTCGCCGCCATCAAGCAGTACCGCGATGCGCTCGACGCCGAGGTCAAACGCCGCGCGGTCTTCGCCGGCACCGAACAGCCCAAGGGCCTGACGGACGGCCCCGCCCACGTAATGCAACGGTTTGAAGCCCTGCCGTTTTTGGCCCGCGGCGAACACGCCGAGGCTAAACGCCGATTCGACGAAGCCAATGCCGCCGTGCCCGTTCAGAATGGGACTTTGAACGGGGTGCCGTTTGAAGGTTTGTTCGATTCCGACGAGCGATTCGGCACGGTCCTCGAAGTCTTCGGCTCCGGCGGCATCTACTCGTGGGTGCCGCTCGAGAATATCGAATCGATTTCGATGAATCTCCCGAAGGCCCCGCGGGATGTCATTCTCCGCCCGGCCAACCTGGTGTTGAAAGATGGCATCGAGGGCGATGTCCTGCTGCCGGGCCTCTACCCCGGCTCGTGGCAATCGACCGACGAAGAACTCCAACTCGGCTTGGCCACCGACTGGCTCGGCAACGACGGCGAAGTGTCCCGCGGCGTCGGCGTCCGGCAATGGCTCGCCGGCGGAATCACGCAGCCGATGACCGCGCTTCAAACGATCCAATTCGACGCGTGACGCCCGACCCGTCGCACCCGCAGAACACCCCAGATGCCCCCGCCCGCCCCGCCCCGCAAGGGCCTCCAGCCCACCATCGTCGACCGGCTCCTCGACCCCGAGTCGGCCGGCAATTCCGTCATCACCGGATACACCGTGGAGAAGATGTATCTCGCCGTGCGCCGCGACCTCGAAGACTTGCTGAATACCCTGCACCCGTATCATAAATTCCCGGAGCAGTTCCCCGAGACCCGCGACTCCGTCGTGACCTACGGCTTGCCCGACCTCGCCTCCATCGAGGCGATCTCGACCGAGCAGCGCTCGCACATCGGCAAGCTCATCCTGCGCGCGATCCATCGATTCGAGCCGAGGTTGAAAAACGTCAAAGTCACCTTGCTGAAGCAGGAAAGCGGTTCGCGGATGTCGGTGAAATTCAAAATCGAGGCCCGTTTGACGGTCGACCCCGCCCCCGAAGTCGCGTTCGATACCATCCTCGACGTCGGCACCGGCAAGTACGAAGTGCAGGCCCAAGGATGAGCGACGCGCTGTTCCGCCATTACGAATCCGAACTCTTTTTCATCCGCAAACTCGCGCAGGAGTTTGCTCGGAAGTACCCGGCTGCGGCCGCGCGCCTGCAACTCGAACCGGATCGCGCGAACGATCCCCACGTCGAACGCTTGATCGAATCGTTCGCGCTGCTCACGGGGCGGATCCGCAACAAGATCGAAGACGAATTCCCCGAGTTGACCGAGGCGATGCTCTCGGTGCTGTACCCGCATGTCCTCGCGCCGATTCCGTCGTTCGCCGTCGTGCAGTTCAACCTCGACCCGAGCCGCGGGACCCCGGACGGCGTGAAGATCCCGCCCCGCAGTCCGCTCAACACCGACCGTGTGGGCGAAATCAGTTGCCGGTACCGCACCGTCTATCCCTTGACGCTCTGGCCCATCGCCTTGACCGAAGCCAAGCTCTACCCGCCGCCGTTCCCGCCGGGGTTGAACCCGCCCGTGCGCGCCGCCGCGGCGATCCGCCTGCGGCTACAAGCCACCGGTGCCTTGGCGTTCGACGGCATGAAGCTCGACCGCTTGCGGTTCCATCTCGTCGGCGAGAACGCCCTCGTCGCCGCGCTGTACGATTTGATTTTCAACCACGCTTTGGAAGTCGCGTTCGTCGATCCCGCGAAGCCCAAAGGCGCGGTGGTCGTACCCGCCAAGGACGCCCTGTTGCCAGTCGGGTTCGACGAGTCCGAATCGATGATCCCCTACCCGGCCAACGTCTTCTCCGGGTACCGGCTACTCTCCGAATACTTCGCCTACCCGTCGAAATTCCTGTTCGTCGACGTCGCCGGGTGGGGCGCCGCCCGCGCCGCGCTCGGCCCCGTGAAACAGGTCGATGTGATCGTGTTCCTCGACCGCTCGCACCCGCGCCTCGAACAGTTGCTCGAACCGAATCTCCTCCGGCTCGGCTGCACGCCCGCCGCGAACCTGTTCGAGCAGACGGCCGAGCCGATCCCGATGACGCACACCCGGCCCGACTACCGCGTGACCCCGGAAGTCGGCCAGCCGGCGGGGTACGAGATTTATTCCATCGAGGAAGTCACCGGGGCCGGGGCCGAGGCCGGCGACCGCGAGTACAACCCCTTCTATCGATTCCGCCACGGCCGGGACCGCGATTCGACCAAAACGTTTTGGTATTCGACCCGCCGCCCCAGCCTCGCGGCCGAGGACAACGGCACCGACGTCCATCTGCACGTCGTCGACGGGAACTTCGACCCGACGAGCCACGAGAAAGAGACCCTCGTCGTTCGGACGCTGTGCACGAATCGCGATCTGCCGTCCCGACTCCCCCGCATCGGCGACGAGGTCCGCTTTGAAGCCGCGTTCGCCGCGCCGGGGACGAAAGTGCGTTGCGTCCGCAACCCGACCGGATCGCTGCGGGCCGCGAACCCGAAGGGGCGCTACTGGCAATTGATCTCGCACTTGAACCTGAATCACTTCTCGTTGACCGGCGATACCGACGGCTTGGCGGCGATCAAGGGTTTGCTCCAGCTCTACGACTTCACCGATCCGATCGCCGAGCCGCAGGCGGCGGCCCTCGCCCGGCAGTCGATCGACGGGGTCGTCGGCATCGGCTCGAAGCGGGTCACGGGCTGGGTCGGCTCCGGGGAACTCGGCGGCTTCGCCCGAGGGTTGGAAGTCCGGCTCGAACTCGACGAAACGAAGTTCGTCGGCAACAGTGGCTACCTCTTCGCCAGCGTGCTCGAACGGTTCTTCGGCTTGGCGGTGTCGATCAATTCGTTCTCGCAACTGGTGGCGAAGTTCCGCCAGCGCGAGACCGATCTGAAACGCTGGCCCCCGCGCTCGGGGGAGCGACCGTTGCTGTGAACCCCCGAGCGGTGGGCGTGAGCCCTCCGAGGAATCGGGACGCGGTGCCGCGCAAAACCTCGGAGGGCTCACGC
>JANXTU010000505.1 GCA_025352235.1 Fimbriiglobus sp.
CCCCTGGCTTGGATTCACAAGTCATTCCCCCGTGGCTCCAAGAATTGTTAGGGAGTTACGCAGTTGAGTGATCCGAGGCAGTTTTGACAACAAACTGCACACGATTGGGCTGGATGGGCAAGAATCAATCCTACCCAAACCACCACCAACCACCCAAGTGCGTAACTCCTATGGATTACAAAAGCGCGGGGTGAGACGTGAAAAATGGTTTCAGTGCAGAATCCCCCACCCCCTCGCGAAACCATTCCGGAATTCCGGTAGAACCCTAGCGTCGCTACATCGAGGTGAGCGGCGCCCACGGCAACATGCTCTTCGAACCGGCCCACACCCGGCTAGCCGGGGCGTGGGATATCGACAAAGCTCAGTACTGGCTCCTGCGGGCCATCGCGTCCGGCCGGTTGAGTCTGGCCGGGCTAAACACGCACACCATCGCGCCGGAGCAACTCGGCGACGCCTACGAAGGGCTTCTGAAGGACAACTACTTGGGTGTGGTCATGAAGTGGGTGTGAGGGCTCGAAAATGATTCCAGCGCAGATCCACACACCCTCCCGTGGAACCATTGCAAAAAGCTGGAATCATTTGCGCTCGGCCGCAAGCGTAGGCCCCAGCGGATGTTGATGCTTTTGCGAGCGGTGGCGGGCGGTGGCCGTCTCAATAAAGGATTGCGGCTGGAAACTATTTTGCGGAAACTCCGATTCCATGCTTGCATGTCCATCGGAAGATCGCGTACCATCACCACCTCACCTCCACCTTTCGGGATTTTCGACATGGTTCTCTCCCTTCGCTCGTGGCTCCGCGGTACAACCGTCACTGCCCCCCCCCCGTCTGCGCAAGCGGAATAATCCGGGCGCGCGGCTGAACCTGCAACAGCTCGAAGCCCGAGAAAATCCTTCTTCGGCTCCCGCCGGCCTCACCGATTTCTCGTCGCTCCTCGGGGCATCGTTCACGCCTTTCGGTTACTCCGAAACGCACAGCATCGTCCGCAGCGAGGCGAACACCGTGACCGTCGATCAAGCCGGGACCGGGTCCAGTGGCACGTTCACCATCACGGTGGATGCGTCCAATCAATCGAGCGACACGGCGAACGGCAGCGCGACGGATGGCTACGCGATCACCGCGACGGGCACCGGTAGCGTTGAGTCCGCCTCGCACCAAGTCATCACGGGCACGTACGACAACGGCGCGTTCACCGTCACCGGCGAAACCTACACCGAAACCGGCTCGTACTCGTCGTCGCAGACGACGACCACGACCTACTCGTCCGGATCGGGCAGCAGCATCGACGAGTCCGACTCGAATCGCACCGGCTCCTATTCGCTCACATTCGCGGCGACCGCCGGCAGCAACGGCGAACTGAATTACACGGCCTACGATTACACCGCGAGCGACACGGCCCACGGCCACACGAGCTACTCGATGGGCGGCGGACTTTCCGAGACGACCCTCGACACCGCGTACACCGTCCACACCGTCGGCGGCGGCTCGACCGCGACCTACACCGGCACCGACGCTTCGAGCACGACCTTCCACAGCCACTATCCGAATCCGGGTGGGACCGACTACGACTACACTTCGACCACTGGCTGGAACAACCCGATTTCGGGCACGACCTACCTGATGTCGCTGTACGAATCGACGGCCGGTTGGGAGTGGAAGGCGGGCACCTCCAACGCGACGAACTTCACCTTCCACGGCGTGTCGACGCAGGACGGCACCCTGACGGAATCGCTCACGAGCCGGCCGTCGTTCTTCGGATCCTCCGTCGACGTGAACTCGTTCAGCACGACCTCGCACACGGCCGACTCCGGTCACGTTGTGGACAACGAACCGGGCACCCCGGCCTCCGGCACCGAACTGTTCCACCGCGACGAGACGTTCTCGGCCACCAACGACGCGACGGGCAGCGGCTCGTACATCGGCGGCGTTGCGGATGCAACCTACCACGCCGTCGATGTCGGGACGTTCGCCGTGGCGAATGTCTACACGGTCAACAACGACTTCTCCACCGGGGTCGACGAAGACGGCGAAGCCTACAGTCTCAACTTCAATTACAGCAGCTACACGAACGGCGGCGGTACGATCACCAACACGCACGATTACCACGACTCGGGCGCGGGCCTCGAACTCACCGGGAGCAGTATCGGCATGACCGGTGCCAGCACGGTCGGCTCGCGGTCGTGGGGCACCCGCAACGGCCAGTCGTTCGACGACCCGAACCTGAGCGTCGAAAGCGTCAATCGCACGACGACGTTCGCGGGCAGTGCCGGAGTGTTGCGAGTCGCCGATGGGCTGGAGAACGCGTACCCCTTCCGGGGGATGATTAACCCCGGCAACGTGTTCATCCAAACCCCGCTTCTGCCTCCGATACCAAATGGCTTACTCGGGAAGGGGCCACAGTTCTGGTACAACCAGAAAGTGCAGGCGATCGGTGCAGCCGGCGAAAAGAAAGTCGGCAACTTGGATGTCAAGCAGGGCGTCCTCTGGGCGATCAACGACACCCCGAACGGCATATTCCCGTCGGGGAGCGGGACGTTCACCTACAACGAGGGTCAGACGTTCGCCCTGGGCATGGGGAAAGGCAGCGAAATGAATAGAGCTGCCAAGAGCGATCAAGAAAGCTTTAAACGATTTAAGTATTCGGGCATGGTGCTCGTTTCCACCACAGTGGAGATCACCTACGCCGTGGATCAAGCCGACAGCCTAAACGGAAGATCGGGCAACGTTGTCGCTACCTACAACGTCGTGTGCAATTACACGGGTACTGATAAAGCAGGCCGTCCAATCACCGTCGGTAGGCAGGGTATCGTAGGTAGCGTGATGATCCACGACGAGAAACTCGAAAAGATGGTGTTTCACAAGTAGGCCTGCCAATCGACGCCCGCTCCGCTGACGGAGCGGGCGCAAGTTCCCATCCGCTTCGATTTCACGATCCGTTCTTGGAGCCGCCATGTCCCCTTCCTACAGGCTGACCGCATTGGCGACCGCGGCGGTTATCTCCGCGATCATCTTGTGGAATCCGGCGACCTCCGCACCGGTGCCGAACGGTGTCCCCGCGATCCGCGTCAAGCTCGTCGGAGAGATGAAAATCCCGGATTTGGCAATCGAAGATGCCGCGCTCCTCGACGAATCGAAAGTGGTGGCCGTCGGGACCGTCGATGAAGCGAAAGGGGGCATCGAGGAGCCGGACAAACGCGAGCCGAACGGCGCCATCCTCGATCTGGACAAAAAGAAGCACCGTCCGTTCGACAACGGGCACAAGTCGCGGATCGTCACGGTGTCCGCCTCCGGGAACCGCATCGCCACGACCGGCAATTACCGCGATCCTTACTTGCGCGTTTGGGATCTCAAGAAGGATCGGCCGTTCGCCGATATCAAAATCGGCGTGCCGGGCGCGACGACCAGTCTGCATTTCGGCGCGGCCTGCTTCCACAAGGACGACCGCATCGCCGTAGCCGCCGATGGAAAAGTGTTCGTGATCGATCCCGCGAAACCGGATGATCGCACCGAGTACGATTTCCCCGACGGTGGCGAAGAGTGGTCAAATTATAAACCGGTGGTCAGCCACGATGACAAATGGATAGCGGAACACATTGGTTCGGGGGAGGTCGTGTTTTGGGATAGCGTGTCGAAAAAATCGAAGGCCGTGAAGTTCGCCGCCGATATTGAAGACAAAGAATTGAGATGGCTTTCGGCTCACTTCGTTTTTGGGCCGAAAGGTGCTGTGTTCGGGCTCCGCTTCGCGGAGCATCGCGAGATTCCTGAAAGTATGTTGGAAGCAGATGCCCCCGCCGAGCGGCGCGGCGTGGTTCGAATCGATCTTGCTAAAGGGACTTTTAAACCGTTGAAAATGGGCCATTCCAATTTCACTGCGGCCTGTGCAGTCGACCCGACCGAGACTTGGCTAGTGACAGGCGGCGATAGCCTGCGGGACAAACCCCGCAAGAACGAAAAAGACACGAGTGAACTCCGGCTCTACCACCTGCCGACGCAAACCCTCGTCTACAAGGAACAATTGGACGGCCTGCCCCTGATTTGGGTCGCCTTCACCCCGAGCGGCAAACGCATTGTCGCCGCGAGCGCCGACGGTAACGTCCTCTGGTGGGATGTCGAGAAGAAATAGCATCGCTGCGGGGGCAGACGGACTTTCCTCCACGGTGCGACAGTCGCGCGCATGACCCGAACGCGATCTTCGGATTATCCTTCTTGGAATAACTCGATTGCGCGGTCGGTGTCGGCGAGGTCGGCGAAAAGGGCGTCGGGGCGGCAGGATTCGAGTTCCGCGAGGGGGTGCCAACCGGTGGCGACGGCGAGGACGCGGGCGCCGATGGCGCGGGCGCAAGAAATGTCGTGCGGGGTGTCGCCGATGACCCAGATTTCGGAACCGGTCACCGGACGGCCGAGGTGGGTCATCGCGGCGGCGAGCGCTTCGCGGGCCACGTCGTTGCGGTCGGTGTGGCGGTCGCCGAAACCGCCGGGGCCAAAGAAATCCCAGAGTCCGAAGTGATCGAGTTTCACGCGGGCGCCGCGCCGGACATTCCCGGTGAGCAGCCCTTGAACCACGTCGTCGCGCCGTTGCAAGCGGTCGAGAATCGCGGGGATGCCGGGGAGAATTTCGCCGCCGGCCGATTTTAAACAGGCGGGGAGTCCATCGAGATACGCGTCGCGGAGCTTCGTCCGGTTTTCGTCGGTCGCGGGGACATCGTGGGCGAGCAGGAGGTCGCCGACGATGGCAACATCGGTACGACCGCTGTAAGCGACCGTATCGAAGACTTCCTTCACCCCGAATGCGGAGCGGAGGGCCGATTCCATCGCGACTTTGCCGGCGCCGCCACTGCGGATGAGCGTACCGTCGATATCCCAGAGAACGATGGTCATTCGGGTCTCAAGGTACCAGCGGTGCGGGGACGGGGGCCGGTGCCGGCGACGCTTTGCGCTCGGCATCGACGAGGGACTTCACGGTTTGGGCCGGGGGCACCCCGGTGCCCTCCGAGTTGGAGTCGTAGTCTTCGCTGAACTCCAAAAACAACAGGCCGATGGACGCGACCATCGCGAGCAGCGTGAAGAAGAGGATGCCGGTATAACCGCCGTCGCGGTAGATCGGCTTCGGGGGCGCGAACGATTTCTTCGCCATGGCAGCGACCTCGATCAGTTAATTTTTGCCTTTGGCATCGCCGACGACGGCGGCCGTGGGGACGGTGAGGACCGGGGCGGCCAGCGATTTCAAATTCGTTTCTTCGTGATCTTGGTAGAAGAAGACGGCCGCGCCGATCAGCGCGATCAGCGAGAGCGCCGCGAGCCCGGTGAACACGTCGCTGCGCGCTTTGGGGGCGGTCAATTCGGCTTCGTCGTCCTCGCGGACGCGGCGGAGCTTCGGTTTCGGCGCCTCGTCTTCGAGGACCTTCGTCGGCTTCGGCGACTTCGGTTTTTTCTTCTTGGCCATGGTGGAGACTCGAAAACGGGATTCGCGGCAACGACTACTTCATGGGGACGATTTCATCACCGACTTTGGGGAAGTCGTCGCCGGTCGGCTTTTTGACGCTGAACGGGGCGGTCCAAGTCCCCACGGCGCGGTTCGGGTCGACTTGCTGGCCGATCAGGATGGTGCCGATGTAGTTTTTGTTTCCGACTTTGCGGACGACGTTGAGAAGCATGCCTTCCTTGAGGCCCGCATTGAGTCCGGGGCTAATCTCGACGATCTCTTTGCTGACGGCTGTGATCGTGCCGCGGAAACCTTCGGGCGGAGCCGGGCGGAGGTTGCCTTTGCCGCCGACTTTGGCTTGGGCGAGTTGATCTTGGACCTCTTGCAATCGGGCCACGAGCAAATCGGCGCGCTGCTTCTCGGCGTTCGCGCTGCGGATGGCTTCGTCTTTTTGGTTCCGGTTCGCCTCGGTCACGCGGATCTGCGAGTTGAGGTCGGTTTCCATCGTCTTCAAATTGTCGGACTGCAACTTGACTTGATTCAACAACTGCGCGATGTCGTTTTGGAGTTCGTCGACCTTCTTGTCGCTGACGCGGTCGATTTTCAATTTGTTTTCGTAGGTCGAATAGAGTTTGTTGTACTGCTCACGCACTTCGCCATTTTGCAGTTGGAGGCGATCGACGTTCGCTTGCAGTGCGGCCAGTTTCGCATCGGAGGCGCTCCGGTCGGCTTTCGCCTGTTCGGCGAGGGCTTTGGCGCCTTCGTAATTGTCCTTGGCGATTTTGTTCTGCTTCTCGGCTTCGGCTTTCCAATTGGTGCGCGTGGCCCACGAATTGATGACCAAGCCGGCCCAGACCAGCGACAGCAGGAAGACGAAGATCACCATCATTTTGCCGAGCGCGGTCATGGGCGTGGCCTCCGTGGAGCGTGAATCGAATGCTATTTTGAAATCGGGCGACGGGCCGTGTCGGCGTCGGATGACCGGAGTGTGTTCAGATCCTTTTGCAGCCGGGCGACTTCCGCGAGTTTCTCTTGCAGTTGTTTGTTTCGCTTCAGCAGCGTCACCAGTTGTTCGTCCCAATTGATGCGGGAATCGGCGATGAAGATTTCTTCGTCGCGCAGGTCTTTCAACAACCGCTTCAAACGGGCCGATTTGATATCGTAGGCGGTGATTTCGCCGGAGTAGCCCGCTTGGTCTTTACGGTACCGGTCGAACTTTTTGGAAGCGGCGTCCACACGATCCACTTCCGAAACCAAGTCTTGTTGCAGGAGCTTCACACCCAGGAGCGGCTTGCCGTCGATGCCGTTGATTTTGTCTTCTTCTTTCGGGTTGTCGTTGATCAGTTGGCCCGTTTTATTGAGGTCGTAGAAGGTGCCGGTTTCGGATTCGGCATTCCGTTTTTGGATCACTTCCCGGAGCTTTTCGTATTCGGTTTCCGCGGCCGCCGTGGCGTTCATCTGGCGGGCGTGGTCGCGTTGGGCCGGGGACATCGCATCGTTGAGTTCGCGGGTCCGCTCGGTGAGTTTCTTGTCGCCGTCTTGGACTTCGGTCCAATCGATGCGGTTCGCGTAGATCGAGAAACCCCACGATAGGAGCGCGAACGCGACGACGGTGTTGAGCAGGACGAAAAACTTGCCGAAGAACGTCATCGCGAAAACTCCTGATGTCGGCGGCCCCTTCGATTCCCTACTTGACCGGCAGCAGTTTTTCGGCGGCAATCACCCGGTCTTCGAGGTCGAAGTTCGCCCGCAGCATCGCCCCGACCCGGGTTTGCAACGCGAACAATTCTTTCTCGACGGCGTCCTGCTCGGCCACGAGGCCGGTCAGCGTCGCTTCGGTCGCGTCGGCTTCGGCCTTGGCCGCGTCCCGTTGGCCCTTGCGCTGCAGCACCAGCCCCTCGGCCTTGGCCGCTTGGGCTTCGACCGCAACGCGGAGTTCGACTTGGCGGGCGAGCAACCGATCGAGGTCCCGGGCTTGTTCTTTAGCGCGGTCGTAGCCTTCAAAGAACTTGATGAGTTGGTAGTCTTTGAGGCGTTCGTAACGCGTCGGGTAGTCGGGCTGACGTTCGATGCGATCTTGGAGACCGGCCAAGTAGTCGGTCATCCCCACGGTCAGCACGACCCGCTTTTGCCACGGCTCCGACGGGTCGAGGCACTGCATCAAAATCGTCCCGCGGCGTTTGCGGTCGCCTTCGTCGTTGGCGGTCAGGCCGGTCTTCAAAATCGTCTCGTGAAGTTTCTTGGCCGAAGCGCGGACGGCATCCACGGCGAGGCGGCTCTTGCCTTTGACTTCGGCGTCGGTGCCCCCTTTCGGGTCGCCGACGAATTGGAAGAACGCGGCCATGGCTGCGGGGTCGACTTCCTTTTTCGTACCGGCGAGGACTTCGTCCATTTGGGCTTTGAACGCCAACGCGGCGATTTTCTGATCGTCCGCGACTTGCTTCGCCGCGATCTCGGATTCTTGAAGTAACTTCTTGGACGCGTCGATCGCGGCGATGTCTTCGATGTACTTTCCTGCGACCGGCTTGTTGATGGCCGCGTCGATCTTGGCGTCGAAGACTTCCTTAGCGCGTTTGGCGTTGGCCGCGACTTCTTCGGGTTTGAGTTTCTTCGGCGTCCCGGACGGCCAGAGGATTTCACCGAGAAGAGCTTTATATTCTTGGCGTTCGTCGAAAGTGTCGGCCAGCATCACGAGTGGGCCGGGGAGGAATCGCGTGCCGCTGTACCTCCCGACCAAGAACGCGAGTTTATCGGTGTCGGATCCCTTCGCCGAGTAGACACCGTCGAATTTGCCTTTCAAGCGGATTAATTCGGCGATGCGGGACGCGGGAGGAACGGCGTCCGAGTAGGTGCCCGTCTCGGTGCCTTTGAAATGATCTTTGAGGAACTTCAGGGTCACGGCATCGACGGTATGGCCTTTGCCCATCGACACTGGCATAGGCACGGTGGAATCGTCGGCTGCACCGGCACTCACGGCGGCGCCCTCTTGAGGAACGCCGTCTTTCTGGAGGTAATAGCGCAAGGCGTTCGCGTTCTGCTCTTGCTTCTTAGCCCACGACTGCGACGCGAGGTAGACCACCGCCGCGCCGGCCAGCAGATTGAGCAGCAAGAGGACGTAACCCAGAAGCTTCATACGGGCGCTTCCTTCACACGAGAACCGAGCAAGATGGGCCTGCGACGACGAAACTAGGAATCCCGACCTATCAGTTCTGTTCGATTTTGCCGGATTTCAACGCTCTTGACAAGCGATCTGCGGTGGTAAAGCGCGGAAGATCGATAAGTTCGGTAGGCGCGACCGGAACTTTCCCCGACGCCGGATCACCTTCCCCAATCAGGGCAGTCGCCACGATTGGCATTATACACCCGTCGGATTGCCGCGCCGCCGGTCATTTCCCCGGAATCGCCGGTTCCCGCTATTCCGGAGAATTTTGGGAAGACGTGAACTATGCTAAGCTAAGGTCTCAGCTTCAATAGCCCGACTCCGACAGTTTCGGATTCCGATTCCACTCGCGGGGGTAGTCTGAGCTATGTCATTCGGCACCCAGACGGTCCTGCGGGAAATCGGCCAATACGAGTTGGTCGAGAAAATTGCCGAGGGCGGCATGGGCGCGGTCTACAAAGGCCGGCACCGCGATAGCCAGCGCATCGTCGCGATCAAAATTATCCCGGCCGAGACGGCCCGCAACCCGGTCTTGCTCAAGCGATTCGAACAGGAATTCCGCGCCGCCAGCCTCATCGACCACCCGAACGTCGTCAAAGCCATCGAATATTGCGGCTTCGGGCCGACCCCGTTCTTGGTGATGGAGTACGTCGACGGATCGTCCCTCGGCGACAAGATCGACCGCGAGGGGGCATTGCCCGAAGAATTCGCCATCCACCTCATCGCCCAAATTTGCGAAGGGCTGCACCGCGCCCACAAGCAGGGGTTGATCCACCGCGACGTGAAGCCGGACAATATCCTCGTGACCGCCGACGGCGTCGCCAAACTCACCGACCTCGGCCTCGTCAAAGACATCGAAGGGGAAATGAACCTGACGCGGACTGGCAAAGGCCTCGGCACGCCGCACTTCATGGCCCCGGAGCAATTCCGCAACGCGAAGAACGCCGATGTCCGCTGCGATATTTATTCCCTCGGGGCGACGCTGTACATGATGGTGACCGGGCACGTCCCCTTCGCCAAAACCAGCCCGCTGGACTGCTGGATGAAGAAAACCAAAGACGATCTGCCGGCGCCGCGCTCCGTGTTCAAACATCTCGGCGAACGGATCGACTTCGCCATCCGCCGGGCGATGCGGGCCAACCCGGCGGAACGCCCGGCCAACTGCCGGGAGTTTATGGAAGACCTCACCGGCGCCCCGTGGCGACCGGGGCATGGCGGCCTCGCGGCGATCGATTCCGTCCACACCGTGGCCGACCCGAATTCGGTCTGGTACATGGTGTTTTACGACGCCGGGATCGCGCGCACTGTGAAGGGGACGACCGAGACGATCCGCAAAAATGTGTCGGCCAACATGCTCGGCGACCCGGCGACGGTGCTCGTGAGCCGGACGAAAGCGGGCCCGTTCGCCCCCCTGCGCAACACGCCCGAGTTCCGCGATTTGCTCTTCGGCGACGGCCCATCGTCTTCGTCGCAGTCGAACGTCCTCGCGCAGGCGCTGGGTTTGCAATCGCCGCCGGGCGCGGGGGCTTCGAGCTGTGTAGGTTTGAAGCTGAAATCGGACAACACACCGCCACCAGCGCCGGAGAAGACCCATGTGGTCGATTGCGTGCCGCGGACGAACGCGGACACGCTGAGCTTGGACACCGACCAGCGCCCGAAGTTGGCCGTGGGAACGCTGACGCCTGTGTCCGTAGATCGGCCGCCCTCACGGCGGTCGCTCGCACCGGTAGATTTGGCGAATCCGAGTCGGGTCACCTTCGCCGCCGTGTGGCCCTGGATCGCACTCGCCATCGGCGTCGCCGGCTTCGCCGTCGGGTTGGCCTCGCTGCTGAAGTGATCGGGCAGGCATGCGGGATCGATTGGCAGTCAAATCTTCGCATGGTATACTGCCTTTGAAACGACCCCAGAGAATTCGCCGCGATGCCCCTTGTGTTTCGGTCGATGCTGGCGGATGGCACCGGAATGATGCCGAGGGTTGGAAACGATGCGGAGTCGTTGGGCGTCCGCGTCTCGGATGAAACCGGCGGCACTCAAGACATCACCGTGTTGGATGGCAAGGTGCAGCTCGGTCGGGAAGGGATGTCGGTATCGCCGTCGATATTGCACCTGCCCGCCCATCGAGTACCAAAGAAATTCAAGGGTTTGATCCCCGAGTTGGTGGGACGAAAGGTCCCGAGCGGGAAGAATGACCTGACCTGTTGGCAAATGGGTGACGGTGCATTTGAAGACGGTGGATTTGCGCCGGGATTGCTGTTCACGACTCAGCCGATGGGTTCTGCGAACCATGGTGTTATCTCTCCGGAAGCGGAGGTGTCGCTAAATCATTACCGTGAGGCATTGGCAGCCACTCAAACCGCTTGGAATGCAGTACCGTGGCCTTGGGAGGGAAATCGACCATGAACGAGCGAGGTTCCTTCGAGCGAAGTCATGAACGGGCGTTTTCGGTTGCGCTCCTCCATTTGAACGCATTGATCGAATCCGGGCGCGATGAGGAAGCTGAGGGGGACGCCGTTCGCGACGAGATGGACATGCATTGGTATCGGATGGATGAGCGACAACGGGAGCGGATGGACTATTTGTCCGTCGATTTGGAAGACTTGGCACAGGCCAAGGGCAAGCCGATTCATGTTGGGCCAATAGATCGGAAGTGGGCCGAGGAAATGCGATCGGCCCGTGACGTAGCCGGGGTCGAAGGCGCGGATCGGATTCTCGCGCTGCTACGCGATCCGCGCGCCGGTCGGCCTTCGGGGAACATCGCATTCATTCAAGCCCGCATTTTCGAACGCCTCGGCATGCCGGAAGTGGCGTTTAGATTCTTCGAGGCGGCTGAAGATCGTGACCCCACTTTCGCGATTGTGACGTTAATCTTCGTGCGGCAACAAGGCTGGATGCATCTGGCAATGCCGCGTGCGGAAAGGTTGTTGGCCGGACGCACGCAAGACCAGACTGCTGTTTTCTTTGCTTGTTCTGTATTGCTGGAAACGGTTCGGAATGCCGACCCAATTTCGGCACAGGTGACATTCGAGCGTATCCGTCACCACATGTCAAAATGCGTCAGTGCCATTGAACAAGTTTCCCCTCCGAATGCCGATGTTGTCGAACTTCATCCAGTAGCAGTAGTGTTGCTGGGTACGTGTCTGAATCGACTTGGTGACGCCCAAGGAGCTATCAAGGTATACGACCGATATCTTGAGAAATATCGTTTGGTAGCAGCAGATATATTCGGCCTTAGAGGCTCGGCAAAGATTGGTCACGACCCACAAGGAGCCAATAGGGATTTCAAAACGGCTGTAGATCTGGGAACGTCATCGGCATGGCCGTTCCTTTATCTTGCCCAACACGAACTCCAAAGCGGGAAGCCGCTGAATGCAATTCGACTCTGCAACCAAGCGTTGAACTTTCTAAGCGGAATCCCGGATGTTGTCCAGTCATTATTGCTCGAATGCTTAGCAATCGGAATGGCTCATATCGGTCAACCTAAGCAATGGATTCTCGAGACTTTCGATCGTGCAATCGATCTCTCGCCTGAAAATCCAAGACTGAAACAGAACCGCGATATCGCTGCTGGCGATTTGAATTCTGAAATGTCGAGACTGATTCAACAGGATGCTTCATGTGACGTTAAGCGAGACACGGTCGCAAGTAATTCTATTTTAAAATTAACCGATCATTTTGCCACAAGAACGTCTCAAATCTATGAGGCCGCAGGTCTCCGATCCGTTGCGTAAAATTGCCCTCCCCCCAAGGTCCCTCCCCAATGCTCACTCGCCGCACCTTCCTCCGCTCCGCCGCCGTCGCTGGCGCTGCTCCGCTCATCTGGCAAACGACTCCCGGCGCCCGGGCGGCGTCCGGCCGGCTCGCGCTCGGGTTCATCGGCGTCGGCACCATGGGGCGGGGGCACCTCGGTGGGTTCCTCGGCCGCAAGGATGTCGAAGTCGTCGCCGTGTGTGATGTCGTCAAGGAGCGCCTCGAGAACGCAGCCGCGATGGTCGGCAAAAAGTACGCAGGCAAGTCGGGCACGCCGGCGGAAGTGAAATCGTACGGCGACTTCCGCGACCTGCTGAAACACAAGGGCCTCGATGCCGTCGTCATCGCGACGCCGGACCATTGGCACACGATGATCTGCACGCAAGCGAGCGCCGCCGGGAAGCACATCTACTGCGAGAAGCCGCTGACGCACAACATCAATGAAGGCCGGGCGCTCGTCGAGGCGGTCGCCAAATCGAAGGTCGTCTTCCAGACCGGTAGCCAGCAGCGCAGCGAGTTCGGCGGGCATTTTCGCAAGGCCGTCGAGTACATCTGGAACGGCCGCATCGGCAAGCTCAAGAGCATCCACATCGGCGTCAGCGATCCGTCGCGGCCGTGCGATTTGGCCAAACAAGAAATCCCGGCGGGCACCGATTGGGACTTCTGGCAGGGGCCGGCGCCCGAGCGTGACTATCACAGCGACCTCTGCCCCAAGGGCGTCCACGGCCACTTCCCCGCGTGGCGGTTGTACAGCGAATACGCCGGCGGCCAAGTCGCCGATATGGGCGCCCACCACTTCGACATCGCCCAGTGGGCCATGGAGATGGACGGCAGCGGCCCGGTCGAAGTGATTCCGCCGTCCGACAAACCGGGCGGCAAACACGGGTTGAAGCTGATCTACGCCAGCGGCATCGAGATGATCCACAACGAATTCCCGAAGGGGAAGGACGGCAAAGACATCAAGGGCGATTGCGTGTTCGTCGGCGAGAGTGGGATCATCGTGGCGGGGCGGGACGGCATCCGCAGCGTCGATCCGGAGATTCTGAAGGCACCGCTCGACGACAAATCGAAGCGCGTGATGGCGAGCAGCGACCACAAAACGAACTGGCTCGACGCAATTCAATCGCCGAAGCTCGGCACGATTTGCACCGCCGAGACGGGGCACCGCAGCGCCTCGATCTGCCACCTCGTGAACATCGGCTACCGGCTGCACCGCAAACTGAAGTGGGACCCGGCGAAAGAAGTGTTCGTGGGCGATGCACCGGCCAACAAGGAACTCGGCCGGACCCCCCGCGATAAATGGAAGGCGTGAACGGACGGGGGCGAGGGTCCCGCACCCCGGGGGGGTGAGGGATCGGTCTCACCGCATGAAGATGAGGTATTCCATATAAGAGAAGGGGTCGTTTTTGGGGAAGCGCTTCAATCGCTTCTCTCGGGGGACATTGGAATCGGCAAAAGGGTATTCAACGTCTGTTCGGCCGAACAGAAATCTCGGAATGG
>JANXTU010000560.1 GCA_025352235.1 Fimbriiglobus sp.
GGCTGGCTCGGACGGTTCCGGCGGCTGACGCGAGACTACGAGCGGCTGACGATCACGCTGGCCGGGTGGCACTGGCTGGCCAGCATCGTCACTATGCTCAAACAAGCATTCGGATGGGAAAGTCAATAACAGGCTCTAGGATCCAGGCCCGCCCGATGGTGGGGGAGGTTCGCCTGCTCGTGACCAAGGGGGTTCCGGATGGCCTATCCGGCGCGGTCGTGTGTGGTCAGGGCCGTGCAACCAACCAACAAATCGTGATGTCTGAAACCACGAATTGCCGGCCACGAATTTTGTCTATGTTGATCCGAAGTCGGTGACAACTTGGTTCCCACAGGTAAGAAAAACATTTGAGGTCACTTCGCAGCGACGTTCCGGCGTATCGGAGACCGTCGCCGGTTGGATTTTTAGCCGATTGCGGCGGCAGGGGCAGCCGCTCATCCTACGCAAAGTCTGGGCCCAGCCGCCCCCAGATTTCATCCCTCGTCAGCGTCGCGTTCCGATTCGGGCTATTTCGGCTTCTCCAGCAGGAGGATCGCTTTCAAAATCGCACCCGCCCCCTTCGGAGGCGGATCGACGTCTTTTGAATCGGGGAATCGCTCGGGGTGAACGCCGAGCAAGAGAAGCTCGCCCTTCCCCACGATGCGCGAGATCGCGGCGGCGGAACCATCCGGGTAGGTGGCGAGCACCGAGGTGCCGGTACCTTTGTGGAAGAACGGCCCGCCGCCGTAAGCGCACTCAGCTTTCCCGAGCGCGGCCAAGCCCCGCTTTTCCCCGGCGGGTGTGATTTTCAATCGGGCCGATCCCATCTCCGGGTAGGGCTTGAGTCCTTTTACTGGCCCTTCGGCGATCCCGTCGAACAGACCGACTGGGTAAGGGTATTCCGCCCCGTCGTACTTCACCGTTTTTGAAAGCAGATAGGCCCCCGCGCAAATGCCGACGCACCGACCCCCGCGTTCGACATACGCCCCGATTGCGGTCAACCCGTCTTTCCCCGCAGCCCCCCATTGATGCGGCGCCCAACCGCCCGGCAACACGATAGCGTCCAACTCTTTCAGCCCCTCCTCCGTGAGCCGGGATTTGTCGAGGACGCGGCAGGCGATGCCTTCGGCTTCAAGCGCGGAGACGATCGATTTCGCGCCGGTGTGCCAAACGCCCGCATCGGCCCAGACCCCCACGCGGGGCGCGGGCTTGGGGCGCTCCGCTTTCGCGGCGGCACGCTCGTGGTCGAGCATCCAACGCAGGTTGAGTTCCAGATTCGCACGCGCCGCCGCCGGCAGATCTGGCTCGGCCGCGGAGGCACTGCTGAACACGAGCAGGGTCAGGAGGGACGTGATGCGCATGCGAACGGCCACGGGGGTCGGGGGTGGAGGATCTTGGCGACCGGAAGTCCTCCCCAGTTCACTTGCCCCGTCGCCGATGTTTTCGCCGGATCCGCGCTGGCCTACTTGCCGCCGGAGAGGATCCAATCCTTCACCAGCTTGATCTCGGCGGGCGTCATCTTCTCTTTGCCGGCCGGGGGCATGGCCATGCTTTCGATTTGCGTCCAGAGGTTGGATTTGTCCAAGTCCTTGGCCACGAGCGCGGCACCATTGTCGCCGCCCTTGGCGATGGCCGCGAGGGTCCGCAGATCGAGACCGCCCTTGGTTGAAGCATCCCCGTGGCAGATGTTGCACTTCGCTTTGAAAATCGGCACGATCTTTTCAGTAAATAGCACCGGCACCCCCATCGGTTCGGGCGGCTTCGCCGGTTTGGTCGGCGGGGTCACCGGCTTCGTCGGCTCCGTTTTCTTCGTCGGCTCGGCTTTCTTCGTCGGCTCGGCCGGTTTGGGTTTGGTCGGTTCGGCTTTTTTCGTCGGCTCCGGTTCCGGCACCGTCGGCTTCGGGTCGCTGTGGGCCACCTCCGTCACGATCTTCGCCTTGGGTTCCGCTTTGCTCTGGCCGAGGGACACCCCCAAACCGAAGCCGAAGAGCAGAATCGCCCCGATGCCGCACATCCCCAAGATCCATTCCCCTTTGGGCATCGCAGGTTTGCGTTCGAATTCCGACTCGTCCGTGTCAAGATCGTCGCGCGGCATTGATGGCTCCTGAAAAATCACTCAGAATAGTCTGGCACAATTCCGGCGGTTTGTCGTCGGAATTCTTCGCACCCGTATACCTGGGGTCTGGCAAATTTTTCTGGCGCATTGGACTGGTCGCGGTCAAGATAGGGGGTCGGTGTCCCCAACCCCTGTCTGAGGCCCATTATGGAACCGATGCCCAAACTCGACCGCGCGGCCTATGTGGCCGGGATGCGGGAGCAACTGGAAACGATGCTCGGCCGGGTCACCGACGCCATCAACGAGGCCCGAGACGGCGAGATCATCGCCGGGAGCGAGCGGCCGGTCTTCGACCTGTTCGCCGAGTTCCGGCAGAAGGCATTCGAGGCCGGATTGCAGATGCGGACCGATGCGGCGGAAGCCGCTTTTTCCCCCTCCGGAGGAAGTCGCGTCGAAGAAACGCCTGCGGAATAAAGGCCGCCAGGAGTACTCGGTGCTGACGCTCAACGGTCGGATTTGCGTGAGGCGGATCCGCTGGCACGGCCCGGCGACGGGGAGCTGCACGGTGATCGACGGCTACTTGGACCGGGCCGAGAAGACGATTTCGATCGGGGTGCGGGAGATGGCCTGCCGGCTGAACGGGGGCGGGACGAACTTCGACCGCGCGGCGGAGAACCTGGCGCACGCGGCGTCGGTGCACGCGAGCGGGGAGACCCTGCGGAAGCTGATCGAAGACGAGGGTCGGCAGGTGCTGCGGGAGTTCCGGAACGGGACGCTGCCGATCGCGTGGACGGCGGCGGAGTGCGTCGCTGAACCGGGGGTCGACGGAAGCCCGACGCGGGTCTACTTCGGCTGCGACGGGGTGATGGCGCCGGTGGTGACCGCCGGCGAGAAGGCGAAACGACGCCTGAAAATCAAGGAGAAGCGGAGTCGGCGGGGCCGGACGTGCCGGCCGCTGCGGCGTCCGAAACCCGGGGCGGACCAGCGCTACAAGGAGTTCAAGATCGTCACCTATTACGACGAGCCGAAGGGGCGTCGGCTGGTGCTGGCGACGAAGGGGAACCACGC
>JANXTU010000177.1 GCA_025352235.1 Fimbriiglobus sp.
GACTTGTGAATCCAAGCCAGGCACCTGAAATCGGACGTAACTCCTTGCCGCGCTAGGTCGTTCCGAAAGTCGGACGTCATTCCACGATAGGGTGGGTGGGTTCACGCTGGAATGACGACTCCAAGAATCGTTGGCACACCCGGATCCGTCCCGGACTTGACAGTCGAATCCGGTCGGGTTACTAGAAGGGGGAGTTTGGGGGATCTCCGTGCCCGCATGGCTGCGAGGTTGGATGAAAACGATTTTGCTCGCCGGTGGGCTCGGGACGCGATTGGCGGAAGAGACGACCGTCAAGCCGAAGCCGATGGTCGAAATCGGCGGCTGGCCGATCCTCGTCCACATCATGGCGCTGTATGCGGCGCGGGGCTACCGCGATTTCATCGTCGCCTGCGGTTACCGCGGCGAGGTCATCAAAGAATACTTCTACAACTTCGCGGTCAAGCACAGCGATTGGCGCATCAACCTCGGCACCGGCGCGCGGACTCAAGTGCAGTCGAGCATCCCGGACTGGGACGTTTGGACCGTCGATACCGGAGCCGCCACCATGACCGGTGGCCGCGTGAAACGGCTGCGGTCGATCGTGGGCGACGAAACGTTCCTCTGCACCTACGGCGACGGCGTGGCGGATCTCGACATCGCGGCGTTGGTCGCCTTCCACAAAAGCCACGGCAAGTTGGCGACGGTGACGGCGGTCCACCCGCCGGCGCGCTTCGGCATCCTCGAACTCGAAGGCGACCGCGTCCGAAGCTTCGTCGAAAAACCGCAGATGAGCGAAGGCTGGATCAACGGCGGCTTCTTCGCCTTCGAGCCCGGCGTGTTCGACTACCTCGACGGCGACGCCTGCGTCTTGGAAAAAGAACCCCTCGAACGGCTGGCCCGCGACGGCCAACTGATGGCGTTCCAACACCCCGGGTTCTGGCAACCGATGGACACGCTCCGCGATAAAGAATTGCTCGAAAAGCTGTGGCAATCGGGCGCGGCCCCGTGGAAGGTCGACGGCGCGGCGCCGACGACCCTGCGCCGTTCCACCTGACCCGTTTTCAAGGGATACCGATTTTGAGCCGCTTCGAGTCGTTCCGCGGACGGCGGATTTTGATCACAGGATTGACTGGATTCAAAGGGATCTGGCTCGGCCTTTGGTTGAAGCGCCTGGGCGCCGAGGTCTCCGGATTGGCCCTGCCCGCCGACGCCGCGATGCGGCGCGGTTGGCCGGGACTGGCCGAGCGCCTGCCCTGCCAGCACGCTGATATCCGGGACCTCGCGGCGGTGCGCCGTGTATTCGAGGCGGCCGCGCCGGAGTTTGTGTTCCACCTCGCGGCGCAACCGCTGGTGCGGCTGAGCTACCGCGAACCGGTCGAGACCTTCGCCACCAACGTGATGGGTGCGGTCCACGTTTTGGAGGCTTGCCGCGAAACGCCGGGCGTCCTCGCGGCCATCAACGTGACCAGCGACAAATGCTACGAGAATCGGGAGTGGCCGTGGGGCTACCGCGAAGGGGAAGCGATGGGCGGTCACGACCCGTACAGCGCCAGCAAGGGCTGTTCGGAAATTGTTACCGCGGCCTACCGGCGTTCGTTCGGGTTGCGGGTCGCGTCGGGCCGGGCGGGCAACGTCATCGGCGGGGGCGACTTCGCCGCGGACCGGCTGGTGCCGGATATGGTCCGAGCCGTCCTCGCCGGGGAACCGCTGGTGCTGCGGCGACCGGAATCGATCCGGCCCTGGCAGCACGTCCTCGAGCCGCTGTCCGGCTACCTGATGCTTGCGGAGCGGTTGTTAAAGACCGAGGGCGACTTCGCGAAGGGCTGGAACTTCGGCCCCTCGGACGTTCACCCGATGACGGTGCGCGGCGTGGCCCAGTCGCTCGTCCGGCATTGGGGCCGGGGTACCATCGTCGAATCGGTTGACCCGGACGCTCCGCACGAAGCCCATTATTTGAAACTCGATTCGAGCCTGGCCGCGGTCGAACTCGGCTGGACGGCCCGGTTGTCGCCGGACGAGCGCATCGCCTGGACGGTGCAATGGTACCAGGCGTGGCACGCCGACCCGGCGAGCGCGTGGGCGACGGCCGGAGAGCAGATCGAACGCTACGGGGCGTTGCTGGAATCGCCGGCCCAGACATGAACGAGACCAAGCAGCACACCGAGGATTCCATGGACGGACAGACGAATGCTCCCGCTACCGGACAAACGCCACCGCCGCGCCGCGCGAAATGGTACGCCCTGCTCGCCTTCGCCGCGACGGCGACCCTGAGTTTGGCCATCCCGGTGGAGAGGATGAAACTGCGCAAAGCGGATCTCACCGTACCGTTGGCTTATGGGCACGATAGCTTTTTGATCCAGTGCTGGGTAAAGACGTTGGCCGATACCGGCTGGTGGATCACCACCGACCGCTGCGGAGCGCCGTACGGACACCAAATGTACGACTTCCCGACCAACCCCAGCATCCACATGGGGATCTTGCGGTTGATGCTCCCGTTCTCGCACGACCCGACGATCCTGATCAACACGTACTTCATCTTGTGCTTTCCGCTGATCGGCCTGACGGCACATGTGGCGCTGCGCTCGATGCGCTTCGCCCACCTGTACTGCATCCTCGGCGGCGTGCTTTACGCGTGCCAGCCCTACCATTTTTGGCGGGGGGAGTCGCACCTGTTTCTCGCGGCGTATTTCCTGCTGCCGCTGGTGACGATGGTGATGGTCTGGCTGCACCGGGGCGAAGAGTTGTTCCTCCGCCGCGGGGAGAACGGGCGCTGGAAGATCGCGATCGGGAACCGGCGGAGCCTCGCGGCTTTGGCCATCGTCGCAGCGGAAGGGTTCGACTTCCCCTACTTCAGCGTCTTCGCCGGCGTCTTCCTCGCGGTGGCCGGGGCGACCGCATTCGCCCTGCACCGACAGTGGATCGTTCTGGCGCGGACGGCAATTTTACTCGCCGTCCTCGGGACCGCGTTCCTGACCAGTTTGTCTCCGAACTTGCGCTACTACTTCCTGAACGGCACGAATAAGTCCGACACGCACGTCACCCACCACCCGTGGGCGGACGGCGAAGAATACGCCCTCAAGCCAATCCAATTGTTGCTCCCAGCGCCGACTCACCCGATCCCAGCGATGGAGAAGATCCGCGCGAAGTATTACGCAGGGACGAAGCTGCCGAGCGAAGGCGATTCGATGGCGATGGGCTCGGCGGCGTCGCTCGGCTTCCTCGCGATCTTGGCCTGCGTTCCTTTCTGTTCGCGGAGCCGAACCGACCGGGGCCGGCTCTTCCATTTGCTGGGGGTACTGCTCGTCGCGGGGATCGTCTTTTGCACGGCCGGCGGGGTGGGCACGGCGTTCAACCTGCTCTCGCTGACGGTGGTCCGGTGTTACTGCCGCGTGAGTGTCTTCATGGCGTTCTTCTGCATGGCGGGCTTTTGCGGCATGCTGGACGCCCTCTTCCAACGTTATTTCGCCGCTTCCGTGATCCGCACGGCGCTCTGCGTCCCCGTGGCCATCGGTCTGCTTTATCTTGGGTGCCGGGATCAAATGGGGATGGTGTACTTGGAGGAGTTCTCCACCGTCCAAGCGGAATACCGCAACGACGAAGACTTCGTCCGCCGCATCGAAGAAACGATGCCGCCTGGCGCGATGATTTTCCAATATCCGTACATCGCCTACGGCTCGTACACTAACGCCGCAGGCGGGATGCTTCCGTACAGCCACTTCCGCGGCTACGTTCATTCGCACCGGGTCCGCTGGAGTTTCGGGGCGATGCACGGCCGGCCCGGCGACGATCTCCACGCCAAGATCGCGCTGATCCCGACCGACGAACAGCAACTCCAGGCGCTCGCGATCCTCGGCTTCGAGGGGATTTATGTCGACCGCCTCGGCTACGCTGACCGGGGCAAGAAACTCGAAACGCTGCTGAAAGCCGTGGCCACGCCCGATCCGATCGAAAGCCGCGATGGCCGGCTCGCGTTTTACACGCTGCAGGGCTACCGGAAGACGGCGCTGGCGGGCCTGTCGGACGGGGAAGTCGCGCGGCGGAAACGGGAGATCGAAGACTTTCCGTCGATCTCATGGATCGCCAAATTCTACCCCGAAGAGCGGAGCGACCTCGACGGCTGGCGGCGCTATCGCTGGTGCGGATCCGACGGCGCGTTGGTCCTGAAGAATCCTTCGGCCGAGCCGCAGAAACTCCGGATTCGAATGTCGCTGCGCCCGCAATCGGGCGGGGCAAAACTGCAACTGAATGGCCCCGGTATCGACGAAGCCTACGAACTCCCGAACGCGGGGGTCGACATCGACCGCGTCTTCGAACTGCCGCCGGGCACCCACCGGATCGAATTCCGCTGCCAAGGGTTGCCCCTCACGCATCCGGATCGGCCGTTTCCGCTGTACTTCATGCTCCACGACTTCACCCTCGAACGCCCGGGGGAATCAGTCCGATGATCGCATCGACCGAGGCCGCCGTCCTCGTGACGGGGGCGACGGGATTCATCGGCTCCGCGCTGGCCCGGAGGCTGAGCGCGGACGGCCACCGCGTCGTCGGATTGATCCGGCGCTCGTCGCCGCGCCGCGAATGCCTCGCCGGTTGCCCAGGGCTCGACATCGCGGAGGTCGACGACTTTTCCCCAACGGAATTGGATCGAATCTTGGGAACGCGGCCGATCGGAACGATCTGCCATTTGGCCTCGTATGGGGTCGCGGCCGGCGAATCGGACCGTGCGCAGTTGATCGCCGGCAACGTGGGTCTCACCGCGAATTTGATCGAGGCGGCCGCACGGCACTCCGTCCGGCGATTCGTCCAGACGGGGAGTTGCTTCGAGTACGCGGCGCCACTCGATGGTCTGCCGCTCTCGGAGGATTCCCCGGTTCGACCGTGGTCGGTGTACGGCGCGGCGAAATCGGCCTCGGTCCATTTCGCACGGACACTGTCGGCCAAGCTCGGCCTCCCGCTCATCACTCTGAGGCTCTTCGGCGTGTACGGTTCGGGCGAACAGCCGCAGCGCCTCGTGCCGTATCTGTTGAACCGGTTGGAACGGCGCGAAGCGGCCGAGTTGACGCCGGGGTTCCAAGTGCGCGATTTTCTCTACATCGACGACGCGGTCGACGCGTACCGCGCCGCGTTGGCGGGGGCGGACGAACTCTTCGACGGTCGGGATTTCAACGTGTGCACCGGGGTGCCGACTTCCATCCGCGAACTCGGCGCGACCGCCGCCGAACTGCTGAACGCCCCGGCCGACCTGCTGCGCTGGGGCGCGCTCCCGGGCCGGCCGGAAGAGCCGGCGCGGATCGTCGGGAACCCGGCCGCGTTCCGGGCCGCCACGGGCTGGGCGCCGCGATTCGACCTGCGCGAAGGACTGCGAGCCACAATCGATGCGAGGAACCATGGTCGAATCTGAAACCGCTGAGGCGCTGCGCGCCGACATCGCCGAGCGCGTCCGCGCGTTCCACCGGGTCAACTGGCCCGCGAAACCGTTCGAGCCGGGGAAGAGCCACGTCCCGGTCTCGGGCAAGGTCTTCGACGCCGAGGAGATCGTCGCGCTCGTCGATTCGTCGCTCGATTTTTGGCTGACCGCCGGGCGGTTCGCGGATCAGTTCGAGCGCGACTTCGCCGCGTTCTTGGGCGTGCGGTATTCGCTGCTCACGAACTCCGGGTCGAGTTCCAACTTGCTCGCCATCGCGGCGCTCACGTCGAAACGGCTGGGCGAGCGCCGCATCCAACCGGGCGACGAAGTCATCGGTGTCGCGGCCGGGTTCCCGACGACGGTGAACCCGATCTTGCAGTACGGCGCCGTCCCCGTCTTCCTCGACGTCGACATCCCGACGTACAACATCGACATCACCCATTTGGAAGAGGCCATCGGCCCGCGCACCAAAGCCGTGATGATCGCGCACACCCTCGGCAACCCCTTCGACTTGGACGCGATCACCGCCCTGTGTGAGAAGCACGACCTTTGGCTCATCGAAGATTCTTGCGATGCGACCGGCGCGACGTACCGCGACCGCATCGTCGGGCAATTCGGCGACATCAGCACCGTGAGCTTCTACCCCGCGCACCACATCACGACGGGCGAGGGCGGCGCCGTGATGACGGATTCGCCCGTCTTGAAAAAGCTGCTGGAATCGTTCCGCGACTGGGGCCGCGATTGCTGGTGCCCCCCCGGCCACGACAATACCTGCGGCAAGCGCTTCGATTGGCAACTCGGCGGCCTGCCCCACGGGTACGACCACAAATACACGTACAGCCACATCGGGTACAATCTGAAAGCGACCGACATGCAGGCCGCAGTCGGTGTGGCCCAGCTCGCGAAGCTGCCGGAGTTCATCCGCCGGCGGCGCGAGAACTTCGCGATCTTGAAGCGCGAACTCGCCGAGTGGCAAGAGCTGTTGATCCTCCCGGAGGCGACGGCGCACAGCGATCCGTCGTGGTTCGGCTTCCCGATCACGCTGCGGGACGAGTGCCCGATCGGCCGCGCCGATTTGATCGCGCACTTGGACGCGATGAAGATCGGCACGCGGTTGCTGTTCGGCGGCAATCTGTTGCGGCAGCCGGCCTACAGCGATATTCCGCACCGCGTCGTCGGACCGCTGACGAACACGGACCGCATTATGCACCGGACCTTCTGGGTCGGGGTCTATCCCGGATTGACGGAAGAAATGCTCGTGTATATCGCCCGGAGTATCGGGCGCGGATTGACGAAATCGACGACCCGCGTGCCGTTGGCCTAACCGCAGGAGCGACCGACGTTATGGAATCCCCCGCGATCGCGGACGGCCGCAAATTCATCTCGTTCGTCGTCCCCGTGCTGAACGAGGAGGCGAACATTCGCCGGCTGTACGACACGGTCCGCGAAGTCATGGCGCCTTTGGCGGAGCGCTACCGCTACGAGATCCTCTTCACCGACAACCACAGCGCGGACCGCAGTTTCGAGATCCTCGCCGAATTGGCCGCGGTCGATGCGAACGTCCGCGTCATTCGCTTCTCGCGCAACTTCGGGTACCAACGTTCGATTTTGACGGGTTACCTCAACGCCCACGGCGACGCGGTCATTCAACTCGATTGCGATCTGCAAGACCCGCCCGCGCTGGTGCCTCAGATGCTGTCCCATTGGGAAGCCGGGAATCAAGTCGTCTTCGGCATCCGCCGGCGCCGGCAAGAAGGGATATCGATTTCCCTCACCCGCAAAGTCTTCTACCGCCTGATCCGCTGGCTCAGCGAACACGAATTGCCTTTAGATGCAGGGGATTTCCGCCTCGTGGATCGCCGCGTCGTCGAAGAGTTGCGCAAAGTCGACGACGCCACGCCGTATTTGCGCGGCACGATCGCCACGCTCGGGTTCCGCCAACTCGGGCTGGTCTACGACCGCGATGCCCGCGTCGCGGGTGAGACGAAGTTCCGTTTCAAGGACCTCGTGAACCTGGGCTTGGACGGCATCCTCAACCACTCCGTCTTGCCGCTGCGTTTGGCGACTTACGTCAGCGTGACGGCCTCGCTCGCGGCGGCGTTGCTCATCGGCGGTTACACCATCGCCCGGTTCGCCGTGGGCCACGATTGGCCGGCCGGGTTCACCACGCTGGCGGTGCTTATTTTGATGTCGCTGAGTCTGAACGCCCTATTTTTCGGAGTGATCGGCGAATACCTCGGCCGCGTTTACCGCCAAGTGAAGCGCGGCCCGCTGACCATCGTCGAACACGAACTCAACGGGGGTCACCTCGCGATGCCGCGACCGACGCTGACGGTGAGCGACGAAGCATCGAACGCGAATCGCGCGGCGTGACCAGTTCGTAGCCCGGGAAATGTGGGATTTGTCGACGCCATTCGCCGTCCCGCTTATTATCCAACCCACGAGTGTGGCAACGATTCTTGGAGGTTGTCCTCGCCGGCGGTGTTCGGAGGTGACTCTTGGCGCGACGTCGATGCGCATTGAAAACACCTCAGGAAATTGCTTCCAACAGAGTGTGTGACACCCCACTTTGGAACCATTTAAAAGAATTGGAAGAATCGGAGCCGAAACGGCCCTTGTGGCCGATCCTCTTGTTCAGCAATGACTTGTGTCATGAAATTTG
>JANXTU010000056.1 GCA_025352235.1 Fimbriiglobus sp.
AGAGTTTGGCAATATCACCGGCATCCGGTCGTGGATCGTGCTCACCAACTCATTCGCTTGGGTCGTGATGAGGCAGCACGTCGCCAGCTTCTCGGCGCCGTCCGTCCAGAACTCCCACAAGCCGGCGAAGGCGAAGAGGGACCGATCCTTCATTCGGAAGTGGGTCGCCCTTTTCTTGTTCCCCACCGTGGCCCATTCGTAGAACCCATCGGCCGGGATGAGGCAGCGCTTCGACCGGAATGCATCGCGAAAGGTCGGCTTGTCGAGCGAATCCGCCCGCGCGTTGATCGGCTTCGGCCCGGTCGTCGGGTCGTTCGCCCAACTCGGCACCAATCCCCAGCGCAGCAGCGCCAAGCCGCGTTCGTCGGCGTTCCGTTTCAAGGCGACGACGGCAATCGTTTGGGATGGGGCGACGTTGTACCTCGGTGCCAATTCCGGGATCGGCCCGGAGAGGTCGAACGCTTCACGGATTCGCCCGGCGTCGAGGAAGGTGAAGCGTCCGCACATGGTCATCCACCCGTGTGGCAAGTTAGAGGCTAAAAACGCTAAATGCCGAACTTGGTTTTCGGCTTCAACCGCGTCCGGTTTAGGCACTTTACACAAGCGAATGATTCGCGGGATGCGGCCCAAATCGTCGGCGAAGCGCACTCCGGGCATGGGTATGGGCTCGGCGGACGCCAGCAAGCCCATCCGCAACCGAGTTTGCAGTACCAAAAGCGGGAATAGAACGAGCGGCCGGTACGGACGGCGACAGCGAACAGCATTTCGCAATTCGGGCACGTCTTCGAGGTGCGGACGCGGGGCTTAAATCGCGGAATCCGGCCAGGGAAGCGAATGCGAACCATGGGGAAGCCCTCGGTGAGATCCCCGATTGTACCCGAGCGTTGGGAACCTGATTCAAGAAGGCCCTGAGCCATTCCACCACAAAGACAAATGCAATAGCGCCGTCCGAATCACCTTTTCCTACTTTGGCTTCTCTCGCACACAGTACACGAGGGCCCCATCGTGAGACTCATCAAGAACAGCGGCAACGACCGAGTCCTCGACGTACTCCGCTCGATCCTAATTCCGGGTTCCTCGTTCGACATTGCGTCCGGCGATTTCTCGCTCTTGGCCTTTTCCGAGCTGCGCGACCTCCTCGCTCTAGTTTCGGAATGCCGCCTGATCTTGCCCGACGGCGGCCGCGCGGATTTAGCCCTCCTCGGAACCGAAACGGATCGGGCCGCACGGAACAAGCTTCAAGGGCGGTGGCTGGCCAAGTGCTGTGTCGAATGGCTTCAACTCAAAGCCCGCGTTCATGGCACGCCGACGCCGCTACCTCAGTCCACCATCGCCGTGAAGCAGGCCGACGGGGCCGGGGAATATGCGATCACGGGCACATGCCCGATGACCACCGCCGGCCTCGGCCTCACGCCGAGTAACCAGTTCGGCCTGATCCAGTTCGCCGAGTCGCCGGAGGAGGCCGCCCTGCTCGGATTATGGTTCGGCCAGCTTTGGGAGAGCACCGCGGGCGGGGACGCGAAGGAATCGCTGCTGGCAAAGCTGCTGGCCATCGCCACGCAGCCGGCACCCGTCGCGATCTATCACTCGGCCTTGCTCAGCATGTTTGCCAAGCAGGGTACCGAACTCGACGAAGAGCAAATCGTCAATTCCGCCACCGGCATCAAGAACACGCTCGTTTGGAAGCTCCTTTACCGCTTCCAGCGGGACGGCGTCGTCGGGGCGATCGACAAGCTGGAGCGCTACGGCGGCTGCATCATCGCCGACTCCGTCGGCCTCGGGAAAACCTTCGAGGCGCTCGCCGTCATCAAGTACTACGAGCTCCGCAACAACCGCGTCCTCGTCCTCTGCCCCAAACGGCTCCGCGACAACTGGACCATCTACAAGGCCAACGACAAGCGGAACGTCCTCGCCGGGGATCGGCTCAACTACGACGTTCTCAACCACACCGACCTCTCCCGCGACGCCGGGCTGTCGGGGGACGTGGACCTCGCCCACGTCAATTGGGGCAACTACGATCTCGTCGTCATCGACGAATCGCACAACTTCCGCAACAAAAAGTCACCGCGGGCCGGCGGCGAAACCCGGTACGACAAGCTCATGCGCCGGATCATCCGTGAAGGGGTGAAGACCCGCGTGCTGATGCTCTCGGCGACGCCGGTCAACAACCGCTTGGCCGACCTCAAAAACCAAATTTCGTTCGCGACCGAAGGCAACGACGAAGCGCTGAAGGAATTCGGCATCGCCAACATCGCCTCGACCGTCCGCGTTGCCCAAGCGATGTTCAACCGCTGGCTGCAGCTCGACGACGACGAACGCCGGCCGGCCAAGTTGCTCGAAATGCTCGGGTTCGATTACTTCCAACTGCTCGACCTTCTCACCATCGCCCGCTCGCGCAAGCACGTCGAGAGATACTACGGCACGGCCGAAACGGGGAAATTCCCCGAACGCCTGAAACCCGTCAATATCTACTCCAATGTCGATCTCTCCGGCGAATTCCGACCCATCGCCGAGATCAACGACGAGATCCGCCGGCTCAACCTTGGGGCCTATGCGCCCCTCCGCTACGTCCTACCGGGCAAGCAGGCCGCCTACGACGCCAAGTACAGCCAGACGGTCAAAGGGGGAAAGGGCCTGTTCCGGCAGAAAGACCGCGAAGAAAGTCTGATTCACCTGCTCCGGGTCAACGTCCTGAAGCGGATGGAGAGCGCGGTGCCGTCGTTCACCCTCACGGTCGAGCGGCAGTTGAAAGACGTGGAAGCCGTCATCGCCCGGCTCGACTCGCAGGCCGATGCCGTCGAGGAACTCGACATCGAAAGCCTCGACGTGGACAATCCCGAATACGAGCTCCTGTTCACCGGTACCAAGGTGAAGGTTCTCCTTCAGGACGTGGACAAGGTCCGCTGGCGGCAGGACCTCGTGGATGACCGCGACCGGCTCTCGAACCTCGTTCAAGCCGCGAAGCTCGTGGATGCCGGCCGCGATTCCAAGTTGAACGACCTCAAGCGCATCATCCGGGAGAAGATCGAAACGCCCCTCAACGCCGGCAACCGGAAGATCATCGTCTTCACGGCGTTCAGCGATACCGCGTTCTACCTCTACGAGCACTTGGCACCGTGGGCGGCCGCGGAACTCGGCTTGCAAACGGCCTGCGTCAGCGGCTCCGGGAAGAACCGTTCCACCCTGCCGGGCCTGCGCAGCGATATGGGGACGATCCTCACGGCCTTCTCGCCGCGCTCGAAACAACGGCCCGCCGAATTTGCGGATGATGGGGACATCGACCTCCTCATCGCTACCGATTGCATCTCCGAGGGCCAAAACCTCCAAGATTGCGACTTCCTCGTCAACTACGACATCCACTGGAACCCCGTCCGCATCATCCAGCGCTTCGGCCGGATCGACCGGATCGGCTCGAAGAACGACCGCATCCAGCTCGTCAACTTCTGGCCGAACATGGAACTCGAAGAATACATCGGCCTCGAACAGCGGGTCAGCGGCCGCATGGTGCTCCTCGACATCTCCGCGACGGGCGAAGAGAACGTCATCGAACAGCAGTCCGGCAATCCGATGAACGACCTCGAATACCGCCGCAAGCAACTGCTGAAGCTCAAAGATGCCGTCATCGACCTCGAAGACCTCAGCAGCGGCGTCAGCATCGCCGACTTCACCCTGAACGACTTCCGCATCGACCTCTCCCGGTTGCCCAAGGCCGACCGCTCGAAAACGTCCGCGTTGCCCTTCGGCACCTGCGCCGCGGTGACGACCGAGGGCACCATCGCCCCCGGCGCGATCTTCTGCTTGCGCGCGATGGGCGACGCCGCCGACCAACCGGCCGAGGCCGGCTATCCGCTGGCTCCGCATTACCTCGTCCACGTCGCCGACGATGGAACCGTCGTCACCCCGTTCACGTTGGCGAAGGCGATCCTCGACAGCCTCAAACGGCTCTGCCACAATCTCCCGGCATCGGATGCGCCGTCGGTCGAACGGTTCGATGCGCTCACGAAGGACGGCGAACGGATGGAGCACTACCAGAAGTTGCTCGCCGCGGTCGTGGCGTCCATCGTCGGCAAGAAGGAAGAGCGGAGCGCGGCCAGCCTCTTCAGCCCCGGCGGCACGCACGCCAAGAAGGGGGAGTTCGCCGGCATGAACGACTTCGAGGTCATCATGTACCTGGCGATCCTGCCGGAGGCCGCCGCATGAGCCCGCACGAAATCCTCGCGGCGTTCGCGCTGCCGGCGCAGGCGATGGTCAACCAGCGCATCGCCAAGAAGCTGCTGCTCGAAAACGGTGCCCCGACGGGCGCCGACAAGAAGGCGATCAACGAGGGGATCGAAGAACTCACCTGGGCCGCGGCGCTGAAGCCGACCACCATCGGCGTACCGGCCTACGAAGACGCCGAGCGGCAGTATCTGGAAATCGCCGTCCTCACGGTCGCCTACCGGGAGAAAGCCCGCACCGGCCGGCTCCGGGAACTCATTCACCGGGCGATCCCCTATCCCGTCGTGCTGATCGGCTCCGACGGCGTGCTCTCGCTGGCCGAACTCCGGCACGCCCAAAACGAAGCCGGGAAGATGGTCCTCGACGGCGGACTGTTGGCCATCGACCCCGCGCCGATTTTGTCGAAGCTCGCCTTGGCCCAGCAGCCGACAACGGACCTCGCGGCACTCTACCGCAGGTGGTATAGTCTCCTTCTCCCGTTAGTCCGCCGGGCCGAACGGCTGGCCGACATCGACGACCTCCGCCGGGAAGCCGCGAAGGAACCGCAACTGGCCCGCCGTGTGGAACTGAACCTGCGGATCAAACAACTGAATGAAGAATGAACCACGGAAAGCACGGAAAGCACGGAAAATGAGAGATAGATAAACCCCGTGTCGCTTCCGAATTTCCTCCCCACCAACACTGTTTTTTCTTTCTTTTTCCGTGTAGTCCGTGTTTTCCGTGGTTAATTTCTCTTGGATCATCCCATGACTCCCCTCACCGCCGCCGATGCCCAAACCCAATCCGCCGACATCGTCGCGGCGAATATCGCCCGGCTGCGCGAACTCTTCCCCGAGGCTTTCACCGAAGGCAAGATCGACTTCGACGTCCTCAAGCAACTCCTCGGCGGCACCGTGGACGAGCGCGAAGAGAAGTACGGCCTGAACTGGCACGGCAAGCGCCGCGCCCGCCAGCTCGCCCTGAGCACGAGCAGCGGCACACTCCGGCCCGCCCCCGGCGACGGCGTCGATGAAGCAACCACGAAGAACATCGTCATCGAAGGGGACAATTTGGAAGTCCTCAAGCTCCTCCAGAAGAGCTACAGCGGGCAGGTGAAGCTCATTTACATCGACCCGCCCTACAACACCGGCAACGACTTCGTCTACCCGGACGACTTCCGCGACAGCATCGGCAACTACAAGCGCCTCACCGGCCAAGTGGACGGCGAAGGCCGCAAGCTCACGAACAACCCGGAAACCAGCGGCCGCTTTCACACCGACTGGCTCAACATGATGTATCCGCGGCTGAAGTTGGCACGGAATTTGCTGCGGGAGGACGGCCTTATATTTGTTAATCTCGACGACAGTGAGATCACACACCTTCGCCAAGCCATGAATGAGGTCTTTGGAGAAGAGAACTTCGTTGCGAATATCGTCTGGCAAAAGCGGTATGTGTCGAACGCTACAGCAAAATACATTTCTGATATGCATGACCACATCGCTGTTTATGCTCGTAATATTGAGAAGATCGAATTTGGATTCGATGCGCGGACGGAGGAACAGCTGAAAGACTACAAGAATCCCGATAACGATCCGCGAGGTCCTTGGCGCGCGCAGGATCTGTCAGCTTCCAAACCTTACCAAGCCGGCATGTTTGAGATTCAGGGCCCAACCGGATTGAAATTTAATCCTCCGTCAAATCGCTATTGGCGCTGCAACGTCACAACGTATGAGGAATGGCTTAGAGAAAAACGGATCACCTTCGGCGTGTCGAATACCGGCAGGCCTATGCTAAAATCCTATCTAGCCGAAGCTATGGAAGGCCTGCGCCCCAATACATGGTGGGATCATTCATCAACGGGTCACAATAAAGAAGCTACTCTCGAATTGAAATCGATGTTTTCTGACGATTCTCCATTCGACACCCCAAAGCCTACACGATTATTACAACGCATTCTGAAACTGTTGCCAGACCCAGAAGGCCTCATCCTCGACTTCTTCGCCGGCAGCGGCACAACGGGTCATGCGGTGATGGCGCAGAACGCCGCCGACGGCGGGAACCGGCGCTACATCCTCGTGCAGCTCCCCGAGCCGCTCGACCCGGCCAACAAGGATCAGAAGACGGCCGCGGCCTTCTGCGACAGCCTCGGCAAGCCGCGCACCATCGCCGAACTGACGAAGGAACGCCTCCGCCGGGCCGGGACGAAGATCCGGGAAGAATCGACCGCGAAAAGCGCGAAGGACGCGAAAGACGACAAAAAGAAAGGGCCGGAATTGTTCGAAGAGAAGAAGGAGAAACCCAAAGGAGCCAAGGGCACGGAGACGGCCCCACCCTCTTCTGATTCTGCTCTCTCTTCCTTTCGCGCTCTTCGCGATTTTCGCGGTTCCTCTTCTCCTGGCCCTTCCCCCGATCTCGGCTTCCGTGTCTTCAAGCTCGATAGCAGCAACATCCGCACCTGGGAGCCCGATAAGGCCGACCTGCCGAAGACGCTCGAAGAACAGACCGTCCACATCAAGCCCGACCGCACCGACGCGGATATTCTCGTCGAACTGCTGCTGAAACTCGGCCTCGACCTCTGCGTGGCGATGGAGACGAAGACGGTGGCCGGGAAGGCCGTGCAGAGCATCGGCGCCGGGGTGCTGTTGGTGTGCCTGGACGAATCGATCACCCGCACCGACGCGGAACCGCTGGCGCTGGGGATCGCGGCGTGGCACAAGCAACTCGCCCCGGCCGGGGAAAGCCAAGTGGTCTTCCGCGACAGCGCCTTCGAAGACGACGTGGCCAAGAGCAACCTCGCCGCGATCTTGCAGCAGCACGGGCTGAGGAATGTCCGGAGTTTGTGAGGGGAGACGAGGGAACCGCGAAAAGCGCGAAGGGCGCGAAAGCAGAACAGGAATTGAGTGATCCGGAATTTCCGGAGAACTGCCGGGGTAACTCTCCGGAGTTTCCGGACAGTTCAATCTTCGGGAACTTGTAAGGATCGCTTACAAGTTCGAGCCGCTCGAACCGCATCGGAAATCGCCATGAAGCTGCACTTCGAGTCTGACCTGTCCTACCAAGCCGCCGCGATCAAGGCGGTCTGCGATTTGTTCCACGGGCAAAAGGGCGGACGGTATTCCCCCTTCACCGTGACGATGCCGCGCGAGGAAGTCGGGACGATGGTCGAGGGGATGAATCCGGATCTCGGACGCGGCAACGAACTCGACTTGCTCAATACGGAAATTCAAAAGAACCTGAACACGGTGCAGCTCACCCATGGTTTGAAGCCGACGGCCGAGTTGAAGACCAACGATTACAACTTCACCGTGGAAATGGAGACCGGCACCGGGAAGACCTATGTCTACCTCCGGACCATCTTCCAGTTGCATCAGCAATATGGCTTCACGAAATACGTCATTGTCGTGCCGAGCGTCGCGATCAAGGAGGGGGTCTATAAGAGTTTAGAGATTATGGCCGATCACCTCCGGGCGCTTTACGACAACGTCCCGTTCAGCAAGGGGAACAACTACTTCCTTTACGATTCCGGCAAGCTCGGGCAGGTTCGCAACTTCGCCACGAGCAATCAGATACAAGTGATGGTGGTGACGGTCGGCGCGATCAACAAGAAGGACGTGAACAACCTTTACAAGGAGAGCGAAAAAGTCGGCGGGGAGAAGCCGATCGACCTCATCAAGGCAACGCGGCCCATCCTCATCGTGGACGAACCGCAGAGTGTGGACGGCGGCCTCGAAGGCCAAGGGAAGCGGGCTCTCGACGGGATGAACCCCCTCTGCACGCTGCGCTTCAGCGCGACGCACGCGGACAAGCACCACATGGTCTACCGGCTCGACGCGATCGACGCCTACCAGCAGAAGTTGGTGAAGCAGATCGAAGTGGCGTCGCTCGAAGTCGAGGGGGGCCACAACAAGGCCTACGTCCGCGTCGTGAGCGTGAGCAAGGGGACGAAGTCGCGGCCGGTGTCAGCGAAGATCGAAGTCGATGTGCAGCAGGGCCAGCGCACGAGCCGGAAGGAAATCACCGTCACGGGCCACGAGCACTTGGAGCAGACGACGGGTCGGGCGATCTATGCGGACTTTCGCATCGGCGACATCCGGGCCGAAAGGGGGAATGAGTTCGTGGAGGTACGCTTTCCCGGCGGCGAGCGCTATTTGAAAATCGGCGCAGCGATCAACGATGTGGACGCGGGAGCGATCCAGCGGCAGATGATCCGCCGGACGATCAAGGCGCACCTCGAAAAGGAAATGTGGCTGCGCCCGCGGGGCATCAAAGTGCTGAGTCTGTTCTTCATCGACTCAGTCGAGAAGTACCGACAGTACGACGCCGACGGCCAGCCGGTTAAGGGAATCTACGCGACGATCTTCGAGGAGGAGTACCGGCGCTGGGCTGCTCACCCGGATTATGTGAACCTCTTCGAGGGGATCGATGCTGAGAGCGGCGCGGCCGAGGTCCACGACGGCTATTTTTCGATCGACAAGAAGGGGCTGGTGTCCGATACGTCCGAGGGCAACGCCGGGAATCGGGAGAACGCCGAGCGGGCTTACAGCCTCATCATGCGCGATAAGGAGCGACTGCTGAGCTTCGAGACGCCACTGAAGTTCATCTTCAGCCACAGCGCCCTGCGCGAGGGGTGGGACAACCCGAACGTCTTCCAGATTTGCGCGATCCGCGAGATGAGCACCGAACGGGAACGCCGGCAGACCATTGGCCGGGGCTTGCGGTTGTGTGTGAACCAGCAGGGGGAGCGCGTGAAGGGCTTCGAGACGAACACTCTCACCGTCATCGCCACCGAGAGCTACGAGGACTTCGCGGCCAAACTGCAAAAAGAAATTGAGGAAGATACCGGCATCCGCTTCGGGATCGTCGAGAGCCATGAGTTTGCGAACCTTCCGCGGGGCGACGGCACCGGCCCCATCGGGGTGGATCTATCGGCCGAGATCCGCAAATATTTGATCGAGAAGGATTACATCGACAGCACCGGCAAAGTGCTCGACAAGCTCAGGATGGCGATCAAGGAGAACAAGGTCGAACTGCCGGAGCATTGCGCCGCGGAAGCGGTGGCGATCGTGAATCGGCTGCGGAAGCTGGCCGGCAAGCTGGAGGTCAAGAACGCCGACGAATCGGTGAAGGTCAAGCTCCGCCGGGAGGTCTACCTCGACGAGCGCTTCCGCGAGCTTTGGGATCGGATCAAGGCGAAAACGACGTACCGGGTCGAGTTCGACAACGCGAAGTTGATCGGCGACTGTGCCAAGGCGATCTTCACCGCAAAGCCGGTCGCGAAAACGCGGGTACAGTTCCGTATGGGTCTTCTCGATGTGAAAGAGAGCGGCGTCGAGGCGACGAGCCGGAGCACATCCTTGGCGGAGGTACTCGACGAAGGGGATATCGTTCTACCGGACATCCTGACGGAACTCCAGGACAAGACGCAACTGACGCGCAAGAGCCTCTCGGAAATCTTGAAGCGGAGCGACCGGCTCGGCGACTTCGCCAAGAATCCCCAGGAGTTCATCGAGTTGGCGGCGGAAGCCATCAACGCGAAGAAGAAGATGGCCCTCGTGGACGGCATCCGCTACCTCCGCATCGGCTCGGAAGACTACTACGCCCAGGAGTTGTTCCTGAGCGAAGAGCTCCGCGGCCACCTCACGAACATGCTCGATGTCACGAAGTCGCCGCACGAGCAGGTCGTGTTCGATTCCGAGTTGGAACGGACGTTTGCCAAAGAACTCGACGAACAAGAAGCGGTGAAGGTCTTCGCGAAGTTGCCGAGTTGGTTCAAGGTGCCGACGCCGCTGGGCTTCTATGAGCCGGATTGGGCCGTGCTCATCGTGAAGGACGGCGTCGAGCGGTGCTACTTCGTCGTGGAGACGAAGCCGTCGCTGTTCGGCATGGACATCCGGGCCACGGAGCAGGCGAAGATGAATTGCGGGAAGGCCCACTTCGACGCCATCGGCGATGGGGACAACCCGGCGAAGTTCGTGACCGCGGGATCGTTGGGGGATGTCTTGGCCCGCTGCTGATTCGCGAAAACGCACCTGTGTTTCTACTGCCCAACGGCGACGAAAGGCAGTGGCCCTCGACCGCATCTTGGCGGTGTGACAACTTGAAAATGTTTTGGAAAACCCAATCATTTATGACAGTCAGCGTGCCGTCGCCAGAAGCTGTTTTGCGGACGAAACGCCTGAAATATGGGATACACCCACACCGCTCTCCGTCGGAATGCCACTTTCCAAATGCAGTTGTCATTGAGTTGTCACACGGTCGCCACCATTGAGACGAGGCGGATGCCCCGTTGTTTGGCCGTGCGAAGGCCGATCAGTTCGTAGCCTTGCGAGCGCAGGAATGGCCTCTCGGCTCGGATACGAACCCCCAAAGCGTTTCGGCTCGGGCGCGGGCTGTACCGCGTCGCACTTCGGCGGTGAGCAGCGCTGCTTAGGGCGAGTTCCAGTTGCAAGATCGTACCCGTCCACCCTTTCGGCGGGAGTGAGGACAACCAAAGCGCGAGCACTTCGCGGAAGCGGTCATGTTCCCAAGCGAATTGCCATATCATCGAGGGCATTGTCGGCCTCAAATATGTCAGGTTTTGCAAGGTGCTTGCGCCCGTCGAAGGTTGTGCCTCTCGATTATGAGCGCAGCAACCCGGACAACTTGCCGGGGTCGATCCGTGGGGGAGAGTTCCGAAGTCAGGGCATCGAGGATCGCTTCGCCTTTTTCCACGGGCCACTTCTCACAAATGGATCGTCGAATCAGGGCTGTGTCTTCAACTGTCGCCGAAGTCCAATCTGCGGACAACGCCCCCCATTCCCCCGAGTCGCGGGGGGTATGGGGCGGGCGCCTCGATCGAGCTTTCGCCCGTTTTCGTTTCCGCCGGGAAAGTGCCATATGTGAATTGTAGCACGGGCACAAAATGACAATACCCCGGCCGATGCCGGGGTAGGTCCGAGAGTCATTGCTTCGTTTTTCAACCGGCCGTGCTGGCGACTTCGATTGCCAACTTTCCGTCGGCACCTTTGGCGTAGTGGGCGCTCATGCTGGCGTGGGAGTGCCCCAGCGCGGCCCGGACGTGTTCGAGGGAGAATTTCTCGCGGAGTTCGGCGCCCTTCAGGTGACGAAGCTGGTACGGGCTCCAAACGGGCACGTCTGCTTTCTTGCAAGCCTTCCCGACGGCGTGGCCGATGGCGTTCGCGTTGAACCGTTCACCCGGCAATCGCTTCCCCGTCGCCTTCTTGCGGGAAACCTGGGATGGTTGCACTCTCGTCTTCCGTTTCGCTCGCATTGCAGCGAAGAGTTCTTCCCGTTGGCGTCGCGGGCTGAAGAGTGGGTCAGCGTCTCCAAAAGTACGACCGGCCAGGTGTGTTTCGATCACGGCCTGCGCGGCTGTGCCGAGGGCCACCATGCGATGCTGGCCACGGTGGGCGTTCTTGTGCTTGGTCGGTCGGTAGATCCAAACTGCGCCCGTACGGTCGATCTGTTCGAGGGTCATCTTGCAGACTTCGGACGGACGCATCCCCGTGTGGCGGAGTAGCTCGACCACCGCGCGGACGTGGGGGGGAAGAAGCGGAAGTGTCGCGGCGACGTGTTCGGGGTTCGCCGGCTCACGCGGTTCGGGCTCGGGCGCATCGCAGTGGCCACGGCGTAGGGGGGAAAGGGCTTTGAGTGCCTGGTACACGGTGGCTGGTGCCAGTTCCTCGGCAACGGCCCACTTGAAAGCCCGGATGAGCTTCCCGATTTGCGAGTTGATGTAGGGCCGACTCCACCCTTTCCGAAGGAATGCTTCGCGGACGGCCGCCAGCTTCTTCGGCCCGAAGGTGGTCACCGGCGTCATGCCGTACAACTCCCGGACAGTCTTCACGGCCGTTTTTGTGGCTTCGAGGCCCGCGCAGGGGCCGTAGTAGTCGGAAGCGTACCGGAGGTATAGAGCCAGCACTTCGACGACAAACGGGCCATCCGGGGATTCCACCGGCTTCGCCGCCGAACTGGAGAGTTCGAGTTGCAGGCGGGCGAATGCTTGCAAGGACTCGGCAGAGTTGAACGAGCCGGGGAGCAACCGCTCGCACCGGCTCCCCGTTGGCGAAGTCCAAAGGCATCGGCCTTTGCCGGAAGAGTGAGGCAGGTAACGGGGAAGGGTTTTTCGCGGACGGGGCATCGGGACGGCCTCCACGTTTCGTGGAATTGTTCCACGAAACTACGTTTGGAGTACCGCACCCGAGACGACTCGGGGTAAGCGAAAACGCTTCGGCTACAAGGGGTTAAGGCAAAGCCACCTGCGAGACTCGAACTCGCGACCTACGCTTTACGAAAGCGTAGGTCGGATGCCACAACTCCCGAAGAAGCTTGTGATTCGGTCGATGCGGCTACTTCTGGAGCAGCAACGGGCGCAGCAGAACCGCAAACCTTACCGCCCGATCTCGTAATAATCGTGGCCGCGTGGCCGACGCTTCCTGACGCACTTCGGCGTGCCATGCTTGCGTTAGTCGATGCCTCGGCAAATCCCCAAGGGTGACCGATGGCAACTTCACAGCTTAGCCCCCGACAACTGATGTTCGCCGAAGGTGTCTTGGCCGGGAAGATCCCGAAGGACGCCTACATCGAAGCCGGCTATCGGGCGCGGGGACTCAGCGCCCACTCGGCGGCGCACCGGATGTTGAAAAATGACGATATTTCGGAGTTCCTGAATTCAGCGAACGCGAAGGCTATCGAGAAGGCCGAACTCTCGGCGGAATGGGTTCTCGACAGGCTGAAACAGATTGCGTCCGGGGATCGCGGTTCGGCCGTGCGGGCGCTCGAATTGTTGGGGAAGCACCTCAGACTGTGGAAGGATGGCCCGGTTGTCGCGGTGACCGCGGTTCAGTTCGACTACAGCAAGCTCACCGATTCGGAACTCCAAACGCTCTCCGAACTGATGGAGCGCACGGAAGTCGCTGCGAACTGACCGGCCCGCAACTTCTCCTGCTTATCCGGCACTCGTTTCCCTTGCAAGTTCTTCCCCTCCGAAATTCTTGCTGGCCTCAGCCCTCGGCTTCGCGCAAGATAGGCACCTCGAAATGTCGCTTTGCGCGTTGGGGGTTCGCAGTGGCCGCGATCACAATCGAAAACCCCATCCTCAACGCGCCCTTTTCGGTTCCGACCCGGCACTACGCTTTCGAT
>JANXTU010000058.1 GCA_025352235.1 Fimbriiglobus sp.
CGCCCGTGCGATCCCGAAACGCCTGGGGCAGAGTTTGCAGATCATCACTGAGGTAATGGTTTGGCACCTTCAATTCGTCGAGCCAGAACTTGGTCATGGCGGTGAGAATGATCCCCTTGCCTGGAATCGGCGTCGGCATGATCCAATCGAAGGCGCTAATGCGATCCGAGGCGACGATCACCAAACGGTCGCCGAGGTCGTAGACATCGCGCACCTTCCCCGATTTTGGGGTGAAACCGGGGATTTCGCTGTGTAGGAGGGCGGATTCGTTCATGTGGCCTGTTTTACGTGGAACCCGTACAGGCCGCCAGCGATTCCGGGGTATTGCAGGAGCGGCGGGGGAATTGTAAACTACTCTCACGCATCCGTAGCTCAACTGGATAGAGTATCGGTCTTCGGAACCGAGGGTTGGGGGTTCGAATCCCTCCGAGTGCATTGGCCGAAACCCAACAACCGAAGCGTCTCACGCTTACCCCGATCAGTTTCGGGTGCGGTACTCCAAACGCCATATCGTGGAATCGTTCCACGATTGCTGGAGCCCGCCCCAATGTCTCGCACTCGCAAGCTACTTCCCCCTTACCTTTCTCACCCTTCCGGCAAAGCTCGAGTTGTCTGGAACACACTCACCGGCCGGCGGGAAAAACTACTCCCCGGCGATTTCAACTCACCCAAATCGCTTCAAGCCTTCGCCCGGTTCCAACTCGAGCTCGCCAGTGCACCAGAAATGTCCGCCAGAGCCTCGAACAGTGCACCGAAGTCGAACGCGCCCAAGCCCGCTTGGCCAGTTCGCAACGCAACCACATCGGCTTCGCCCTGCGGGCGTTCGTCCGGCTCGAATGGCATCGGTTCCATTCGGGGATCACCTGGTACGAAGCCAAAATCGGCATCGTCCGCGACGGGGTCCGGGCCTACGTTTGCGATCCGAAGTACAATCTCCCGCAGATGGCAACTGCGTAAAGCCTAATACTGCCAGAAAGTTTTGCCACACCCGCCGGCGCGGAAAAACCGGAAGCCTGTTGACGCATCCCCCCGCGTGGGTTATGAATAAATGATTGCTGAAGTTGTGCATTCCCCACTCAGGAGTCCGCGTATCCCTCCGTTCGACCGCAATGCCGGCCCGCCACGGCCGCCCACCGGCCCCCGCATGAATGAGCAAATCCGCATCACTCCGATCCGCCTCATCGGCGCGGAAGGCGAACAACACGGCATTTTGCCCACGCTCCAAGCCCAAGAGATGGCCCGCGAACTCGGTATGGACCTCGTCGAGGTCGCCCCGACCGAGCGCCCGCCCGTCTGCAAGATCATGGACTTCGGCAAACACAAATACGCCCAGTCCAAGAAGACGGCCCACAAGCCGCACCAACAGAAGCTCAAGGAACTCCGCGTGCGGCCGAAGACCGGCGAGCACGACGTCGACACCCGCGTGAACCAAGCCCGCAAGTTTTTGGAACACGGCGATAAGGTCATCATCAAAGTGCAGTTCCGCGGCCGCGAAATGCAGCACATCGAAGAAGGCCGGCGGATCATGGACCAGATGCTCGAGAAGCTGGTCGACGTCTGCAAGATGGAGAAACCCCCCGCGATGGAAGGCAAGCAGATGACGGCGCTGCTCGCCCCGAAGACCACCGGCGGAAAGTGACCCGTCGGTGTTTCGACCCCGGCCGCCGGGGTCCAATTTCATTTCCGTTCATCCAATCCGTTTCAAGATGCCGCGCCGGGAAACGAATGGCCCCGCGAAACCCCGATGCCGGGGCCGGGGTAGTATTGGCCAAGAGGGGCTCTGCTGTGTCCGATGACCGCGACCTCGCGCGCCGGTGCCTCTCGGGCGATCTCGCCGCGACGCGGGAGTTGGTGGAGCGTTTCCAGCATGAAATTTACGGGCTGTGCGCGCGGTTGCTCCGGCACCACCAAGATTCCGAAGACGTCGCGCAGGAGGTGTTCCTGCGCATCTTCCGCAGCTTGGGCAAATGGGATCCGACCCGGCCGCTGCGACCGTGGGTGCTGACCATCGCGGTGAACCGCTGCCGGACGTGGCTGGCGAAACGGCCGAAGCGCCCCGAACCGGTCGAGTACTTGGCGGATTGGCCGGGGAAAGAGGCCCCGGTCGCCGACGGAGAGTTGACGGCGGTGATCGCCGACGCGGTCGAAAATCTGCGGGACGAGTACCGCGAGGTCTTCGTGCTATTTCACGAATCGGGCCGATCTTACGAGGAGATCGCCGAGGTCGTCGGGCGGCCGGTCGGCACGGTGAAGACATGGTTGCACCGCGCCCGGGCGATCATCCTGGCGCGTTTGAATCAATTGGGATTGATGCCCGAACCCGAAGCGAAACCATGAACCCGAACACCCCGGAACCGAGCGACCTCCCGGCCTACGCGCCGCAATGGCCCACCGCGCCCGCTGGTTTCGCGGATCGCGTGACCGCGGCGGTGGAGTCGCAGCACCGCGCCCATCGTCGCAACGTGTGGATCGTCCGCGCCGGTGTCTCGGCCCTCGCGGCTTCGGTGGCCCTCGCGGTGGTATTGAGTCAGCCGACACCGCAACCGGAAGTGGCGGTCGTCGCGCCGATTCGACCGGCCGCGAATCCGATACCGCTTCAAAAGCCGTTCGCCGACGCGGGCGACGTTTTGGCCGCGATTACGAAAGCGACAACCGACAAAGCACTGGCCCCGTCGAAGACGATGCTCGCCTCGGCGGAGCGATTGCCGATGCCGAAGGACGCCGACGCGAGAATGACCGTGGATGCCAAAGGGTTCTTCGAGTCCACCGAGAGCGCGCGGGCCGGGCTCGACCCCGTGGCCAGCCAACCGCGGCGGGCGATGAACCGGATGTTCCGCGACTTTGGGATCGCCCCCTCCAAACCCCGCTCCTGAGCCGGCCGATCGAGGTTCCGATGATCCGATTCTGTACGCTCGCTTGTTTGGTTTCGCTCGCGTTGGCGCCGCGGACCCGGGCCGAGCCGACGCGCGATCTGCTCCGCAGCGTGCCGCCGGAGAGCACCCTCTGCTTCGTCGCGCAAGATTGGAAGACTCACGCGCCGAAGATCCTCGCCTCGCCGTTCGTCGCGAAGTTGAAGCGGTCCGATCTCGGCAAATCAATTCTGAACCCCGATGCGCTGGACAAAATCGCCGCGCTCGAAACGATCTTGACCGGCGCCTTGCAACTGACGGTCGAAGAACTCCGCGACGACATCCTGGGCGACGCCATTGTCTACGCCTACCGACCCGGCCCGGCCGGCAAACTGGACGACGACGCCGGGATCTTGATGTTGAAAGCCCGCGATCCGAAGACGCTGGCGAAGCTGATCGACCGCTTCAACGAAGTCCAGAAAGAATCGGGCGAATTGAAAGCGCTCACCGAAAAGTCGGCCGGGAAGCTCGCGTACTTCCATCGCGACAAGACCGACGGCGCGGGCGAATTTTACTTCCTCCGCGACGGGGTCTTCGCGTTCTCCCGCGATGAGCCCTTCCTCAAACAAGCCCTCGCCCTCCAAGCGACACCGCCGAAGATCGCCCCGTTTCTCGACGCCTACGACAATCTGAAATTGTCGAAGGTCGCCTTGGCGGCGATCTTCCACCCTCGCTCGCTCGACGCCGAGTTGAAGGCGCGAATCGACGGTACGAAAGACGAACACAGCCGGGCGTTCCTCAAACAATTCTCCCGCATCTGGAGCGCGACCCAGTTCGCGGCCATCGGGGTCGAACTCGGGAACGACATCGAACTCTCACTTCACGCTTCGTTCGATCCGAAGACGGTGCCCCCGGAATTGAAGCCGTTCCTCGGCACGTCCAAGGCCTCATCACTCTGGGCGCAGATCCCGACCGATGCGCTGTTCGCGCTCGCCGGCCAACTCGACCTCCCGCGCTTAATCGACCTCGGCCAAGCGTTCCTCAGCGAACCCGGTTTGAAGGGATTCCGAGAACTCCTCGAGAAACAAATCGCCCCGGCCGTGGGTAAGGACGCTTTCCCCGAACTGCTCAAGAGCCTCGGGCCGGATTGGGGTGTTTGGCTCACGGCGCCGGGCAAAGCCGCCAAATCGGCCCTCCCCGACCTCACCGTCGCTCTGCGCGTCCGCGCTCCGGACCGCCAAGACAACACCCTCGGCGACGCCTTGAAACTCGGGCTGAACTTCGTGTTTCAACTTTTTCGCGTCGACTACAACCGCGCCCACGACGACCAATTCACGCTCCGGGAAATCAAGGACGACGGCGGGCCGATTCAACACTTGGAAAACGCCAAGCTGTTGCCGCCCGGCATCCGCCCCGCCTTCGCGCAACGGGGCGACTTCTTCCTGCTGGCGACCTCGCCGGAAGCGATTCAACGCTTCGACCCAAAGAAGCACGTCCTCCCGACCGACGAGACCCCGTTCCTCCGCATCGGTTGGAAAGGCCTCGAACAATACTTGCGGACTCACGGCGAAGACGTGGCCAAACTGTTCGCCGGCATCACGGGCAAAAGCATCGCGGATGTGCTCAAAGAGTTCCGCGAATTGCAGACGATCATCGAATTGCTCGACACGCTCGATGTGAAACAATCGGGCACGGTCGAAAGCACAAAGTGGACTCTGAAACTGAAGCTGGCGGCCCCGTTGATGAAGTGAGTTTTTCTGCTCCGATGGATGGCCAGTTTCTGCGAAGCCCCAAATGAATGAATCCATCGAACGGGCGGCCGAGGCACTGCGGAATGCGAAGCGGGTCGCTGTGCTCACGGGGGCGGGGGTCTCGGCCGAAAGCGGCGTGCCGACGTTCCGTGCCAGTGATGGCCTTTGGGAAGGGCACCGCATCGAAGACGTGGCCACGCCGACCGGGTTTGCCCGCGATCCGGAGTTGGTCTGGAAGTTCTACAACGCCCGCCGGGCCAACGTCGCCACCGTGACGCCGAACCCCGGCCACCTCGCCTTGGTGAAACTCGAAGAGCACTTCGGTGATCGCTTCACACTCGTCACGCAGAACGTCGACGGTCTGCACCAACAGGCCGGGAGTCGGAACGTCCTCGAAATCCACGGGAGCCTCCGCGAGACGCGCTGCCTCGGCTGCGCGAAGGTCGAACACCGCGGTTTGGAAGTCCTCGAAGATCGGCCCGTCTGCCCGCACTGTGGAGGCTGGCTCCGGCCGAATATCGTTTGGTTCCACGAGATGCTCCCCGAGAAAATCTGGACGGACGCCCAATACGCCGCGGGCTTGTGCGATGTGCTGCTCGTCGTCGGCACTTCGGCCATGGTCTACCCGGCCGCGAGTTTGATCCCGATTGCCAAGTCCACCCGCGACCGGGGGGCTACAATCATCGAGTGCAACCTGACGCCGACCGCCGCCAGCCGTGAAGCCGACATCGGACTGTACGGTCCGTCGGGGGAGACGCTTCCGGGGTTGCTCGACTCGTTGAATCCGCAATCCGCAATCCGCAATCGGTGACATGTGCCCGCGATCCGCCTCGACGGTAAACTGCTCGCCCAAACGATCCGCCTCGAGATTGTGGCCCGGGTCGCCGTGCGCGTGGCCGATGGCAAACACGCCCCAGGCCTCGCGGCGATTCTCGTCGGCGACAACCCGGCCAGCCATGTCTACGTCCGCAACAAACGGAAGGCTTGCGAAGAAGCCGGGATCCGCAGTTGGCTCTTCCCGCTTGCGGCCAATGTCCCGCAGCGGGATCTGCTCAACCTCATCGCGGAGTTGAACGCCAACCCGGAAGTCCACGGGATCTTGGTTCAACTGCCGCTGCCGCCGCACCTCGATGAAAAAGCGGTGCTCGACGCCGTCGATCCGACCATCGACGTCGATTGCTTCCACCCGGAGAATGTCGGCCTACTCGCGGCCGGCTACCCGCGTTTCTACCCGTGTACGCCGCACGGCTGTTTGCAAATGCTGCGGCGAACGGGCGTCGAAACGGCGGGGAAAGAAGTCGTCGTCGTCGGTCGCAGCAACATCGTCGGCAAGCCGCTGGCGATGATGCTGGCGTTAAAGCGCACCGACAAAAACCCGATGGGCGGCGATGCCACCGTGACGCTGGCGCATTCGCAAACCAAGAATCTCGCGGAGGTCTGCCGGCGGGCCGAAATCTTGATCGCGGCCGTCGGCGTGCCCGGGTTGATCACGGCCGAGATGGTCCGCCCCGGCGCGGTCGTCCTCGACGTCGGCATGAATTCGGTCGACGGCAAACTCGTCGGCGACGTCCACCCCGGCGTGGCGGCCGTCGCGTGTTCGCTCAGCCCGGTCCCCGGCGGCGTCGGCCCGATGACCATCGCGATGCTGCTCGAAAATACGCTCCGCGCCGCAGAACTGCTCGACGGGTGAGGGCCGGGTTGCGATACTACCCGTCGAGATCGCTTCCCACCGGATTGCCGCGAACCTATGAACCTGAACCTTACGACGGCCACCCGCTACGGGTTGAACATCCTCGCCTTATTGGGCGGGAGCATTGCCCTGTATCTCGGGCGGTCGATTTTCATCCCCGTCATCATTTCGGCGCTGCTGGCGTCCATCTTGTGGCCCTGGGCCAGGTACCTCAACCGCCGCATCGGATTGCCGTGGTTCTTCTCGTGCCTCGCGGCCATCGGCGTGCTCGTGGTGCTGCACTTGGCCGTCTTCGCCTTGGTCGCCTTGGCGATCCCGCAGATGATCTCGGACTTGCCGGCGCCCAACGACGAGGCGAAGCAAAAAGAAATGTACATCAAGCTGCGCTCGAGCCTCCAAGACGCCAGCCCGCTACCGATCAACGAGACCTTCCCGAAGGACCCGGATCAGTCCGGGCTTTACCAGCAGGTGCGGAAATACGTGACGGGCGATTACATCACGAACGCACTCTTGGAAGTCACCAAGCTGGGGGCGGCGTTCCTCTGGCAGGGCGTGCTCATCTTGTTCATCTTGCTCTTCCTTCTGCTCGAAGGGGAATTTCTGGCGAAGAAGGTCCGCAACATCTTCGGCCCGGGTCCGCAGGTGCAGCACCAAGTGACCTCGGCCTTCAAAGAAATGGCCGACGCGGTGCGCTCGTACCTCGTCTGGCGGACTATCGTCAACTTCGGCTTGGCCGTGGCCCTCTGGCTCTTCTATTGGTCGATCGGCCTCAAACAGCCGCTCTTGTGGGCCGTGCTCACGTTCATCCTTTGCTATGTGCCGTACCTCGGGACCATCGCCGCGGGCATCCCGCCCATCGTCGACGCCCTCGTGTACGTCAATTCCCCGGCCCTCGCGCTGCTCATCGTGGTCGTGTACAGCTGCGT
>JANXTU010000083.1 GCA_025352235.1 Fimbriiglobus sp.
GAAGCGAATGCGAGATCGGTACCGGCTTGAATGTCCAACGAGGCCGAGGCGCCGAAGTTGATCAAGTTGAAGCTGCCGTCGCGGAGTTCGGTGAGCGCCACCGCCGCGCCGGTGTTCGGGCTCGGGGGGCCATCGGCACCGCCAATGCGGACCAAAACGTCGAGGGCGGTGTCGATGCCGTATAAGGTCGTGACGGCCGCACCGGCACCGTTGGTGTAGCCCGCGGCCGCGACGGTGATCGTTGTGGGGACTGCTCCAGCCGAACCGAAAAAGGCGACGTTATCGGCGTCCGCCGAATCGTAGAAAACAGTGGTATCCGGCGCACCGGCGCCTTGCAAACCAGTAGCCGGGGAGAACCGGGTGCTATGCCCGGCCGCATCAATGACGCGGATGGCATCCGGCACCGGATTGAAATCGACGCCGAAGGCAGTCCCGGTCAGCGGGGTCGCCGTGGCCACCGCGTTGACGGCCGTGGCCACCCCCGTGGTCGCGTTGATCGTGTAAATCCGCACGTTGCCCGCACCGTCGCTGCCGACGCCGTAGAGCAAGCCGTTCGAGGGGCGATAATCGATGCCGCCGAGGATGTCGGTGCCCAGACCCGTCACGGCGACCGGCGCGCCGATCAGAGTTCCCGGGGTCGCGCTGTCGAATTGGATCAAGCTGTTCGTCGAAGTGAGTCCGACGAGTGTGGCCGGGACTTCGCGGGTTTCGAGGTGCTCGAGTTGAGGTCGAATTCGAACGGCCGAGGACTTGCGGCTTTGGCGGTGCTGGCTCATGCTGACGGACCCTTCACGAAGAGGAATGAATCCATTGAAACGGGGTTCAATGGTGCGAAATCCGCGGCGACGCCATCGGCGACGACGCGCGAATGAGAACGACACGTACAGATGGAAACGGGGACGCCCTGCAGTCCCGGATACCGATGGATTCACCGGGGTTGATCCGGGCAGCACAAGATTTACGCGACGCAGGCCGAGCCGGATTTCAGCTTCCAGAAAAGATTTCGGCCCGGGTCGCGGGCATCCGATCTATGCAAAGTGCGTGCCGCGATTGAATTGAATTGGAAATGGAGTTGCGGACGGGGAATTGAGGCGAAAACCGCGATGCGGTGGCGGCGGAGCGCAGCGGCTTGCCCGCCGCTGCGCAACCCGATTTCAAGTGCCGTCGGCTCGGGGTCGCGGGGGGCGTTGTCGCTTCGGTGAGGCGTCGGCTTTCTCCCCGTTCGGCTTGCCGCGCCGAGATTTTCCGCCCCGGGTTTTCTTCGGTTGCGGCGCCGCGACTTTCTCCCCTTTCAACCGGGCGATCTTGTCCCGCAGCTCGGCCGCGCGCTCGAACTCCATCCCCCCGGCCGCTTCGAGCATTTCTTTCTGTAGCTCTTCGAGGAACTCGGCCGTGGCGTAGTCTTGCTCGGCGACCCCGGCGGCTTCTTGGACGAACTTCTGCGCCTCGACTTCGTCTTCAATCGAGTTCGCGATCGCCGATCGCACGCTCACCGGAGTGATGCCGTGGAGTTTGTTGTACGCCATCTGGACGACGCGCCGGCGGTTGGTTTCGCCCATGGCGCGCTCCATCGACGGGGTAATTTTATCCCCGTACAGAATCACCTCGGCATTCACGTTCCGCGCGGCCCGGCCCATCGTTTGAATCAGCGATTTGTCCGAGCGCAAGAAGCCCTCCTTGTCGGCGTCGAGAATCGCCACGAGCGAGACCTCCGGGAGGTCGAGCCCCTCGCGCAGCAGGTTCACGCCGACGAGGACATCGAAGGCCCCCTCGCGCAGCTCGCGCAGCACCTGCACACGCTCGATGGCGTTGAGTTCGCTGTGCAGCCACTTCGTCCGCAGACCGTTCTCCAGGAAGAAGTTCGTGAGGTCTTCGGCGCTCTTTTTGGTCAGCACCGTCACCAGCGTGCGCTCTTGTTTCTCGACCCGCAGGCGGATCTCTTTTTCGAGGTCGCGCACTTGCCCCTTCGCCGGTTTCACGTGGATGATCGGATCGACCAGCCCCGTCGGCCGGATCACCTGCTCGACGATCTCGCCGCCGGCCAATTCCAATTCCACCGGCCCCGGCGTCGCGCTCAAACAGAGGCAGCGCGTCAGGCGCTTCTCGAACTCCTCGTACTTCAACGGGCGGTTGTCCATGGCGCTGGGCAACCGGAAACCGTGCTCGACGAGGGTGCGTTTGCGGGCTTCGTCTCCGAAGTACATGCCGCGCACTTGCGGCAGCGAGACGTGCGATTCGTCGACGACGAGCAGAAAATCGTCGGGGAAAAAGTCGAGCAGGGTGGGGGGTGGTTCGCCGGGCAAGCGGCCCGTGAACCAGCGCGAGTAGTTCTCGATACCCGAACAGTAGCCGACCTCGCGGAGCATGTCGATGTCGTAGCGGCAGCGCGCTTTGAGCCGCTCGGCTTCGAGCAATTTCCCCTCGGTTTTGAACTGCGACAACCGCATCGCCAGTTCTTGCTCGATGCCGTCCGCGGCGAGTCGCACGCGTTCTTCGGACGTCACGAAGTGCTTCGCCGGGTAGACGTACAACTCGTCGAGTTCCTTGATGATCTCGCCGGTGACGGTGTGGATGACCGAGAGCTTGTCGATCTCGTCGCCGAAGAGTTCGATGCGGAAGGCGACTTCCTCGGACGCCGGCCAGACGTCGATGGTATCCCCGCGCACGCGGAACTTGCCGCGCTGGAATTCGATGTCGTTGCGCTGGTATTGGATGTCGATCAATTTGAGGAGCAACTCGTCGCGGTTGATGATCTCGCCCTTGGGCAAGTACACCACCATCCGTTTGTATTCGGCGGGCGAACCGAGGCCGTAAATGCAACTGACGGACGCCACGATGATCACGTCCTCCCGGCTGACGAGCGCCGCCGTCGCCGCGAGGCGTAGCCGATCGATATTATCGTTGATGCTCGAATCTTTTTCGATGTAAATGTCCCGCTGCGGGATGTACGCCTCGGGTTGGTAGTAGTCGTAGTAGCTGACGAAAAAATTGACGGCGTTGTGCGGGAAGAAGTTTTTGAACTCCTTGTAAAGCTGCGCCGCGAGGGTCTTGTTGTGGGCCAGCACCAGCGTCGGCTTGCCGATCTTTTGGATGATATTGCTGGCGGTGAAGGTCTTGCCGGTGCCGGTCGCCCCGAGCAGGACTTGGACTTTCTTTCCGGCATCGAACCCGGCCATCAGTCCTTCGATGGCCTTGGGTTGATCCCCGGCCGGTTGATATTCGGAGACGAGCTGAAACGCGGCGGCCATGGTGGTCTCCGTGAGGGCGATGGACGTTCCTACAGTATAGTCCGGCAGATTGCCGAGCGGGAGCCCGAACTAAGATTCGGGACGCGCGAAGGACAAAGCCCGACTCAGCGGATGATCCGGCCCGGCGTAGCCTTCGACGACTTCCGAGTATTCATCGGGCCGGCTCACATAGAGTGGCAACCAAAGAGTTCGCCCATCGCTCGTTCTCACGCGGATCGACCGCCATGCCCAATTGCGCACGATGGCGACGCTTTCCATTTTGTTCCAATCGATCA
>JANXTU010000093.1 GCA_025352235.1 Fimbriiglobus sp.
GGACCGCGCGGAATTCGTGCCGCGCCGGCGAATCTCCGGCGTGCAATGCCGCGGCGAATCCGATAATATGAAGGTATGCGAGGATGCTTCGCACGCGATCTCCCCTCTGTAGGTTCCGCCCGATGATCGGACGCTTTCCACTCGCAATTCTACCACTGTTGATCTTGGCGGGCGCACTCGGCTTCGCCGGGGCCGGCGACGATGGCATCCCGCCGGTGCCGCCCGAGCCGAAGGTCGCCGCGAAGGTCGATTTGCCGGCCAAGCCCTTTTCCGAGAGCATCGAAGAAGAAATCAAAATCCCGGACGACAAAGACCCGGACAAGTTCACCTTGCAGAAGTTGAAGACGACCTTTGAAATGGTTTACGTTCCTGCGGGTGAGTTCGCGATGGGTAGCCCCGCCGCCGAGAAGGACCGCAAAGAGAACGAAGGGCCGCAGCACAAGGTGAAGGTCAACGCCTTCTGGCTGGCGAAGGTCGAAACCACCTGGGACCTCTACGACCTTTGGTATCGCAGTAAAGACCTGCCCCGCCGCGATGAGGCCGACGGCGAATTTGAAGCCAAGAACAACGACAAGAAGCTCGGGCCGGACGCCATCACCCGACCGACGAACCCGTACGTCGATGACACCTACGGTCACGGTCGGGCGGGCAAACCGGCGGTTTGCATGAGCCATCACGCGGCGATGGTCTTCTGCCACTGGCTGCGGTTGAAAACCAAGCGCGGCTATCGTCTGCCGACGGAAGCCGAGTGGGAATACGCCGGCCGGGCCGGAACGACCGGGATGTATAGCTTCGACGTAACCAAAGAGAAACTCGCCGACTACGCCTGGTTCAAAGACAATTCCGTCACGGAAGCGATGCCCGACGGCACGACGCACGAAGTCGGCAAGAAGAAAGCCAACGCCTTCGGCTTGTTCGACATGCACGGCAACGTCGCGGAGTGGTGCCTCGACCAGTACGACGCCAAGACCTACGGCGAGTTCGCCAAGAAAGACCTGACGGTCGGCGCGTTCACCAAGCCGACGGACAAAAAATGGAGCCATGTCGTCCGCGGCGGTTCGTGGCTCGATGGGGCCGAGAAACTGCGCTCGGCGTTCCGCTGGCCGTCCGAAGTCGAGTGGATGCGCAAAGACCCGCAGTTCCCGCGCAGCGTGTGGTGGCTCACCGAAATGGATATGATCGGCTTCCGCGTCGCGCTGCCGGTCGAAGAGTACCCCGAGTTGGTCGGCCTCAAACCGGCGGTCCCGAAGAAGGGCCGCTAGTTTGTTTCCCTTTCCTGTTCCCGTTCCGAGGTCTTCTCCCATGTCCGAGTCGAACCGTCGCGATTTTGTCAAAGGCACCGCCGCCGTTACGGCCACGGCCGCCGCGGCGAACCTGTTCCCCGCTTACGCGGCCGGGAACGAAGTCATCAAAGTCGGCCTCATCGGTTGCGGCGGCCGGGGCAGCGATGCCATCGGCAACTGCATCCAAGCCGATAAAAGCGTGAAGTTCTGGGCCGCCGGGGACGTGTTCCTCGACAAAGCCAAGGCGACCGTCGCCGCGTACCAAGACAGTTCCAAAGACCGCACCGAAGTCGGCGACCGCGTCTTCGGCGGGCTCGATGCCGTCGATCAAGTCTTGGCCAGCGGCGTCGATCTCGTGATCCTCGCGGCCCCGCCCGGCTTCCGCCCGCCGCACCTCGAAGCGGCCATCAAAGCCGGCAAGCACATCTTCTGCGAGAAGCCCGTCGGCGTGGACGGGCCCGGGATCAAGAAAGCCCTCGGCCTCGTCGAAGAAGCGAAGAAGAAGAACCTCGCCATCGTCGCGGGCACCCAGCGCCGCCACGAAATCGGCTACCTCAAGACGATGGAAAAAATCCACGCCGGCGCCATCGGCGACATCGTTTCGGCGCGCTGCTCGTGGAACGGCTCGGAGCCGTGGTTCAAGGCCCGCAAACCGGGGCAGTCGGATGTCGAGTACCAACTCATGAACTGGTACCACTTCGTCTGGCTCTGCGGGGATCACATCGTCGAGCAGCACGTCCACAACCTCGATGTCATCAACTGGGCCATGAAAGGCCACCCGCTGAAAGCCGTGGGATACGGTGGCCGCATCACGCGCCGCCCGGGAACCCCGGCCGCGGTCGGGCACATCTACGACCTCTTCTCGATCGAGTACGAGTACGCCGGCGGCGTGCCGATGCACAGCTATTGCTCGCACGTGCAAGGCACCACGCAAGATGTCTCCGAGACGATCTACGGCACCAAGGGTCACAGCCGGGTCAGCTCGTACCAGATCGGCAAAGAGACGATCCACAAGAAGGATCGCAACGAATTGTCGCCATATGTGCAAGAGCACATCGACCTGATCCAGAGCATCAAGGCCGGTAAGCCGCTCAACGAGTTGCAAGCCGTCGCCGAGAGCACGCTGACGGCCGTCCTCGGTCGCATGGCCGTGTACAGCGGCAAGGTCGTGACCTGGGACGACGCGCTGAACAGCACCGTCGACACGATGCCGAAGAATCTGGATTTGAAGACCGCGCTGGCGGTCCCCGCCGTCGCCGTACCGGGCAAGTACAAGGTGTAATTGCCGGCTGATCCGGGATCGGCCGGCGTCGGCCGATCCCCTCGGAGTCACGCGATGTCGACCCAAGTTTTGTCGGAAGTCGAAGCGAAGAAACCGGACGGCTACCCGTTCCACATCGGCACGCGCCCGGTGCTCCACCGCGATGCGGCGGGCACCGTCGTCGGCCACCACTACGAACCGCTGACCGAGTGGGACTACCTGCACCCGCAGGAAGAGGATCGCTTCATGTCCGCGGATCTCCACTCGACGACGCTGCACTACTTGCGGCAATCCTTGAAGATCGGCCTCCGGCACCGCACCGAACTGACGACGTTCACCGAGTTGCGGATCGACTGGCAGCGTTCCGACATGGAGCCGCACGGTCCGGATGGGATCGTATTCGAGGGGATGCGGCCGGGCTTCGACCGGGCCGAGGGCACGCTGCCGGTCGAAGATTTCGAAGCGAAAGTCGTCTCCGTGTTCGAGGTCACTTCGGCGAGCACGCGCCACATTGATTTCGGCGACAAGTTCGACGAGTTCATCGTGCTCGGCATTCCTTACTTCGTGGTCGTCGACGCGGCGGCGCCGAACGGGCAACCGGCGATCCTCGCGTTCAAGCTCATGAAAAGCGGCTATCGATTGATGGTCGACTCCCCCAAGCTCGGGGTGCGCATTCCACCGCTCGACCTCTGGCTCCGTTGGGAGTCGGATCGGTTGATCCTGGCCGACCGTTTCGGCCAAGACATCCCCGACGAGTTGGAACTGGTCGACGCATTCGACGAGCAAAAGGCCCGCGCCGAGGCGGAGAAAGCCCGCGCCGAATCGGAGAAGACCCGCGCCGAAACGGAGAAGGCTCGCGCCGAAACGGAGAAGGCCCGCGCCGACGCCTTGGTCCGAGAAGTCGCAGAACTCAAAGCCCGACTGGGCGACAAATAATCGAGGCATCCATGGCCACCGATCTGCTCGACCTCCCGACGAAACGGCATTCGGATGCGGACCCCTTCCACATCGGCACGCGGCTCGTGAACCACCGCGACGCGGGTGGCAATATCGTCGGCCACCACTACGAACCGCTCACCGAGGCCGACTACCTCCACCCGCAAGAGGAGGATTGGTTCGTGTCTTCGAATCGCCACGCCGTCGCGCTCCGCACTTTGGCCAACGCGCTGACCTTGACCGTACGCGAACGGCCCGGACGCCGCGCGTTCGCCGAGCACCGCATCGACTGGCAACGCCTCGGCATCGAACCGCACGGCCCCGACGCGGTCGTGTTCGACAACATGCACGCCCCGTACGACGACCTCTTGGGCACCCTGCCCGTTGGGGATCTCGGTGCCGAGATCATCGCCCTGTTTGAAGTCACTTCGGCGAGCACCCGCCACATCGACTTCGGGGACAAGTTCGACGAATTCTTCGAACTCGGCATCCCGTATTTCATCGTGATCGACGCCGCGGCCCCCAACGGCGTTGCGATTGTGATCGGGTTCCGGTACGTTCAGGGCGTTTACCGCGAAATGCGCCGGGACCCGAAACTCGGCGTCCTCGTGCCCCCGCTCAAACTGTGGTTCCGTTGGGATCGCGACCGCTTGGTCGTCGCCGATGAAGATGGGACCGATATCCCGGACTTCGATGAACTGACGACCCGCGCCGAAACGGA
>JANXTU010000568.1 GCA_025352235.1 Fimbriiglobus sp.
GACCATCGCCATCGTGAAGGAATCGCGGGTTTGCGAGTCGCAACCCGATCCTTCCGAAGGGAGTCGGGTTCTGTTCAGCGCCAGGATGCGGCTGTTCGCCCAACAGAGTCCGATGTCGGTTCTCGCTCGCATGACCTTGGAAAATCTCTTCGGCGCCACCGTCATCGACGAAATCTTCGACGATGTCGCCCGCAAACAATATACGCGCGAACTGCTCTTCTCGACGGCGGCGGATCTGTTGGTGCAGGTGACCCTGTTCGGCCAACCGTCAGTGAACGCGGTGTTCCGGCGGCGCCGGTCGGAGGTCCCGGTCCGCCTGTCGGCGCTGTACCAGAAATGGCAGGGGACCGAGCCGGCGCTGTGCGAGGCGTTGGTGTCTCGGCCGGCGACCCGGGCGGCCCGGGTCATCGGTCGGTTCGGAGCGGGCCGACCCGAACCCGTGCCGGGCTACCGCCTGCGGATCGCCGACGGCAACGTGCTGGGCCGCAGCGAACGCCGGCTGCAAGAACTGCGCGGATCGGGCGTGGCGGCGTTGCCGGGTCCAACGGTGGCGTTGTTCGACCACGCGACGGGTTTGATCCGCGAACTTATCGCCTGCGAAGACGGGCCCACGAACGAACGCAAGCGGATTCCGCAATTGCTCGACCGCCTCGAACCCAACGACTGGCTCGTGGCCGACCGCAACTACGCCATGCTCGATTTCTTCCGGGATCTGACGGGGAAACACGTCCGCTTCTTGATCCGCTATCACGGCAGTCTCAAGCTGGATTTCGTGGGCGGACCGGCGAAGGTCTGCAGCGACAAGGAGGGGGCGATCACGCACCGGCGGGTCCGCTTGTCCGACGGTCGGGAGTACGCGGCGATCACCGTGCTGCGGAAAAAAAAGGCGTCGGACGGCGATCGGGCGATCACGCTCTTGACCAACCTGAAACTCACGAAGAGCCTCGCGAAAACGTTGGCCGGGGTGTATCGGAAACGCTGGCAGATCGAAGAGTCGTTTCGGCAACGGACGCAGTACTTGTCGTGCGAAGTGAAATCCTTGGGCGACCCGAAGGCGGCGTTGCTCGCGTTCAGTCGGGCGGTGGTCGCCTACAACGGCTTGGCGTGCGTGAACGCGGCGTTGGCGGACCGGTTCGGCCACACGAAACTCGAAGACGAACTCTCGGTGTATTATGTGGCGACGGAAATCCAGTTGTCGTTCCACGGGATGCGCGTGGCGATACCCGACGAAGAATGGGCCGGGTACGCCGCGCTGACGCCCGCCGCGATGGTGGCCGCGATGCGAAACGTCGTGAAAGGGATCGACCTGACGCCGTACCGGAAATCCCCGCGCGGACCGAAGAAGCCGGTCTCGCAAAAGCGAGAACGCACCAATCGACGGCCCAGGTGATCGCAGCTCGGAAAACCAGACGCGAGACGGTACCTTGAAAGGGCTGGGACGTCAGTCCCCCGCTCAGGTAAAAAACTCCCAGAATCGTCGCTACACCCGTGACGACCCGGCCCTACAATTTCTCTGTAAGCGCCCGCGCGGTCGGCGGTATAGCCGCAGAGTCCGTGTACTCCGTGTCCCGGTTGGGGCCGCATGCAGAGTCCGCAAGTTTGTTCGGTGTCGTATCGCCGCTCCCGCTTCTCCACGAAGCTGCCGGGGGATCGGCTCTACACGCCGTCGCACTTTTGGCTGCTCGAAACCGGCCCCGGTTGCTGGCGCGTCGGCGTCACTCGATTCGCCCAGCGGATGCTGGGGGATCTCGTCGAACACGGCTTTGAAATCAAACCGGATGCCCCGGTCGAACTCGGCGAAACCATCGGCTGGATCGAAGCCTTCAAAGCGATGACCGACGTGTATTGCGTCGGAACCGGGCAATTCGACGGCGGCAATCCGCTGCTGGAAATCGAGCCGCACAAGTTCGACATTGACCCATACAGCGCGGGTTGGCTCTACTCGTTCCGGGGTACGCCTGACCCGAACGCCGTCGACGCCGCGGGGTATAGCCGGCTGCTCGACCTCGCAATCGATAAGATCCAAGGGAAAGAAGCCTCGATGGACCAACCGCCGACCGAAGACATCGGAGATTGACGACGATGGCGACGAAACCGCGGTACATCATGGTGGGCGGCTTTTTAGGGGCCGGGAAGACGACTGCGATCTTGCAGCTCGCGGAACGCTTCCGCGCGAACGGGCAACGCGTCGGCCTCATCACCAACGATCAATCGGTCGGGTTGGTCGACACGTCGCTGCTCGCTTCGCACGACTTCCCCGTCGAAGAAATCACCGGCGGTTGCTTCTGCTGCAAGTTCGGTTCCCTCACCGAAGCCGCCTCCAAGTTGACCGAAGCCGAGAAGCCCGATGTGTTCCTCGCCGAGCCGGTCGGCAGTTGCACCGACCTCGCTGCGACCGTCAGCTACCCGCTCCGCCGGCTCTACGGCGACAATTTCAGCCTATCGCCGTTCAGCGTCCTCATCGACCCCGTGCGGGCCGAGCGCATCTTGGGCCTCGCCAGTGGGAAATCGTTCTCGCCAAAGGTCGTGTACATCTACAAGAAGCAGCTTCAAGAAGCGGACATCATCGTCGTCAACAAGGTCGACACGCTGAACCCGGCTCGCACGCAGACTCTGCTCGACACGTTGCGGGCCGAATATCCGAACGCGAAAGTCCTGCCGTTTTCCGCCCGCCACGGAACGCACTTGGACAAATGGGCCGCGCTGATCGAAAATGTCGACATGACCAACCGCGCGGCGATCGAGGTCGACTACGATACCTACGCGGACGGCGAAGCCCTGCTTGGCTGGATGAACCTCACGGCCAGCGTGACCGCCGGGGGGTTGTTCGACGGCAACGCGTTCCTCGCGGCGTTCATGAATCAACTGCACGGGACGCTGACGGAACACGGCTTCGAGATCGCCCATTTGAAGGCGTCGCTGTCGCCATTCGAAGGGGCCGACATCGCGGTGATGAATTTGGTGCGGACCGATGGCGGCGTCGAAGCCTCGCACGCCTTGGCCGACGAACTCGAATCGGGCGAATTGATCGTGAATTTGCGAGCCGAGGCTGACCCGGAGATCTTGAAAACGCTGGTGCTGGCGATATTGAGCGAAACCGCGTTGTTGAACAAAGTCGAAGCCGACGTGGAACACGCGGAAGCTTTCCGCCCCGGCCGGCCCGTACCGACGCATCGAGATAGGAACTAACCTGAAAGGCCGGGACAAGAATCAAGATTTTCACCGCAGAGAAAGAAGAGAACGCGGAGACGATGCAATGTGAATCGAGGATGAGCGTCTATCTAATTTGATTTCGATCTTCTCCGCGTCCTCTTCTTTCTCTGCGGTGAAAGGTTTTTTTGGTTTTTCTTCTCTGTGCCTCTGTGTCTCTGTGGTTAGTCCATTCAGGAACCAGAATGTCGATTCCGCTGCGGATTTTGTATTGCAATTGCAGCTATGCCAACGTCGTGCCGAAGGCGACGAAGGAGGCGGTGTTGCGCGCGCTGACCGAATCGGGGATGCCGTTCGACGCGGTTCCCGATTTGTGCGAAATGAGCGCCCAGCGCGACCCGAGTTTGCACGACCTCGCCGGAGAGAATGTCAAAATCGTCGCCTGTTATCCGCGGGCGGTGAAATGGTTGTTCCACGCCGTCGGCGCGAAACTCGGCGACGGGGCGGAAGTGATCAACATGCGGACCGATTCGCCCGATAGTATTCTGCCGAAGCTCTTGCCCGAGGTGCCCGCGTGAGCGCGACCCTGCCGATTCCGTTGGTCGATGCCAAGCCGAAAGCCCCGCGTTTCCGCGTGGCGGTCTACGAAGGCGCGGGCGCCGAGCCGTTGTCATCCGAAGTGCGCACGGAACTTGTGTGCGCCCTGATCGCCAAAGGATTTTCGACGTCGGTGGTGCGGCCGAACGGCGCGGTGAGTCCGACGAACACGGGGACGCTCGTGGTGCTCGGCCAATTCGCCGAGGCCAAACCGGAACGCGCCGAAGACGGCGACGCCGTCGTCCATTTCCGCGAGATTCGCAACCGGCCGACGGCCGAAGTGGTGGCGCTCGCCGAGGGAATCCGCGCCGAATTGAACCTGCCGAAGCCCGGCGGTTGGAAGCCCTGGTTCCCGGTCATCGATTACGACCGCTGCACCAATTGCATGCAGTGCTTGTCGTTCTGTTTGTTCGATGTGTACGGCATCGATGCCGATAAGAAGATCCAAGTCCAGAACAACAATAAGTGCAAGACCGATTGCCCCGCTTGCTCGCGCGTCTGCCCCGAAGTGGCGATCCTGTTCCCGAAATACAAACACGGCCCGATCAACGGCGATGTCGTCAGCACGGACGACATCCGTCGGGAAAATATGAAGATCGATATCTCCGCGCTCTTGGGCGGCGATATCTACGAAGCGCTCCGGGATCGCTCGGCCAAGTTCAAGAGCCGCTTCAACAAGGAACGCGACGCCGACAAGGCCCTCGAAGAACGCACGAAGTGCTTGGTGAAGCTCGGCGAGAAGCTCGATATTCCCCCCGAGGTCTTCGCGAGCTTGCCGAGCATGGACCAGATCCGCACGAAAGCGACCGAAGCCGCGGCCAAGGCCCAGGCAGCTTTGGATATGCAAGATAGGAAATAGTCAGGATTTTCACCACAGAGCCACAGAGGGCACAGAGATCGGAATGAGGGAAAGCGAGGAGGGTGGGGCCGATGCGCGTCCTCCGCCCCACCCTCTTTCTCTTGCTCGGTTTTTCTCTCTGTGTCCTCTGTGACTCTGTGGTCAAATGTATTTCAACGAACTGAGACCACGATGATTTTCTCCTTCGCCAAGCGGATGCTCACCGAAGTCGACTCCCGGCTGCTCTGGAAGTTCGCCTATAACTTCGGGCTCAAGGGCGCCGTCTCCGTCGAGCGGTACAAATCGCGATTGAAGCGCGATATCCACTTCCCGCCGTTCCTGTTCATCTCGGTCATCAACAGTTGCAACCTGCGCTGCCAGGGGTGTTGGGTCGATGTCGCGGCCAAGCAATCGATCATCGAAGCGGAGACGTTGAACCGCACGATCAAGGACGCCAAGAAGCACGGCAATTCGTACTTCGGCATCCTCGGCGGCGAGCCGTTCATGCACCCCGATCTGCTCGATGTCTTCGACGCCCACAAAGACTGCTACTTCCAGGTCTTCACCAACGGCCAGCTCATCACCCCGGAGGTCGCCAAGCGGTTGAACCGGGCCGGCAACGTCACTCCGCTGATTTCCATCGAGGGCAACCGGGCCGTGAGCGATGCCCGCCGGGGGCGCTCGGATGTGCTCGCCAAAACGCTCGCCGGGGTCGAGAATTGCCGGAAGGAAGGGATCATCATCGGGGTCGCCAGCAGCATCTGCCAGACGAACATCGACGACCTCGTGAACGAGAATTGGCTGAAGACTTTGATCGACATGGGCGTCCATTACGCGTGGTTCCACACCTACCGCCCGGTCGGGCCGAACCCGAATTTCGACCTCGCACTGACGCCCGACCAGGTGCTGAAGGTGCGCCGCTTCGGCGTTCAAATGCGGGCGAAGCTGCCGATCGCCATCGTCGATCCGTACTGGGATCACAACGGCCAAGCCCTCTGCCCGATGGCGACGGGCGTCAGCCACCACATCGGCCCGTGGGGGGATGTGGAGCCGTGCCCGATCATCCAGTTCGCCACCGAGAACATCCACGATGACAAGCGCGGCGTCTATGAACTTCTGACGCAGAGCGCTTTCCTGAAAGACTTCCGCGAAGAATCGGCTAAAGTGACACGCGGCTGCATCGTGCTCGAAAAACCCGCCCTGATCAAAGAACTCGTAATCAAGCACGCCGCCCGCGATACGACCGCCCGCCAGACCGCCATGCGCGAGATCGAAGCGATGACCCCGCGGAACAGCCAGAGCAACCCGGGGAATGAAATCCCCGAGGAGCACTGGGCTTACCGCTTCGCCAAGCGGCGGTGGTTCTTCGGATTCAATGCGTATTCTTGAAACGGGCGCGCCGGCCGCGTAAGCGGTTGGAGCTTGGCTTGAGAATGAAGAAAAACTCCGACAGCTCGCGCTGCCGGCTTGCCAATACCGGAATTTGGAACCTCCATGTTGCTTCCCCTGCTCACACTTCCCCGTGCTCTGCCCATCCAGTCGGATCGCGCGCCGCAGGAGACGATCCCGCAGACGAAGGAGCAGCGCGAGCTGGTTCGGACGCTGGCGCAGCGCTACGTGAAGCGTGAGAAGCCGGTGATCCCGCTCTCCCCGGCGGAACTGAAGATCCACGCGGACAAGCTCATCGGCTACACGGGGCTGGACGCCAAGTTCGGCAACTACATCGCCGTCGTCATCAACAGCGAAGCCTCCCGCGAGGCACTGGCCACCGTGCCGTTCGAGCGCCGGCTGCTCCTGCTGCCGAAGTGCCTGCGTGTCGAAGACCGTTGCCCGGCCCCCTTCGACGAGTTCGGTCTGCTCTGCAAACAGTGCGGCCTCTGCACGATCCAAGACCTCCAGAACGAAGCCGAGAAGCTCGGCTACGCCGTACTCGTCGCCGAGGGGTCGGCCCTCGTCATGGCGATCATCCAGACCGGGAAGATCGACGCCATCATCGGCGTGTCGTGCCTCTCTGTGCTCGAAAAAGCCTTCCCGTACATGGAAGCCGCGGCCATCCCCGGCGTCGCCATCCCGCTGCTGCAGGACGACTGCAAAGACACGGCCGTGGATGTCGAATGGGTCTGGGAGTTCATCCACCTCACGAGCGACGACCGCACCTTCCGCATGGATTTGGAAGTCGTCCGCGCCGAAGTCGATACCTGGTTCACCCGCGAATCGCTCGAAGAAATCATGGGCTTGGGCGACAGCGAGACCGAACGCATCGGCCGCGATTGGCTCGCCCAGTCGGGCAAGCGCTGGCGGCCCTTCCTCGCGGCCTGCGCTTGGCGTGCCCTTCAAGAGAATCCCGAAGTGCCGTTCCCGGCCGACCTCAAGAAACTGGCCATCGCGGTGGAATGCTTCCACAAAGCGAGCTTGATCCACGACGACATCGAAGACGGCGACGACCTCCGCTACGGCGAAGCGACCGTCCACGCGATCCACGGAGTGCCGGTCGCGCTGAACGTCGGCGATCTGCTCTTGGGTGAAGGTTACCGGCTCATCGCCGAGACCGAAGCTCCGCCGGCCGTGCGGGCGCAGATGATCAAAATTGCCGCCGAAGGGCACCGGGCTTTGTGCATCGGCCAAGGCGCGGAACTGACGTGGGCGAACAACCCCGTGCCGCTGACGCCGCTGCAAGTCGCGGAAATCCACCGCCGCAAGACGGCCCCGGCCTTCGAGGTCGCGCTGCGTATCGGGGCCGCGTTCGCCGAAGCCGATCCGGAAGTCCACGGAATCCTGAGCGCCTACAGCGAAGCTCTCGGCATCGCCTACCAAATTCACGACGACATCGACGACCTCACCAACGGCGACGGCGACGACCTCAGCGCCGCCCGCCCGGCCTTCCCGCTCGCCATCGGTTACGAACGGGCCAAAGGCGAAGACCGCGAAGTGCTCGAACGCATCTGGCGCCGCGCGGCGAATTTGGACGCCACCGAAGCCCGCGAAGTCGTCGAACGCCTGGGCGCCATCGACCGCAGCAAACAGATGATGGAATCGTACAAAGAGCAGGCGATCCAGAAGTTGACCGACGTGCAGAACCCGAGCCTGAAAGGCCTCCTGCGCCGCGTGGTGAGCAAAATCTTCGGCGTGGAGGTCAAGGGCTGGTGCAGCGAGTTCGAGGCGCGGAATGCGGCGCCGGTGGAAAGCGAACCCTTGCGAAATTGAGGGCCATTCTCGACCGGTGTCCTGCCGGCAGGACCTGCGATTTCGTCCGCTGCCAACGGACTTTGAGAATCCGTTGGCGAACGCCGAACCGAGATGGCCTAGGCGCTATCCTTCCACTGTGGTAATGTAAGAGAAGACGGGGTGTAGCTCAGCTTGGTAGAGCGCTTGCCTTGGGAGCAAGAAGTCGTCGGTTCAATTCCGGCCACCCCGATTCGGCCCCGGTGATGTCTGAGGATGTCACCGGGGCTTTTTCGTGGACATTTCTAGGGGTTGCGGGCGAAACCGCTACTCGTTTCCCGTCGTCAGTTAGACTCTCTCGATTGTCAGTGAATCCAGCTTCGGAGTTCTTCGGGCAAGTCCGACCGAAGTGGGATTTCCGAGCCGGAGCCGTGGCGGTAACGGGAGAAATCCAAAGTGAAGCCGTGACCTTCGAGGGACGGCAATTCATTCCGCATACGGCCACGGAGGCCGGCGCCCCGTGGAATCAACCCGCGATGTCGTCTGCGGGATTCAAGGCTTCGAGGGCGCCTTCGAGTCCGCGTGGGAAAATTGTTGTAGGCAACCCGTCACGCAGGTAGACTCCACTCTCAAAGCCGATTCGTTGTCCCTGAAGCACTCGTCTGGGAAAGATCGGCACAATCACCAGGTCGTTGTCTCGGCCTTTACTCGCATCGGGTGGACCTCAACCTGGGTCGTTCTCGCGATCGCTGCTGCAAGCTCGCCCACCCTACGGAATCCCACATGCAACGCTTACTTCTCCTCTGTGCCGTTTTGATCGTATCCCGAGCCGACGCTGCGGACTCCCCGCCCCCGCTCGCCGAACAGTACCTCCATAGTGGAAAGCTCGCCGATGGGGAAACCGCATCCATTCTGGCACTCGAACTGAAGCCCGCAGACGATGAAGTCCGTTTCGGATTGGGGGTAATCCAATTCGCCCGGGGCATCGAGAATCTCGGTCGAGCCTGCTACGAATACGGGGCGAAATCCGAGAACGCCGACGTCCCCTTTCTGCGGATCCCGGTTCCGGAGAACAAGTCCCCCTCCACGATCAGCTACCGCGCTCTGGGGCGGATTCTCGACGGCTTCGCACAGGATCTGGAGCGCGCCGAAAAGTCGCTCTCCCTCATCAAGGACGAAAACGTCAAACTGCGGCTCCGGCTCGCCGATGTGAAGTTCGATTTCACCGGAAAGGGCAAAGAGACGACCACGCTCGTCCAAATTCTCGACAAGCTCAACCGGCAGCGATTCGACTTCCTGAAGGGCAACAAAGAGTTTCGCGTCCACTTCGACCGGGGCGACGTAGCTTGGCTCCGAGCCTATTGCCATTTGCTGTCAGCGATGGTCGATGGCTACCGCTCCGTCGATGAGGAAGCGGGTTTCGCCGAACGGGTGAATGGCATCTTCCCCAAAATCGAGGAGACGGGCGAGAAATTGGGCGATCACTGGTTGTGGAGGGGGCTGAAGGTCGTCGACCCGCCGAGGCTCCGCCGAGCCCGTTTGCACTTGGTGTCGGTTTGCGAACTGAACCGCGAGACGTGGAAGTTCATCCTCGCCGAACAGGATGATGATTACGAGTGGTTGCCCAACGCCAAACAGAAGGGGGTGGTGGGTCTATCGGTGGATCGGGCGCGGATCGACGCCTGGCTCGAAATGATGGATCTGCTCGAAGGATTGCTGAAGGGGGAACGGCTGTTCGTGTATCAAGCCCTCTCGAATGTATTCAAAGCTCCCGAAGGTACTGGTCTGAACCTCAAGAAAGTCCTGGACGATCCCCCGGTCGATCTTTTCAACTTCACGCGGCTGAGGGAGAAGGGGATCGGCGCGAAGTTCCTCGAAATCGCCAAGGACAAAGTCAAAGATGGGATCGGTTTGGAGACGATCTTGCAGACTTTGCGGGTCTTCGACGGCCCGTTCGATTTCATATACGCGGCATGGTTCAATTGAGATCGCATCATCGGGCACCGAGGGTATGCAGTCAATTTTGGCCGTGACGCCGACTGTCGCTGTTCGCCCCGTGAGAAGGATGAAGCTTGTGGCTTCGAGAACTGGCGCCGAAGACAGAACAGCCGGCTGTTGGGCAAGCGGAAGAGTCGTTGAACGTCATAGATCGCAGCATCGACCCGAATGCCGGCGCTTTGGGCACGGCCAGTGCGGCCCTTTGATCCGGGGGAAGGGCGGCCCGTTGAGCGAGCAACTCGGCCAATTTCGGGGGCGAAAGGGGAGCAGGTTCCATTTTCGAGGTGGCGTGTCGGTTCAATTCCGGCCACCCCGATTGAAGCCCCGGTTGCCCGTGCCGATGTTCTGTTCTACGCTTTGAAATGCGGCTGATCAACGCCGTTTGTCACCGAGGGCTAAAAACGTGAATGATCCGATGACCGCGGCGGTGCTCCCGCTTGGTAACGAACTCGCCTTTTGGTCGCGTTTTCGCGTCACGTTCGGCCCGGCTCTGGTCGGCCTGATCGGCGGAACGCTGACCGTCGGCATCGCCTGGAGCATGATGATCGCGGTGTTCAAGTACATCGCCGGGGTCTACGCCAAGTATCCGAGTGTGGACGCGCCTTGGCCGGCCCGAGACTTCACGCTCCCCTACGCCGTCATGGTTCCGATGGTCTTCTTGGCGGTTGCGGCCCCATTTATCATCGGGCTGGTGACGGCACGGTTGGTGCGGCCGAAGGGTCAGTGGGAGGCGGTGTCCGCGGGGTTGACGACGGCGGCAACCGCCAGCGCCGCCGCGTACGTCGTGTGGATCGGCTGGGTGGTCACCATCGGCATGGTGATCGTGCCATCGATTTCGGATATGTCGGTGCTCGCGAAGTCGTCGCGGACGCCGGCCGAGGCGACGGTGCTCCCGTCCGACGTGCTGACTGCCCCATATCCCGAGTTGAAAGCGACACCAGCAAACGACCGCGGCCAGTTGTTTTCCAATAAAATCGAGTCTGACCAAGTGGTTGGCAGTGTGTATGGCGTCTGGTTCGGCGTGATCGTGTCCATGGCGGCCGTCGGCCTGCCCGCCTTCTGCGGCACACTGGCGGGGGCCTGGCTCCTGCGACGCGGTGGCTCGCGATGGTCGAGTTTGTTCTCGTACTTCGAACTGACAGTTGCGACGGCCGGCCCGCTCGTCGTGCTGGTGTATCAGATGGTGCGGGTCGGATTCGCGTTTGGCCAGCCGATCGACTGGCTCCGGTGCGCTGCCTTGGCAATGGTTTCCGCAGTGGTTGTTAAGGGTGTGATTGGTCGGTGGGGCTGGCCAATCCGCCTCGTGGCAGCATTCTCCTGGGCACTGGTACTCTTCGGTGCGGGCATCGGCGGCCAATTCACTGCATCAATCGGGTACGCCGCGTACGCCGTTTACTTTGGCTTGGCTTTTCTGCTGTTCCAAAAGTGGCACTCGGCGCCCAGCGAGTCATACGCCGAAGAAACCGAACTATCACCTGTCTTGGCTTGACCAACTCCACACTCCGACCGCTAACGCGGCCGGCTCGCCTCAAAAGTTAACAACACTCTGTTGACGGCTTTTCCACAATTTGCGTCATTCTCGTACCATCCCGAATGGCGCATTGGGGTTGCGCCGCGAGGTTGGGCTTCACTCTGCGCACCGCATTGCGTAAAATATGGGCATGGTTCAGCCCACCTTCGCAATCGGAGTCGGCTTGAAACCCACATTGTGGGCCGATTTCCACATTCTTCCTGAAAATCGCTCCGCAGTTCGGGCCTGCAAGCGCGTCGTGCAGGCTCTGCACCGGCCGCTCCGTCGCATCCCCTTCGCATCGCCCCTTTTGCTCCATGGGCCACCTGGTACCGGCAAATCGTACCTCGTCCAGACCCTCATTCGAGAAATCATTGCCGGGCCAGCCGCACAGACGGTGCAATCGGTATTGGCGAACGAATTCCCCCGTTCCACCCCCTCGACCGAGAACCCGCAACTATCCCTCGACGAATTCGAAGACCTCTTATCGTCCGATCTCCTCGTGGTCGAAGACTTAAATGAAGTTAAGGATTGCGACATCGATTCCGTGATTCGCTTACTCGATCACCGCAGTGCCCGGCAGCGGCCGACGGTCATCACGGCATCGGGTGGCCCAGCCGGATTGACGCACTTGCCGCGACGCCTCACCAATCGTCTCGCAGCGGGGTTGGTCGTCCGGCTGGAATATCCGAGCCTGACGAGCCGCCGGCTGTTGGTGACCAGCGTTGCCGAGAAGCGGAAGCTGAAACTCGACGAGGCGGCGGAGAAGTGGTTGGCCAAGAACTCGGCGGGCAGCATCCGGCTGTTACTCGGGTTCATCGACAAGTTGAAGCCGCTGGCGAAGCAGACGGGGTTGCCACTGACCGCGAAACAGGTGCGCGATTGGTTGCGAGAGCCGACCGAGGCGGTCGACCCGATGGAACGGATCGTGAACCGGGTGGCCACCAGTTACGGGGTGAAGCCGAAAGAGATTTTGGGAGCCAGCCGCTTGAAGGGCGTGATGATCCCACGGCAGGTGGCCATGTACTTAGCTCGTGAGGTGGCGAAACTGCCGCTGGCCACCATCGGCCGCTACTTCAACGGCCGCGTGCAACACGGTCGTGTGATCGCGGCCGTTGAACAATTTGATTTTTTTTATAATTTATTTTTTTATT
>JANXTU010000097.1 GCA_025352235.1 Fimbriiglobus sp.
TGCTTTACGTCCGATTTCGATGGATGCGATGCCCGCCGAAACCATTTCCCACCGCAATCGGGTATGCTTACCCGGCGAGAAAACCCCTCCCGAGATTCCCCGATGTTCCGCGCGCTCTTCGCCTTCGGTCTGCTGGCTTTCACACTCTCCGCACGTCTACTTCGGGAGAAAACTTTGCTCGGTGATCTCTTCGATCCGAAATCGGAGTATTTCGTCAGCGAGCACCTTCGGCCGCACTGGTCTCAGAACGGTGCAATCGTCTTCGTGACGTTCCGCACGCACGATTCAATTCCTTCGGCCATCGTGGCCCAGTGGGATCTGGAAAAGCAGCAGTGGCTCGCGAGCCGGGGGTATTCGGAACCGCGGCGATGGTCCGATATCGTTCCCACTCTAACCGAGAAAGATCGCGCCGAATTCCAGCGACATTTCGAGCGGACGCGGGACGACTTCCTCGACGGATGCGCCGGTCGCTGCCTCCTGCGTCGCCCCGAGTTCGCGCAGATTGTAGCGCAGTCGCTCCTCCACTTCGATGGCGTCCGATATCGGATGGGCGATTTCATCGTGATGCCCAATCACGTCCATCTGCTCTGCGCCTTTCCCTCTCCAGAAAGCATGGCAGGGGCGTTCGATTCCTGGCTGCATTACACTGCAGTCCGGATCAACCGTGCCCTCGGCGAATCCGGCCGATTCTGGCAGGGCGAGCCCTTCGACCACCTCGTGCGCAGTTGGACGCAATACGAATACTTCCGTGAATACATTGCGGCGAATCCGGTGAAAGCGGGTTTGAAACAGGGCGAATATATTCACTGGAGGCTCGAGGAGTGAATAGAGAGTGTCGCCGTTCGCTCCGCGAACAGTTGGCTTTGCGAGGAGTACAGCATTTGAATTGCGGGAGGCCCGTTCGCGGAGCGAACGGCGACACTTGCTGCTCACCTCACGCCAGCATCGGCCGAATCACCTCCCCGGCGATGTCCGTCAGCCTGAAGTTCCGCCCCTGGAACTTGTGCGTCAGCAGCTTGTGGTCGATCCCCAGCAGGTGGAGCATCGTCGCGTGCAGGTCGTTGACGTGGACCTCGGCGTGGTAGCCGAAATCGTCGGTGTTGCCGTGGGTCTTGCCGCCGCCGGCGAGCCACATCCCGATTCCCTACTGATTCTGCAAGTACACGGCTCCCACATCCAGCGCTTCTTCCGGGGTGCCGAAGAACGTTCCATTGGAGTACAGGCAAGGCTCGTAGCGCTCATTGCTGTACGTGTAAAACGCCAAGCTCCATCGATCCGCGGAAAAGTATCTCAAGCGGCACAAATGCAAGGGGACTTTCCGCATCCGCTCCACGGATTCCTCCGCCGTCTCGCCGGTAATCTCCAACAGCGCCTTTGAAGGTTCCTCCGGCTCGAGGTATGCATCGAAGTAGCAGAGGGCTCCGCGGAACCGGATGTCCAACCGGGTGTACCGGCCGGCGTACCGGGCGGCGGCGTGGCGCTCCACGCGGGTCACCGTGTCCCGCTTAACAGCCTCGGGAATCTTGTTCCCGCCCGAATGCGGATCCATCACCCAAACACGACCGCTCATCAGACATCTCCGTGCGTGGATTCAGTAATACCATCTCTTCATCTCATCTCGGACACTCACGCCAGCACCGGCTTAATCACCTCGCCCGCGATGTCCGTCAGCCGGAAGTTCCTCCCCTGGAACTTGTGCGTCAGCAGCTTGTGGTCGATCCCCAGCAGGTGCAGCATCGTCGCGTGCAGGTCGTTCACGTGGACCTTGTTCTCCACGGCGTGGTAGCCGAAATCGTCAGTGTTGCCGTGGGTCATGCCGCCTTTGATGCCGCCGCCGGCGAGCCACATGCTGAAGCCCGCGAGGTGGTGATCGCGGCCGTTGCCCTGGCCCATCGGCGTCCGGCCGAATTCGGTGCCGAAGACGACGAGCGTGTCCTTGAGCATGTCGCGGTTCTTTAGGTCGGTGAGCAGCGCCGCGACCCCCTGATCGACTTCCTTGGCGGTGCCGGCGATGTGGTCCTTCACGCTGCCGTGGTGGTCCCAGTCGCGGTGGTAGAGTTGGATGAAGCGCACGCCCTTCTCGGCCAGTCGGCGAGCGAGCAGGCAGTTTGAGGCGAACGAGCCGTCGCCGCCCTTGGTGCCGTAAAGGTCGGTGATCGCCTTCGGCTCCTTGCTGAAATCCACGAGGTCGGGCACGCCCGTCTGCATCTGGAAGGCGAGTTCGTACTGGCTGATCCGCGTGGCGATCTCGGGGTCATCGACCACTTCGTTCTCGATCGTGTTCAACTTGGCGACGGCGTCGATCACGTCCTTTTGCTGCTGGTTCGACACGCCTTTCGGGTTGCGGACGTACAGTACCGGGTCGCCTTGGCCGCGCAAATGCACGCCCTGATATTTGCCGGGGAGGAAACCGCTGTGCCACTGCCGCGCGGCGATCGGTTGGCTCTGGCCGAAGCGCCCGGTACTCACGAGCACGGTGAAGCCGGGGAGGTCTTTGGCCTCGTTGCCGAGGCCGTACCAGAGCCACGACCCGGCCGAGGGGCGACCGGGGATCATGGAGCCCGTGTTCATGAGCGTGTGCGCGGGATCGTGGTTGATGGCGTCGGTGTGCAGACTGCGCAGGATGCAAATGTCGTCGGCGCACTTTTCTCCGAGCAGCGGGAAGACGGTGGAGATTTCGAGGCCGGATTTGCCGTACTTTTTGAAGGGGTGCTGCGGGCCGAAGCACATCAGCTTCGCCCCCTGCAACTGGGCGATCTGCTGACCTTTCGTGATCGACTCCGGCATCGGCTTGCCGTGGAGTTCGGCGAGCTTCGGCTTCGGGTCGAAGGTTTCGAGGTGGCTCATCCCCCCGGCCATGTAGAGCCAGATGACGCGCTTCGCCTGAGCCGCGTGGTGCAGCGGCGACATCGGCTCCGCTGACAAACCCTTGTCGGCGAGGAGCGACGCGAGGGCGACGGAGCCGACGCCCTGCGCTGTACGGCCGAAGAACGCCCGGCGGGTGGAGTGGAGGGGATTCATGGCGGGTCCTCAGGAGATAGGAAGGATTGTACCCGATCCGGCGTGGCGACAAGTTTCCAACTTGTCGCCGAACGATTTCCCGAGTTGCTTCCGCAACACCGATTGTCGATCCGCCATGGTCGACGAGTTGGAAACTTGTCGCTGCGGCCGACCGCCCGATGGGTGTAGCAACCATTCTTGGAGTTGGACGGATCCCGTAGGGCGGGTGGAGTCTTCGGAACCCGCCGCCGGAAGAAACGTAGCTCCGCCGGATACCGGTAGGTCATCCCGTTCTGCGGCGGGTTCCGAAGACTCCACCCGCCCTACGGGGCTCGGCCCGTCGGAGCAACCTCCAAGATTTGTTGGGTCTGGTAAATCTTTCTGGCAGTCAACAAAAGCTGCACGTTCGGCCGGGGGGTGAGGTCTCCGTTGGAATTTCAAGCGGTTCAAATACTGCCAGAAAGTTTTGCCACACCCGTCTTCGGGTCTGACGAATCTTTCTGGCACTCGACAAAGATGCACTTTCTGCTGTCGGTGAGACCTCAGCTCGACGCGACCGACCAGAATGAGCAGGAATCGCGGCTGGCACTCTACCGCGCGAAGAAGCCGTATCGCGACGAGTGACGGCGGGTGTAGCAACCATTCTTGGAGGTGGTCTTCCGAGCGGGGTGGCGTCAGCCCCCCGTGTCTGCGAAACTCATTGCGGTTCAATTCCACGGGGGACTGACGTCCCCCGCTCACGTAAAAAACTCCCAGAATCGTTGTGACACCCAGCAGAACCGTAGGGAAGCCCTGCGACCGAGCTTGCCGGCGGGACAAAAGCCTTGAAGGGCACACTCAGCGGCATGCGCTACAGACCGGTTTGCGCCGTGGACATCATCTCGCCATTCAAGCGAGTGACGTTACTCCTCGCGGCCGCACACTCCGCAGAACCGGACGTTGCACGGCATGAAGTGGCCGCACGCCCGGTCGTACCCGGTCTCCATCACGTCGAGCGCCCGCCAAACCGCCCGACACCGCGGGCACCAGTAATCGGTCGGCCGCTTGTCCGCGCGATCTGCGTCGGCCACTGGCATGTCATCGTCGTCGGGGAAGTCCCCCCGCCACTCCCGCCCGGGGTACGCTCCGACAGCCAAGCCGCAGCGAGTGCAGTATGAGAACACACCAGCGGCCGCATCCATCCGCGCCTCCGCTGTCCAGGAGCCTTCCGCCGCCGAACGACCAAGCTCAGCGGCGGCGGGCGCACTGAGCAACCAAATTGGATTGACCCCGCCGGTCCCCTGCAATTTCTGGTTAGGCGGCCTCTGCTTATGCTCTCAAGAACGGCGGCGACGCCGAGAGCGGCTGTCCTCGTCCCGCTCGTCCTCCACCTCGTTGCGCACGTCTCGCATCGCCCGTTCGACGGCTCGCTGCACTTCGCTTTTGGCCATCATAGGGATGAGCAGGAGCAGGATCAGGAAACTGAAGATGAACACGATGAACAGCCCGACGATGGCAATCGCCCAGCAACCCCCGGATGGCTTGACACTGTACTCCATGCGGAGAGTCCACTCGCCCTCTTTGCGGCCTTTGGCCAACTGCCCCGTTATGGTCACGTCAGTAGCGAAGGATTTGAAGCGACCGCCGCTGATTTCGAATTCGCCCCGATCAAAGAACTTGAGCGTTCCGAGACCGTTGGTCGCGTCTTCAATGGCCTCCTCGATCTTCTCGCGTAACATCGAGGATTGGATACGAATGCTTTCTTCGCCGTTAAACATCCGACGCCCTCTACCGCCGAACTTGTAATTGGATCGCACTGGCGCGATCGATCACACTTCCGATTTCGATGGGAACGTCCCACCGAAGTCTCTTTGCACGATACCGTTCCGATTCCTCAGTTCACTCGACCCGCGCGATGCACGTCCGGATGTGGGGCGGCCTCTCTGGAGTCCGAGGCTGCTCTCAATCATTCGACCGATACCGCGCACGGTCATTCGTGGATTTCAACTCATCGTGGATCTTGAAGAGGATAATGTCCAGCTCACACGCGATCCGAAGCACTAATGGCCCCATCACCACAATCATTAAGCCGCCTGCAAACTCCATCACCGCGAAATTGCTTGCCGACGACTTCCTCGCCTTTTCCACGCCCGTTCCGGCACGCTCATACCCGTTCAACGGATCGGGACGCGACTCGAAGCTCGACAGCATCACCCGCCCACCGCACAGCAGACACCCCAACGTACCCAACCAGAAAAACGCCTGAATCAACAGCGGAGTGATCATCCATCGGAACGTAAGAAAGTCTCCGATGGGATTACTCACGGGACGACGCACGACCATCGGCACTCCTTCACAGAATAATTTCGGACGCTTCATCTGCGGCTCAGGATCGGAGCGTCGGCGCGACCGCCTGGGAGACGGGTCGACTTGGTCCTTGAGGACCGCTCCGGTCTCCTCATCGATCAGGTCGCCCGGCACGGGGGCCGGGTGTGGAACCTGTATCCGCATCCCGGCAGGCTGGGTTTGGGCAGGCGAAGACGATCATCTGCCGCGCGCCCTCCTGCCGCCGAACAGGGACTCTCCGGCGTGGGGACGTGGGGTTTTCCAACAGGATAGCCGTGATATTGGGCGGCGTCAAGACAATTCCGATCGATTTGCGGACATCCGATCGGTTCCGATATAGGGATATCCGGCAGATCCGCCGCGCGCCCAAGGAACTTCGAATTTGCCGGGCGGTTTGAATGGTGGCTATGCTCGACGGACTTTAGAGTGACACATCGCGAAACGCCGATTTTCCGATGCGTCGGACTCCGCCCCACCTTCGGTTTTGAAAGCCGAGCCGAGCGGAGAACGTCGCTTTTCGCTCCGCGAAAAGTGGTTGACGCCAGCACTCGCGTTCCGCACCTC
>JANXTU010000101.1 GCA_025352235.1 Fimbriiglobus sp.
GCCAGGCCACCAAGGTGATGCCTAACTCCGCCGCCGTTTGCTGCACGATCTTGGCCCGGTGCCACGGGGCGCCGTCCCAAATCGCCACGACCTCCCGGCCATCCCAGGTCCCTGTCGCGGTGGAAGTGCGATTCGTCGACGCAAATCAGGACAAGCTGCAAGCGGTGCAGCTCGTCACCGAGACGGGCTTCTCTTACGCGGAGGCCGCCCGACAACTCGGGCTCCGCGACACCCAGATTCGCACCTGGAAGAAGCAGTTCGACGCCGAGGGTACGAAGGCGTTTCCCGGCCGGGGCAACCGCAGCGTGATCGACGAGGAACTCCACCGCCTGCGGGCCGAGAACAAGCGACTGCTGCAGGAGCGTGATCTCCTAAAAAAGCGGCGGCGTTCTTTGCCAGGGAGTCGACCTGAGATACGATGTGATCCATCGCCAGTCTTCGCTTTTTCCGGTGCGACTGATGTGCGAGGTGCTCGAAGTCTCACCGTCGGGTTACTACGACTGGATCGAGCGACAACCCAGTGTCACCGAGTTGCGCCGCGACGAGTTGGCCGCGGAGATCCGGAAGATCCACCCGACGCGGGAGGGTTGGCTCGACCTCGCAGTCGTCGAAGACCTGGACTCGCGTCGCGTGGTTGGTTGGTCGATGGGAGCAACGATGGAGAGCCGCCTCGTGGTCGACGCCTTGGAGATGGCGGTCAAGCAGCGATTCCCCGACGCCGGCTTGGTGGCGCACTCGGACCGGGGCAGCCAAGTACGCTAGCGAGCACTACCAACGGGCCCTAGCCGAGAAGGGCATCACCTGCAGCATGAGCCGCAAGGGAGACTGCTACGACAACGCGCCGATGGAGTCGTTCTTCGCAAGCCTGAAGAAGGAACTCGTCCACCACGAAAACGACCCGACCCGCGACGCGGCGAAGGCGAGCCTGTTCGAGTCCCTCGAAGTCTTCTACAACCGAATGCGCCGACACTCGTCGCTGGGGTACGTCGCCCCGACGGAGTTCGAATATTCCGAAAACTCTTAACTGCGCCCTGTTTTTCGTGGGGAAGTCCTTGATTCAGTCTTGAACGGCCAAATATAGCCCGATGGTACTTGCAGCTTGACCAGCAAATGTGAGAATCGCACCTGCAAAGCCGCTGAATTTCTCATAAGGCAAACCACAACATATGACAAGCTTCACCGCCACTCAGGAAGTTCATTCATGAAGTCACTCATGAGTACTTGGATCGCCCTAGGCTTCGCGTTGTTGTCGTCCCAGATCCGCGTCGAGGCTCAAGAGCATCCCGATCGAATCGTTCAGCCGGGCGTACCCCAAGGGAAGGTTACCTCGGGGCAATTGACCGAAAGTAAAATCTATCCGGGCACGAAGCGCGACTACAGCGTCTACGTGCCGGCTCAATACAAGGCCGAAGAACCCGCGGCCCTCATGGTCTTCATGGACGGCAGCGGCTACGCGAACACCAAAGATGGCTTTCGGGTGCCGGTCGTGTTCGACAACCTCATCCATCAAAAACTGATGCCCGTGACGGTTGCCGTATTCGTGAATCCGGGCACGGTCGCGGCGACGGTCCCCGGTGCGGCGGACCGCAGCAATCGCTCGTTCGAGTACGATTCTGTGGGCGATACCTACGCGAAGTTCCTCATCGACGAATTCCTGCCCGTAGCGCTCAAGGGGCTGAACGTATCCAAAGATCCCGCGAAGCGGGGAGTGTGCGGGATTTCGTCGAGTGGGATCTGCGCCTTCACGGTCGCTTGGGAAAAGCCGGAGCAGTTCGGCCTGGTGCTGAGTCACATCGGCAGCTTCACCAACATCCGCGGCGGCTGGGTCTACCCGGGCCTCGTGCGCAAGACGAAAGCCAAACCTAAGCCGATCAAGGTTTATCTTCAAGATGGCAAAAGCGACCTCGACAACTTGCATGGCAACTGGCCGCTTAGCAATCAAGATCTCGCCACGGCCCTCCAATTCGCGGGTTACAAGTACAAGCTCGAAATGACCGACGGCGGGCACAGTGGCAAATTCGGCGGCGAATTGCTTCCGGAATCGCTGAAGTGGCTCTGGAACGACAAAGCGGATAGCACAAAACTTCCGCACGTCGAAACGAAGCCGGAATGGAAGCCCCATCCGGACGCGGTGGCACAAGACGGCGTACCGAAGGGGATCGTTTTGCAGATGCCCGTTTTCGAATCGAAGATCTTTGCCAAAACGACCCGCGATTGGTCGATCTACGTGCCGGCTCAATATAAGGCCGACAAGCCGGCGGCGTTGATGGTGTTTCAAGATGGCGAGGGCATGAAAAATGACAAAGGTCGCTGGCGAGTGCCGATCGTATTCGACAACCTGATTGCCCGCGGCGATATGCCGGCGACGATTGCCGTTTTCCTTAATCCGGGGCACGAGATAGAAAAGCCGCGGCAGAACGGCGCGCACTCCAATCGCAGCTTGGAATACGACAGCCTCGGCGATCGCTACGTCCGTTTCTTGGTCGAGGAGATCATCCCCGAGGTGAAGAAGAAGTACACGATCTCGGACGATCCCGAGATGCATGCCATCGGCGGTTCCAGTTCGGGCGCGATCTGCGCATTCACCTCGGCTTGGGAGCGGACCGACATCTTCCGCAAGGTCTATTCGAGCGTCGGCAGTTTCACGAATCTCCGCGGCGGCGACGTTTATCCGTCGTTGGTGCGCAAGACCGAAATCAAGCCGATCCGGGTTTACATGGCCGACACGAGCGGCGATGTCGACAACGCCTTCGGAAGTTGGCCGTGGGCCAATCAGCAAATGGCGTCGGCTTTGAAATACATGGGCTACGACGTCCGCTTCGATTGGGCCGAGGGTTACGCCCACAATTCGGACTTCGGCGGTTCCAAGTTCCCCGATGCGATGAAGTGGCTCTGGCGCAAGGACAAGCCCACACCGGTGCTCGACACCAAAGGGGACCTCGGCGGCGACCTAACCCTTCTGAATTTGTTGATTCGAGATCAGTCGTGGGAAGTGGTCGCCAAGGATCTCGGCTTCGCGGACGGGCTGTGTACCGACAAATCCGGCAACCTCTACTACTGCGATATGAAGGCTTCGTCCGTGGTTCGGATGAGCGCCGCCGATGGCACGAGCAAAGTCATCTGCAAAGAGTCGGTGAGCGGTCTCAAATTCAGTCCGGATGAATCGGTTCTCTACGCCTGCCAAGGGGCGAAGTCCCGCGTGATTTCGATCAACCCCGGCAGCGGCGAAGTGAAGGTCGTCGCCGAGGGGGTCAAACCGAACGACCTCGCAGTGACGAAAGACGGCTTCATCCTGATTACGGAGACCGCGGCGAAACAGGTCACCCGGATCGATCCGAAGAATGGCCAAGTCAAAGTCGTGGACACGGGCATCGGCAAGCCGAACGGCATCGCGATCTCCAACGATGGCGGCACGCTGGCCGTGTCCGATTACGGCGGGACACACACTTGGACCTTCCGGGTCAACAAAGACGGAATCCTCGACGCCAAGATGCCGACGATGCCGATGCGCCTGCCGATCAATTCCAAAGGCGAGTTCAAATTCAACCAACCCCCACCGTATGTGGAAAACGCCCAAGGCGACGGTATGGCGGTCGACAAAGCCGGGCGCGTTTATGTGACGAGCGGTCTTGGTGTGCAAATCTTCGATCCGACGGGCCGCCCGTGCGGTGTGTTGCCGAAAGTCGACAACGATCAACCCATGACGTCCTGCGTCTTGGCTGGCTCCGATCACAGCACCCTCTACATCGCACACGGGTCGAAGATCTATCGCCGCAAGCTGACCGTTGTGAAACCGAAGTAGGAGATCATCGGAGGGAAGTCGGGGCAGCCGCCTCGGCAACACAAAGGAAAGAATAGACTGGACGGCGGCGGAGGTGGTATAATTTTTCTTGGTGATTGCGCAACGGGCTTACGCGTGTCCAAGCATGCTCAGGACGAAAAGCGAACCTATGAAGCTTTTAAAAATCGCCGTTTTGCTGGCACTCGGATTTGCCGGTGCGATTCACGTCGCCGATGGTCAAGAGTCGCGGAGTACATTGGAAGCGGCCAAAGAACAGGGGCGCAGCAAATCGAGATATTTGAGAGAGACCAAGGCCGCGACGGATACCAGCGATACGATCCCCAAGGCTAACATTGCCGACTATCAGAAGTCGGTGGAACCGATCCTCACGAAGAGCTGCGTGAACTGTCACGGTCCGAAGAAGGCCAAGGGCCGACTTCGCATCGACCAACTCAACCCAGACCTACTTGCCGGCCCCGATGCTGAGAAATGGCGAGAGGTCTATAGCGCTCTCAGCAAATCGGAAATGCCCCCAGAAAACGAGCCGGAGTATGCACTCGCCAGCGCGGATCGGGGCAAGGTGGTTGATTGGCTCAGCGAGGAATTGAATAAGGCGTCGATCGTACGTCGCAATAGCAAAGAACATTCGTCGTTTCGTCGATTGACGAAGTACGAATACGACTATGCCCTGCAGGATCTGCTTGGCGTTCCTTATTCCTTGGCGAACAAACTCCCGCCGGAAACCAAGACGGAAGACGGTTTCAAGAACAGCTCGGAATTGCTGCAGATTTCGGGCATGCAATTCGAGACCTATCGCGAGATCGCATTGAAAGCGATCAAACGGGCGACCGTGAGCGGTCCGCGTCCCAAAGCCGTCACCTACACTGTCTCAATGCAGAAAGAGATGGATGAAGTCGGAAAAAATGCCAAAACGTTCGACCAGAGCGAAGCCAGCTATCGCAAATACAAGAATCAACAGCACCTCTTGAACCGGGAGACAGGCAAGGGCGTTCCGTTCTCCCCAGTAAAAGCGACGCCTCAGGCCGGAGCGGTTGCCGGGCAAATTCCTACCGTTTCACCCGTTGTCCTCGTGTTTCCCGAAGGCAACGAGCTGAAACTGAATCTGGATCGCTTTCTTCCCGACGAAGGCATTATGCGCGTGCGCATTCGTGCCGGACGCTCGACGATGAACCCGGACGAGTATGCCAGCCTAAGGCTCCTGCTCAGTGCCCACACCAGCAACGATGCCAATTTCACGCAGGTCATCAGTCCACGCGATATCCCAGTGACGGCATCGGCCGACAAACCGCAGTTTCTTCACTTCGATATCCCGCTGAGCGATATCCAACGCAACCCCTTTCGGAAACTGACCACCACATTCCCGAGACGGGATGAGTTCCTACACATTCGTAATGTGTCCAATGCCACCGGAGGGGAAGAGCGTCTCAAAGTCCTCATCGAGCATATCGAAATCAGTGCGCCGTTCTACGAGCAATGGCCGCCGAAAACACACACCGACATTTTTATCGAGAGTGCAAACAAGGGAGATGAAAACGTCTACGGCCGCGAAGTGCTGAATAAATTCCTCCGACGCGTCTGGCGTCGACCAGCCCATTCGCAAGAAATTGACAAGTTCATGGCCCTGTTTGCGAAGTATCGGCCGGAGTTCTCAACTTTCGAAGATGCCATGGTGGAAGTGCTGGCGACGTCATTGGCCACGCCGGAGTTCCTCTATTTGACACAACGAGCGACGAGCGACGAAAACAAGTTGCCGGCCAAGATCAGTGAGATGGAGTTGGCCAGTCGCTTGTCCGTATTTTTGTGGTCGAGCCTACCGGATGAAGAACTATTGAAACTCGCGGAGCAGGGAAAGCTTCGAAAGCCCGAGGCCTTGGCCGGCCAAGTGAAACGCATGCTGGCGGACCCGCGTTCGAGACGATTCTCTCAGAATTTCGTCGAGCAATGGCTGGGTCTGGATGGCCTCAACAGTGTGACGCACGTCCCGGCTGGCCCATTGAAAGATGCGATGCAGGAAGAGCCGATCGCCTTCTTCGAGGAAGTCCTCAGGCACAACCACAGCATCATGGACTTCATCCATTCGGATTACGCCGTGATCAACGAACGGCTGGCGGCCCACTACGGGATTCCGAAGGTTTACGGCCCCCATTTTCGCAAAGTGCCAATCGCCCCGCACATGAATCGCGGCGGACTCTTGACGGGCGCAGCCATCCTCGCCATGAACTCCGACGGTAAGGATTCCCATCCGCTGAAGCGGGGTGTGTGGATGTTGAAACGAATCCTTCACGATCCGCCACCTCCGCCTCCGCCGGATGTCCCGGAAGTCGACCTGACGAATCCGGAGATTCTCAAAATGACTTTGAAAGAACGGATCGCCGATCACCGGAACAAGCTGGCCTGCGCATCGTGTCACTCCCGGATCGACCCGTGGGGAATCGCATTTGAGAACTACGATGCCCTCGGCGTCTTCCGGACCCACATCAAGAACAAGCCCGTCGATGCTACATCCGAATTGTTCAATCGGCAAACGCTGGCCGGGATGGATGGGCTCAAACGCTATCTGCTGACGGACCGACAGGATCAATTCGCCCAAGCGATGGTGTCGAAGTTGATGGCCTATGCCCTTGGCAGGCCGCTCACTTTTGGCGATCGCGCGGAAATCGAAAACTTGACCGCGCAGTTCCGACGACGCGATGACGGCCTGCGCGACCTGATCCAACTGATCGTGAACAGCAACCTCTTCAACTCGAAGTGAGTTTCAGGAACAGACGATGAACAATAAATCCGAATCGCTGAGCCGGCGGAATTTCCTTCGTGGGACCGGGGTCGCATTGGCCCTGCCGTGGTTCGAAACATTCGCCGCGGGCGCTCCCAGTGCGGACGAGATTCCCAAGCGGTTTCTCAGCGTTTATCACCCGGATGGTGTGGGTATCCCGCTCAAGTCCGATCCGGCGTGGAAGGACTGGAGCTGGTTCCCTCGGGGTGGCGAAAAGGATTTTGAATTGACGAAAGTGCTCGATGTGCTCAAGCCGTTGCGCAATGACATCACGATTTATTCCGGGTTGTCGCATCCCGCCGCGCGACAGGTCCACGGCCATTCCAATGCCGATCAGTATTTGACGGGTGCGCCCATCGGTGGTTCGGGCCCGTATCAGAATTCGATCTCGCTCGATCAGGTCTATGCGGAGTACTCCGGAGATTTCACCCGCTACTCTTCGTTGGTCCTGTCGACGAATGGAGGCGTTGGCGGCCCGCGTGGCGCCCAGACGCAGTCCTTCAATCGGGAAGGGCGGGCGATCCCCGCGATGAATAAACCCAAAGACATCTTCGACATGCTATTCGTGACGAGTGGTAAAGATGCGGCCGCAAAACTAGCGAGAAGCAAGAGTGCCCTGGATTTTCTGACCGAAAACACTCGCTCCTTGGCACTCGAACTCTCCAAGAAAGATCAAGAGACCCTCAAGCAGTATCTCGATGCAGTGCGCGATACCGAACTGAAGCTCGCGAAGGCGCAAAAGTGGATCGATACGCCGACCCCCAAGGTTGATACTCGCAACCTGCATCTGGATGCTGAGCCCAAAGAAGCTAAACTCTATTTCCAGACGATGTATGAACTGATCTATCTCGCCTTCCTGAGCGATTCGACCCGCGTGGCGACATTTCAGTTGGGTCGCGAGAATGGCGAAGGTCCACACGATCTGCTCTCACTCGCCGTCGGGCTTGGCGCGGCTCATGGCCTGACTCATGAGGTCAAAAAGCCCAACGGCTGGAAGAACCTGGGCACCTACAATCGGTACCAAGCCGAGGAATTCGGTCGCTTCGTCCAGAAACTCAAAGATACGCCCGAGCCGACCGGCAAAGGAAATATGCTGGATAACACGTTCGCCATGCACGGTTCGGCGTCCAGCAGTTTTCACCTCTCCCGCAACTATCCCATCATTTCCGCAGGTGGGAAAAACTTCGGCTTCACCAATGGGCGGTATCTCAAGTTCGGCAAAGGAAATGAAGACAATCAAGCCGGCGCAGGAATCGACACGGATGTGGGATGGCAAGGCAAGCTCGAAGTGGAAGAGCTTCCGCTGGCGAAGCTTTTCGTCACGATCTTGCAGAAGCTCGGTATCAAGACCGACTCGTTCGGTGGGTACACCGGATCATTGAATCGGGTTTAATTCAAACGCGCACGCGGCGCCTGTCCCCGGGGGCGGATTGGGAACTCTCGATTCGCCCCGATGCGGCGTTCCGCGAACTCCGGCAGCGCCAGCCCGACGTCCAAGTGATCCTGACGAGCGGCTTCAACCAAGAAGAGGCCACCGCCGGCTTCGCGGGCAAGGGCTTGGCCGGCTTCCTCCGCAAGCCATTCGTCGCGCAGGAACTTTACGGCTTGGTGCACTCCGTGCTGGGGTAGCCGGTCAGCTGCGGGATGCTCTGCGGTATTCGTCCAAGTCCCCGGCTCCGATCGAGTTCGCGGGGACGAGCCGATAGTGCTTTTCGTCGACCACCGAAAGTTCGCCTTCGCTCTCGATCAATTCGAACATCACGATGGTTTCACCGAGTTCATCTTCGACGAACTGCACCGCGACCGGACGCGGCACCAACAGCGGGAATTTGTAGCGGCACAGCGCCAAGTCCTGCATCACCTGCCCGGTGTTGATTTGATCCTTCCCACCCTTGGCTTGCACCGGGATCACGAATTGGTCGCCCGAGTTGGTGACGGCGACATAGACTTCATCCGTTTCGATTTGGCCGAATCCCGGGACAAATGCGCGGCAGTTCTGGTGGATCGATGTGGCGATGGAATTGAAGAAGCGGTCGATCAACCGGTTGTGCCGGATTTTTGCGAGCAGCAGGCACTTCTCGTCGAGGGCGTACCGAGAGACCATTGAAGGAGTTTCGTCGATCACGGAGAGACGGAACCGCGCTGGATTCGGGGAAATTCGATTCTTTCGTGTCGGTGGCATAGCTACAACCTTGAAGAATACTCGGAATTCGGCCGCAGCACGGCAATATTCACGTACAACTTACATCTGTCATGGTCCAGAACATTTTGGAGCTGAAAAAAACAGATGCGCAGCTACTATTCCGACCGAATCGAAATCTTTGTCGACAAATCTCAAGATGCCGTTTTAGGAGCGATTGCGAGGGCGAACGAATTCCCACTTGAACCCACGCAACGGGATTCATGGCATTATCAAATATCGTTGCTGCAAAAGATTCTATCAGAGTACAAGGGGCGTGGAAAGGTGCACTTCGAATTCACAGTCCCCCGCTTAGGCAAGCGGATCGATGCTGTCGTTATCATCGACGCCATTGTCTTGGTTCTAGAGTTCAAAGTGGGCGAATCGGCGTTCGCAACGTACGCACACGATCAAGTTTGGGATTACGCGCTGGATTTAAAGAACTTTCACGAAGCGAGCCACTCTCGGTTCGTTGTGCCCATCCTGATCGCGACCGACGCCGATCCGCGTGAGCCGGTGGCTTTCCAAATTGATCACGATCAACTCGTTCGGCCGATCCGTTGCAACGCCGACGAATTGGGCGGCGTCATCCGGCGGGCCATCGCCGAACTTCCCCGCGACAAATCTATCTGCGACGAATGGGAAAAGGGACGGTATTGCCCGACGCCTTCGATCATCGAAGCCGCAATGGCATTGTACAACGGACACAAAGTCGCAGAAATATCGCGGAGCGACGCCGGTGCTGTCAATTTGTCCGAGACTTCGCAATCGGTCTCGGACATCATCCGCTTGTCGCGCGAGAAATCGCAGAAATCGATTTGCTTCGTCACTGGGGTCCCGGGTGCTGGAAAGACGCTGGTCGGCCTGAATATCGCGACCCAACACATTGATAAAATGAGCGAATTGTACAGTGTCTTTCTATCGGGCAACGGCCCACTCGTGGCGATTCTTTGCGAAGCACTCGCACGGGATCGCTTGCAAATTGCGAAGGCCCGAGGCATCCGGCTTCGGAAGGGTCAAACCAAGAGCGAAGTCAAGTTATTCATCCAGAATATCCATCACTTTCGGGACGATTGCCTTAACAATGGCGAATCTCCGCCGATCGAGCACGTTGTATTGTTCGACGAAGCGCAACGTGCATGGAATCACGAACAGACCGCTAGCTTTATGAAACGAAAGAAAGGCCGCGCAAATTTCCCCGTATCGGAGCCGGAATTCTTGATCTCTTGCATGGATCGTCACAAAGATTGGGCGGTAATCGTATGCTTGGTAGGCGGCGGACAAGAAATTAATACCGGCGAAGCCGGTATTTCGGAATGGATTCGTTCCGTCGTCCGATCCTATCCCGATTGGCATCTATACATTTCGGGCCGACTTTCCGATAGCGAGTACCGGGCGGATGAGACTCTCAAAGCGATCAAAGATCGCCCCAACGTGGTTTATAGCGATCCCTTACATCTTTCGGTCTCTATGCGATCCTATCGGGCTGAAAACGTCTCGCTGTTGATTAAACAACTATTAGATCTGGATATCCCGAACGCCGAAAAGACGTTCCGTCAGATTTCGTTGCAATACCCGATTTGCTTGACTCGCAACCTCGACGATGCGAAGGTTTGGCTCAAGGGTAAGGCCCGAGGAAGCGAGCGATTTGGAATCGTCGCTTCCTCGCAAGCGCAGCGGCTGAAACCGCACGCGATCGACGTCCGCTCCCCCATAGATCCCATCCATTGGTTTTTGGATGGAAAGAACGACGTGCGATCTTCGTATTACCTCGAAGACGTGGCGACCGAATTCCAAGTCCAAGGCTTGGAATTGGATTGGACATGCGTGACGTGGGACGCGGATTTGCGTCTTCACAACTCGGCTTGGGATTATAAGTCGTTTTGCGGTCACCGTTGGACGAACGTCAAGAAGCCTTCTCGCAAGCAGTATCTTCTGAATGCTTACCGCGTATTGCTCACCCGTGCGAGGCAGGGGATGGTGATATTCGTACCTCCTGGATCGGCGGAAGACCCGACTCGATTGCCAGCTTTCTACGACTCCACGTACGATCTTTTATGCCGTATTGGTATCCCCCCGATTCCATCGAAGTGATCTCGCCATCACCCCACCGGGTTCGACAGGGTGCCGATGCCGGTGATGGTGATGTCCACGGTGTCGCCGGTGGAGAGGGAGAACGCGTCCGGGGGGACGATGCCGGTGCCGGTCATCAGCAGGACGCCGTGGGGGAAGGCGTTCTCTTTGCCGAGCCATTCGACCAAATATTCCGGTGTGCGATTCATCTGGGCGATGCTCGTGCTGCCGTCGAAGGCGACCGCACCGCCGCGACGGATGACCAAGCGAATTTCGCAGGCGGTCAGTTCGGGGATGGCATCGGCCAAGGTCACCCACGGGCCGACGGCACACGAGCCGGTGTAGATTTTGGCCTGTGGGAGGTAAAGCGGGTTCTCCCCTTCGATGTCGCGCGAGCTGACGTCGTTGCCGACGGTGTAGCCGACGATCTTCAAACCGGGCGTGACGACGAGTGTCAGTTCCGGTTCGGGGACGTTCCATTTGCTGTCGGCGCGCACGCGGATCGGGTCGCCGGGGTGCGTCACGCGTTCGGGGGTCGCCTTCATGAACAGCTCCGGCCGGGCGGCGCTGTAGACCTTGTCGTAGAACTGCGCCGCGCCAGCCGACTCTTCCTCACGGGCCACTTTGCTACGCTTGTACGTGACTCCCGCGGCCCAAATTTCTTGGCGGTCGACCGGCGCGAGGAACGTGACATCGGCGACGGGCACACCGGCGCCGCCGGGGTGGAGCAAGGCGACGAGGGCACGCGGGTTTGGGGCGTGCAAAATATCGGCGAGGGTCTCGACCCCCGGCACGCGAGCGAGGTCGAGCGGGTAAGCGGTGGCGTCTTCGATCGAAGCGACGCCAACACGGCCGAGGGAGGTGCGGAACTTCGCCAGCTTCATAACATTCGACCGTGTGTGTGGGACAGCTATGCTTTATGACGAACGGAGGCGAACTCATCGGAAATCACTTCGGAACGTCCCAAATTCGGGCGAAACCATCGCGGCCACCGCTGAAGAGGCGGGTACTATCGCTGCCGAAGCGGACGACGTGCGCCGCCTGTTTATGGCCTTTGAACTTCAGCAGTTGCTCTCCGGATTTCGGATCCCAAACCCGCACACTGCCGTCTTGCCCAGCCGACGCCAAGATCAATTCTTTGCCGCGCATTCCGAAGGACAGCGACCAAATATCGTTCTCGTGGCCTTTGAGTTCTCGCAGTTCGAAACCCGAGTTCAGGTCCCAAATCTTGACGATGCCCTCCCAACCGGCCGCCGCGATCAGGCCGTCGTCCGGTGACAGTGCGACCGCGTAGATCGGGCCTTTCTGAATCGGTAGTGTTAAACGCGGTTTGGTGTCGTCGTTCATCAGGTTCCAAATCTTGACGGTTTTGTCCGACCCGGCCGATGCGATCGTCTGGCCTTCTTTGTCGAACGCGATGGCCGTGACCGTGCCGCCGTGGTTGTATTTGCGGATCGGTTTCTCGTCTTGGATGTCCCAGACGAAAACTTCGCCGGTCTGGTCGCCGGTGGCAATGGACCGGCCGTGCCCGGCCACGGCCACGCAACGGACGCCGCTGCTAGCCGGCAGGCTTTTGGCCGAACTGCGTTTGTCGGTGTCCCAGATTTTGACGGTGCCGTCGTCGCTGGCAGAAACGAATCGTTGCCCGTCGGGGAAGTATTCGAGACCCCAAACCGGCCCGGTATGCTCTTCGAGCGTGAATCGGATCTTCCGGTCGGCGACGTTATAGACGACGATCTTCCCGTCTTCCAGACCCATGACGAGGGTCTGACCATCCGGACTGGAGGTCAGGGACCAGACCGGGCCGGAGTTGCCGGGATACGGGTCATTGGCCGCGATTCCCTCGTCGATTGGGGCGACAATCGGGTTTTCCGGAAGCGGCGGCGCGACGGCGGTTTCGGGGATCGACTGCGCGATGTAACCGAAGCCCGTGCCGATGAAGATTCCGACCAAGAAGGGGATGGCCATCAGCAGAGCGAACTTCATCTTCCACTTGCGGATCGCCCGCCGCGAGAGCGACGACGGGTGATTCAGTGCGCACGGTTCGGACGAAGCGATTTCACACGCCTGGGAACGGTGCTTCGAGACGAACGGCGCGAGTTCCGCAGCCAGTTCAGCCGCGGAGGCATACCGGTCGTCCGGGTTCTTGCTGAGCAACCGATCGATGACGTCCTCAAACCATTTCGGCACGTCGGGGCTGTATTTGTTCAGCGCGACGTGCGGTTCATCGGCGACGCGGCGTAGCACCGCCAACGGCGTCTTTCCTTCGAACGGGGGCTTGCCCGCCAAGGCTTCGTACAGCACGACGCCCAGGCTGAAGAGGTCGGCGCGGTGGTCGGCTTCGTCGCCCTTGGCTTGTTCCGGGGCCATATATAGCGGCGTGCCGGACACGAAGCCGGTTTTGGTGAGGCGCAGATCTTCGGCGGCGCGGGCCAAGCCGAAGTCGGTGAGCTTGAGGCGGTCGTCCGGCGATTCCAACAGCATGTTGCCGGGCTTGATATCGCGGTGGATCAGCCCGCTGGCGTGCGCGGCGGACAATCCGGCGGCGGCCTGGGCCGCCAAGCGCACGACGTCTTTCAACGGGAGTTTGCCGACGCGTCGCAGCCTCTGTTCCAAAGATTCCCCGGCGACGAGCTGCATCACGAAGAAGGGTAGACCGGACTTCGGATCCTCGTCGACTAAGTGGACCGCGACGATGTTTTCGTGGGACACCGCAGCGGCGGCCCTGGCTTCGCGCGTGAAACGCTGGCGTGCGGTGACGTTGCTGCCGAGGTTCGGATCGAGGAGTTTCAGGGCGACATCGCGCTGCAAACTCGGATCGTAGGCATGGAGGACGACGCCCATGCCGCCGCGACCGACGACCCGGACGATGTCGAAGGTGCTGAGGCGCCCGAGCAATTTCGGATCGGGCGATTTGTCGAGGAAGTCGAGTTTGAGTTCGTCGGTCCGTTCGATTCGGACGCGGCCCGACAAAGTCGATGTCCCGGCAACGTCGTCAAGGGCTTTCCAGAGCGCCGAGTGCCGCGAAGCGGAATCGGCTTCGATGCCGCGCAGGGCTTCGGTTAACACGGGGACTTCCGCCGTGGCCAGTTTGTCGAGCCGCTTCTGGCAGCCCTCGCACTCGCCGACGTGCTCGGTGACCTGGTCGAACCGATCGATCGGTGTGTCGCCGGCGCGAATCAACTCTTCGAGTTCGGATTCCGGCGGGCAATCGACCCGGGAACAGGTCGGCATTTTTAAGATCGTGGTCGCCATTCTCGGTGCCTCACCAATGCTCGGCTTCGGCCATCAATTTTTGAACTTCGTCTCGCAGACGGGCCAATACCCGGCTTTTGGCCACGTAGACCGCACCGGACGTCATCTTCAGCGATTCGCCGACTTCCACGGCCGGTCGCCCTTCCACTGCGGTTCCCAAGAAGGCTTGCCATGTCGCCGGTTGGAACTCGTGTTTCACCCGGTCCATCGCCTTGGACGATAACCGGCGCTGGTACTCGAGTTCCCAATCAGCCTCAGCCTCGTTGGACGGATCGGCGTACGATTCGAGCCGCTCTTGCGAACCCACGTCGCCGGCGGCGCGGGGCCGGCGCTTCTGGGCCGACAGGAAGTTGTAAATTTTGTTCCGCGTGACCGTATACAGCCAACCGCGGAAGGTGCCTTTTTTCGGGTCGTACACCATTCGGTCCGCATTGCGGGCGACGCTGCGGAGGACTTCCTGCACCATGTCGGCGGCGTCGGAGTCTTGCAGGCCGCGTTTGCGGGCGAAGCCGTACACGACGGGTCCGTAAAGCTGGACGAATTCGGTCCATGCTTCGGAGTCGTCGATGTCTTTGAGCCGCACGAGCAAAGTCGCGCGGGTGAGCGGGGCCTCCGCCATTCGTCACCCGACCGGAACCGAGGAAGGAACGGGCAGAGCCGACATTCTAGAAGGTTCTCGGCCCGGCTAGCCAAGTCCGTCACGCGATCCGTTCGACAATCTCCCCGAGGGCGTAGCGGATTTTCTTCAAACCCGCGGAAGCATCGTTCGGATGGCGGGTGCCCGCTGTGACCACGACGCGGGCCGCGTACCCTTTCGAGGTCAGCCCCAAGATCTCGTCGTACTTGTCGGGCAAGAAGCCTTCCATCGGGCAGGCGTCGATGCCCAAGAGCGCCGCGGCCGTGAGGAAGTTGCCCAGCGCGATGAACACTTGGCGCGACATCCAGATGTCGATGTCGGCGGCGGACGGCCGGGTCAAACTACCGACGATCATTTTCTTGTAAGCGTCGAGGGAACCGGCCGGGAGGCCGCGAATTTCGGTCGAGAACGAGGCGAGTTTTTCGGCGTCCGCGACGCCGACGTCGGTTTTCACGGCGAAGACCACCAAATGGGACGCCTCGACGATCTGCCGCTGCCCCCAAGAATGTGGGAGCAATTGTTCCCGCATCGCCGGATTTTCGACGACGAAAAACTTCCAAGGTTGAAGGCCGTAGGACGACGGTGTCAGCACCAAGGCTTCTTCGAGGGCGTTCCAAGTGGCCGCGGGAATCTTCGCAGTCGGGTCAAACTTTTTGACGGCGTAGCGCCACTTCAAACTCGCGAGCAATTGATCCGGGGAAACGCTGGACATGGAGGCTCTCGGCGGGGACGGGAGTTACTGCTGTAGATATTACCGGGATTCGCCCGGTCTCTTTCAAGTTCTCCGAATGGCGTTTCGATGACTCCGATCACTTTTTCACTTCGACCGTCCAGCCTTCTTTGTCGATCCGCTTGTCCATTTTCCCGCTGCCGGTGACCCAAAACGCCGGTTCTTGAAGGTTGTGGATCGCCTGTTTGCCGAATGCGCCGGTATCGAGTTGGAAGTTCGGATCGATATGCAAGGTCAGGAAATCGCCGGCGTCGTGCCCGAAGTACGCGAGTCCCTCTTTCGATTTGTCGTGCAATATGCTCACGGACAAATCGACCGGCACCCAACCGACGCCCGGCGCAAAGAATTCGGCTTTCACATGCCATTGGAAATAGAGGGCGTCGCCTAGTTTCTCGTCCGCTTTTGCGGATTTGGCCCAGCGTCCGTAGAGCGTCCGTGCCGGGACGCCGTTGGCCCGCATCACCGCGGTGAAGAGGTGCGACAACCCGCCGCAATCGGACTTACCCCCTTCGCAAACGGCGCTCGCTTTGCGATCCATCCCCGCTTTGAAATCGTACGTGTGGCTGGCGCGTAACCCGAGGAAAACGCGGCGAGCGAAGGGAATCTCGGCCTCGTCTTCGCCCTTCGTGTAGCCCGCGGCCTTCCACCATTTTTGGAAGCCGGCCTCTTTGAAATCGATGTCCCCGTGTTCGGTGAGGGCTTCGCGGACTTCTTGCGCCGTCAGCGGTTTGACCTCAGCCACCGGGCCGTCGCCGGCTTCGACCAAATGGCGGTGGAACAGCGTCGCGGTGTACGACACTTTCATCGACAGCTTGGTTTTCAAATCGTCCGTCTTCGCCGGCACTTTGGCGAGCAGCGCGGACCGGGCGAGCGGGCTTTTGTCCTTCACCTTCTCGGCACCGGGGAAATCGAACACCGTCTTCGGGTTCTTCTGTCCGGGCAGTTCCGGGGCGACGGCCGCGAACGCGATCCATTCCTTCGCCTGCAAGTCCGCGAACTTCGCGGAGTAGGTGAGCGTCCCCGTGACAGTCTGCTGCTCCGCGAGTTCGAGCTTGTACTTCGTCTGGCCCGACGCAGAGCCGAGCCAAACTGCACCGACGAGAACCGCCGCGAAACCGTGCCCGTAGATCGCCATGTCGAAATCTCTGTGCCGGGGAACTGCAGTTGGTGTATTCCGATCACGTCCGCGCGTCGCACTACAATGGCCGCATGCTCGCCACCGCCTGCAAACTGCTCGAACTCATCCGGTTCAGCCACACGATCTTCGCGCTGCCGTTCGCGCTGATGGCGGCGGCGCTCGCTTGGGAGACCGAACCCTTCCGCTGGCTCGACCTTTTGGGCATCCTACTCGGCATGGTGTTGGCGCGCTCGGCGGCGATGGCTTTCAACCGCTTGGTCGACCGTCGGATCGATGCTGGCAACGCCCGCACCGCGAAGCGCCACCTCCCGGCCGGCACGCTGAGCGTGCCGTTAGTACTGGGATTCACCGTCGTCACGTCGGTCGGCTTCCTCGCGTCCACCCTGCTCTTCACCCTGCGGGAACCGGCGAACGTTTGGCCGTTGATCCTCGGCGGGCCCGTGCTGTTGTTCTTATTAGGCTATTCCTTGGCCAAGCAATTCACGAGCCTCGCGCACTTCTGGCTCGGCGCGGCGTTGATGCTCGCACCGCTTGCGGCGTGGATCGCCATCCGGGGCTTGGTCGATCTCGAAACCCCGGCGTTGATCGGGGCGGTCGTGCTCTTCTGGGTGGCCGGGTTCGATATTCTGTACGCCTGCCAAGATGCCGACTTCGACCGCGCCGCTGGGTTGCACAGCGTGCCTGCTCGCTTCGGCATCCGCCGGAGCCTGCGCATCGCGGCGGGGTGTCACGCGATCATGTTCGTCTTGTTGATTTTGCTCGGGTCTGTCTGCCCGCATCTCGATTGGGTCTATTCCGCGGGCCTTGTGCCCATCGGAATGCTGCTGGTCTACGAGCACCTCATCGTCAAGCCGGGCGATCTCACTCGCGTGAATCAGGCCTTCTTTTTGGTCAACGGCATCATCGGCTTCGGGCTGTTGGCGCTTGTGCTGCTGCAACTCGGGGTGGGGTAAACCATGGCATTCCTCGACCGTTTCGCCGCCGCGAGAACCGCTGAGAACCCCCTCGGGTTGCAGCTGCTCTTCTTCGCTCCGCCGACACTCATGACCGATGACATCCTGAAATTCCTGCGGAACGAGCCGGAGTTGACGCAGGCATCCGGCGAAGTTGTCCGCGTCGCGGATGTCCCCGGCGCGAACCAATTCATCGGCGGCGATGGTCCACCGGCGTCCGTCCTCGGCCTGTTTTCGTGGGGCGATCACGCGGTGAAGCTCGCACAGTTCGACGCGCCGATGCCCTACGGCCCCGTCGAAACTTGCGTCGGCCCGGCGTTGCTACCACCTCCGATGAAGGTCGATGCCAAGCAACATCAAGCCCATCTGTTGCTGTTTTACGCCGGGACGCACCCGGATGTCCGCGAGCAATTCGCGGCGCTGTGCGTCGTCGCGGGTGCACTCGCCCGCTGCGACGGGGCCATCTGCATTTTGAATGAAGACGCCCGCACCGCCTGCCCGGCCTTCGATTTGATCCCCGATGCCGGAGAGGACGCGCTGACCACGTACCGGCAACTGCCGATCCCCTATCTGCTCGGCGGCTTCACGAAAATGACCGTCGGCGATGCCGGGGTGCTCTGGGTGCGGACCTTCGCCAACTACCGCCTCGGCCTGCCCGAACTCGCGATTCGGATGGCCGACCACCGACAGACGGCCCGCATCTTCCAACTCTTCACCGGCATCGCCGGGTATTTGCTGGAAACCGGGGAAAAACTGACCGCCGGCGAAAGCCTCGACCTCGGCGACGGTGCGACGTACGCCCTCCGCGAGCCGACGGAAACCGAGGAGTTCTTGACTTCAACTGGACCACTGCTGGTTTTGGAAGGGGAATCGGAGAATTCCGCCGCGATTCCTTGACAACGCGAAATTGGAGCTTATTTGTATTAGTGGATTAAATCTCTCACTCGTCGCCGAACAGACCCGGCTCGATCACGCGGACCTTCATTTTCAGCAGCTCCGGCGGTTCCACCGGTCGCTTGACTTTCGGCTTCGCCGGCCCCCGAGCCGGAACTTTCGCCGGTGTTTCCAAAGTCGCCAAGACCGCGTTGGCCCGCTGTAGCACCGGCTCTGGCACCCCGGCCAATCGGGCGACGTGGATGCCGTAGCTCTTGTGGGCGTTACCCGGTTCGATGCGGTGCAGGAAGATCACGTCGTTTTCCAACTCTTCGACGCGCACGTTGTAGTTCCGCAAGCGGGGCAGGGTGGCATCGAGTTTGGCCAGTTCGTGGTAATGCGTGGCGAACAACGCTCGGGCGCCGACGACATCGTGCAGGTATTCGGTGATGGCCCACGCCAGCGACACGCCGTCGTAGGTGCTCGTCCCCCGGCCAATTTCGTCGAGGATCACGAGGCTGCGGTTCGTGGCGTTGTTCAAGATGTTCGCGGCTTCGGTCATCTCGACCATGAACGTCGATTGCCCCCGGCCGAGTTCGTCCGATGCGCCGACGCGGGTGAAAATCCGGTCGGTCACGCCGATGGTCGCGGCGGTCGCCGGGACGAAGCTACCGATATGGGCGAGCAGCGTCAGCAGCGCCGCTTGGCGGATGAAGGTCGATTTCCCCGCCATGTTCGGCCCCGTGATGAGCCAGAACAGGCCGCCATCGGGTGACAAGTCGATGTCATTGGGGACGAATGTCCCGGGAGGCAGCAGTTGATCGAGCACCGGGTGCCGCCCGGCTTCAATGCGCAGAATCGGTTCGTCGACGATGGCCGGACGGGTGTAGTTCCGCGCCGAGGCAAGTTCGGCCAACCCCGCCAAGAAGTCAACTTCGGCGAGGACGTCGGCCGTTTGCAATAGGCTCGCGGTCTCGGACGCGACGAGGTCGCGGACCTTCGCGAACAGCTCGAATTCCAGGGCTTTGGCTTTATCCTGCGCGCTCAGGACCTTCTCCTCGTACTCCTTGAGCATCGGCGTGATGTAGCGCTTGCCGTTCTTCAGCGTGCGTTCGTGGGTGTAGTCGGCGGGGACGCGGGTCTCGTTGGCGTTGGTGATCTCGATGAAGTAGCCCATGACGTCGGTGAAGCCGACCTTCAGGCTGTTGATGCCGGTGCGGGCGATCTCTTGGGCTTGGAAGCGGGCGATCCATTCTTTGCCGTCGCGGGACAGCCGCCGGAGTTCGTCGAGTTCCGCCGAATGGCCTTCGCGGATCAACCCGCCGTCCTTGGGGGAGTAGGGCGGGTCGTCGACGATGGCTTTTTCGAGCAGCTCACGGATCTCGGGTACGAGGTCGAGTTTCTCTTCGAGGTCTTGAATCGCCGCCGCCTTGCGACCCACTAGCTTCGCCTTCAACTTCGGCAAGGAGCGCAGTGTCCGCAGGATTGCACCCAGATCCTTGGGGTTGGCCCGGGCCGTGGAGACCCGCGTCGTCAGGCGGTGCAAGTCGGCCGTGGCGTTGAGCAACTCGCGCAGGTCACCGCGGAAGCCGTGGTCGTTCAGCAATTCCTCGACCGCGTCGAGCCGCGACAGAATCGCCGAGGACGAGTTCAACGGCGAGAGCAAACTGTCGTGCAGGAAGCGCGCCCCCATCGGCGTGACGGTGCGGTCGATGCGCGACAGCAGCGATCCTTCGCGTTGGTTGTCGCGCAGCGTGCGCGTCAGTTCCAAGCTGCGCCGGGTGACTTCGTCGAGCACCAAGTGCGATTCGGGCCGGTAACGCATCAGGCGCGGGATGTGGCCGAGGCTCGTCTTCAGCGTCGTTTCGAGGTAGATGACAAGCGCCCCGGCGGCCGTCAGACAGGGCTGGCCATCCTCGAATCCGAAACCCGTGAGCGTATGGACTTGGAACTTGTTCCGCAGGGCTTCGACCGCCGTCGTCGGGTCGAAGGTCCAACCCGGCCGCGGGGTGATCGACTTCGGGCCGGCCCCCGCGAAGTGCGGTTCGATCACCGTGAGGGATTCTTCGGACAGCAAACACTCGGCGACGTTCAACCGCCCGAGCTCCTCGGTCAACTGATTCTCGGCGATGTCCATCGCGGCGAACGTCCCGGCCGTGAGGTCGAGCCAGGCGAGGCCGAAATGACCCGACTTCGTGCGCGCGATCGCGGCGAGGTGGTTGGGCCGGCGCGGATCGAGGAGTTCATCTTCGGTGACGCTGCCCAACGTCACGACGCGGGTCACTTCGCGGCGGATGATTTTCTTGCCGTCATTGGGCGGTTCCATCTGCTCGGCGACCGCGACGCGGTACCCGGCCGCGAGCAACTGGCGCAATTGGTGATCCAGCTTGGCGAGCGGGAACCCCGCCATCGGGTGCTCCTCGCGCTTGGTCAACGTGAGGCCGCAGACTTTGTGGCAGACCTCGGCGTCTTCGTCGAAGAGTTCGTAAAACTCGCCGTTTTGGAAGAGCACGATCATGCCCGGATAGGCATCCTTCGCGGCGCGGAATTGCTGCATCATCGGGGTCATGGCGTCAAGATAGCCGGGGGCGGGCGAATCGGAATCGGGAAGTTGTTCAAACCGTCCCGGACAACCGCCGGTGGATCTCCCCCAACACGTCCGCATCGCTCGGGCTGTCCGAAGGCAGTAGCACCCTCAGCGGGATCGCGATTTCGTCCATGCGGTAGGCGGTGCCGGGGCGATGGATGCCGTAGACGGCGGTCGGGAAGAAGAGTGTTCCGCGCCCTTCGTCCTCCGTCGGTCGGGCTCCGCCGATCACGATCATCGGGAGATCGCGGAGGGCGGCCTGCGCGTTCGAGGGAAGGTCGAAGATGGTTTCGGAACCGAGGATCAGAGCGGCGTCGACTTCGCCCCTCGCCAGCAATTCCGGGGCGGTGAACTCGCCGGGGTTGTAACGGGGGTAGCCGGTGGCGAAGTTGACGCCGAAGGGGTAGCCGGTTTGCCACGTGAGCACCGAATCGGCCCCGGCGATGTCGCCGTAGCGGCGCAGGCGCCGGGCGTAGAACCGCCGGCGCGTGTCGGGTTCGGTGTGGTCATTGAGATCGGTGACGAGTTGCAACAGCGCTTCGACGGTGCGGTGCGCCAACCGGCCGCGGGTCAGGCCGGAGCCGAAGAAGACGACGCCGAAGCGGCCAGCCTTCATCCGCGCGGCGAGGGCGACCAGTTCTGGACTCGCCTCGCAGGCGATCCCCTTCGCCAGCATGCGCAGCGTCCAAAGGGCGTCCCAGTTACGGTCGGGCGGAATTCGGAGGAGGATTTCGGCGATTTTGGCGGTCGCGGTTTCCTCGGAATCGACGACGAAGATCGGTGCCGCCGGCGGGCAATAGCGTTCGATGTGCCGGGGGTGCGTGGCGACGGGGTCGCAACCCCAGAAGAGGACGAAGTCGGCCCGCTGTTTCACTTCGCCGAGGGTGCAGGTCGATTCGCCGACTTGCTGCAACGCGACGATGGACGGGGCATGGCCACTGCTGGCGGTCGTGTCGATGGTCGCGCCGAGGAAATCGGCGAGGGCCACGGCCGCACGCTGGCCTTCGGTGGTGCTGCGCGAAAGACCGTAGACGAGGGGCGCCCGCGCGGCTTTCAGGATCGCGGCGGCACGGGCGTACGCCACGTCCCAATCCACCGGAATACCGTTGAGTTCCGGCCGGCCGTCGATGTGGGAAGTCTGTCCGAGGAACCAAGGGCGTGCGAGATCGCACGCTCCTTCGGCCGCGACGATCCGACCGCCTTCGGCAGTGACCCGGAGATCGTCGCAGACGCAACCGCAGACGGTGCAAGCGACGTCGGTCCGGACGATGCGACTTCCGAGTTCCAAGTTATTTGTCCTTGTCGTCGGCCGCTTTCAGGCTCGCTTTGGCTTTGCGGAGCTTCTCGGTGATCTTCTTGCGGCGCTCGGTGTCACGCTTCGAGATGTCTTCAAATTTCAGGGCTTTGCCCCAGAGTTCGATGGCTTTCTTAGTGTCTTTGTTGGCGAGGTGGGCGTCCGCGAGGTGGTCCCAGATCTCCATGTGCTGGCCTTCTTCTTCGTCCTGGCTCGCTTCTTCTAAGTACTTGATCGCCTCGTCGTATTTTTTGAGTTTGTAGAGCACCCAACCGAGGCTGTCGACGTACCCGGCGTTCACTTTCTTGGCGAGGTCGGCGTCGATCTTTTTTTCTTCCAACAGCTTCGCGCGGGCCTTGGCGTCGAGGTCGAGCGCGTCGCGGATGAGCTTCTCGGACTCTTCGAATTTCTGGTCGTTGTCGGCCCAGATGAAGCCGAGGTCGTTTTTGTAGGTCGCGTTGTCGGGGACTTCTTTCACGAGTTCTTGGAGGATCTTCGTGGCTTTGTCGATCTCTTTTTGGTCGACGTGCAGGCCGACGATGAGGTACCGCACGCCGCGGCCGATCTTGGTTTTGACATCGTCTTTGAGCTTCTTATCGCCTTCGAGTTTCTTGAGCGACTCGTAGTACACTTCGATGGCTTGGTCCATTTTCTCGGCTTCGCGGAGGACGTAGCCCTTGAGTTGCAGCGAATACCAGCCGCCTTTTTCGAGTTTGATCACGGCCTCGGCCATGTTCAAGGCTTCGTCGTGGTCGCCGCGGCGGGCCTTCGATTGGATCATCCGCTCGATGGCGAGCGACTTCATCCGGCCGAGTTCCTCGCCGTCGTCTTGGTTGTTGAGCAACTCCGCGCAGAGTTCCTCGACTTCGACGAACTTCTTTTGATCCCAGTTGAGGTCCAGCAGACTGTCGTAAGCTTCGGCGAGCTTCTTGCCGCTTTCGATCTTGAGGGCGTTGGCTTTGCAAAACTTGTAGAAGACTTCGGCGGTCTTGTATTCCTTGAAGTTGTGCGCGACTTTGCCGAGGACGAGGGCCGCGTTGAATTTGAAGGGCGCGTCCTTTTCCTTGGCTTCGGTCTGCATTTTGACCGCGATATCGACGAGGCGCTTGCCGGCGACTTTATCTTTGATCAGTTCGGTGAGTTTGGCCTGCATGGCCGTCTCGTCCGAGAGGTCGTTCAATTTGAGGGCTCGCTCTTTCAACTGGTCGTCGGTCGCGGGCGCCGGCACGGGGGCCGCGGCTGTAAAGCTGCCCAGAATCAAGGCCGACAGCCAAACGGCGACGGGCGCCCGCCATTGCAGAATCGTCATCACAAGTCCCTTTCCGAGAAACCGGAGAATCTCACAACCAGGTCTATATTACCTTGGGGCCGTCCGCGGTGCTATCCGGGTTCGTCGGTACTCCCGGCCGAGGTACCAGTCGACCGCCCACGGGGCAAAGCGATTGGCGAGCACGAGCGCCCGGCCGATGCCCGTGAGGGTGATTTCGGCTTTGTCGTGTTCGATCGCCCGGCACATCGCTCGCGCCACCGTGGCTGCGGGCATCCGACGCCCGGCCTTCGGCGTGCCAGCGGCGCGTTCGACCATATTCTCTTGGAACGCGGTCTCGGTCGGGCCGGGGTTGACGACCAGCACGCCGATGCCGAGCTTCCATAACTCGGGGCGGATCGCGTCGCTGAGGCCTTGTACCGCGAACTTGCTGGCGCAGTACTCCGAGTAGCGCGGGAAGCCGCGCCGGCCGAAGATCGACGACACGTTGACGATCAGCGGTTGCACGCCCTTTTGCAATTCGGGGATGCCGAGCCGGGTGAGTTCGGCGAGGGCGAAGAAGTTGACTTCTAGAATCCGGCGGAGCGTTTCGGGGCCGGTATCGCCGAAATGGCCCGTCGCCCCGATGCCGGCATTGTTCACGAGAATATCGAGCCCGCCGAGGCGTTCGACGGCGAACCCCAGCATCGCCGCGCGGTCGGCCGGTTCAACGACATCGCCGGTGACCGTCGCGATTCCGGAAGGTTCCAACTCCTGCAACGCTTCCGTATTCCGGGCCGTGGCGACGACTTTCGCCCCCCGGTTCGCGGCTTCGAGGGCGAAGGCGCGGCCGATGCCCTGCGACGCGCCCGTTACCAGAATCCGTTTGCCGGCCAATGTTCGCGTCGCCATGCCCGTCCCCGTTCGTGCGTCTGCGGGATAGCATACGGGGATGGTGCGATTCACGAACGCGACTCTGATTCTGCCGGATCGTTTGCTGCCGAGCGCCGGCTTCGCCATCGAGGCCGGGCGGTTCGTCGCGATCGGCGGCATCGATTCCGGAATCGATCTCGGCGGAGCGCTCGTCTCGGCGGGCTTCGTGGAACTGCACGTCCACGGCGGAGCCGGGGCCGATTTCATGGACGGCACCCCGGAGGCGTTCGAGGCCGTCTGCCGGTGCCACGCCCGCCACGGGACGACGAGCCTGACGCCGACGAGCACCGTCGCCACGCGGGCCGATTACCGGCGCTTCCTCGAACTCTGCGAGCATTTCGAAACGCACCCGACCGGCGGGGCGCGCTCGCTCGGCGGGCACTTGTATGGGCCGTACTTCCACCCGGCGGCGAAGGGCTGCCATCCGGACGCCGATTTTCTGACGCCCGAGCCGGAACAAGATGACCGCCTGCTCGACTACGCCGGTCGCGGGTTGACGACGTTGACCATCGCGCCGGAAACACCCGGTACCGAACGGCTCGTGAGAGCGGCCCGCGCACGCGGATTGCTCGTGACGGCCGGGCATTCGTTCTGCACCTTCCCGGAGATGGAAACCGCCGTGGGCTGGGGCGTCCGCCACGTCGACCATCTATTCTGCGCGATGTCGGACCGGGCCCGTTTGCGGCCGGGCCAAGCGTACCCGATGCGGGCCGGGGTCATGGAAGCGACCCTCTACTTCGACGAACTGACGACCGAAGTGATCGCCGACGGCGGGCATCTCTCGCCGGAGCTGTTGCGGCTCGCGTACAAAATCAAGGGGCCGGATCGGCTGGCCCTCGTCACCGATTCGATGCGCGCGGTCGACTGCCCCGACGGCGAATACTGGTTCGGCCCCACCGGCACGGGCGAGTTGATCCAGCGGAAGGGAAACCTCGGCGTGACCCTCGACGGCGCCGGCCTCGCTTCCGGGGTGATGGGCATGGATCATGGCGTATGGACGATGCTGGCGGCGACCGGGGCGCCGCTGCCGGACGTCTTCCGCATGGCGACGCTGACCCCCGCGACCATCCTCGGCCGGCAAGACGACCTCGGGAGTTTGGCCGTCGGCAAACGCGCCGACTTCATCGTCTGGAATGCCGACCTGACCGTGCGCGACGTTTATCTCGACGGTGAAAGGATCGCACCATGATCACTTTCGACGAAGCGGTGCGGTTGCACCTCGCGGGCCGGTGGGACGAAGCGGAAGCGGCCTATCGGGCGATCCTGGCGGCGAACCCGGAGCGGGCGACGATCCACCAGAATCTGGCTCGCTTGTTGCTGGAGAACGGACGGTTCCCCGAAGCGATGGATGCGCTCGAAGCCGCGCTCGCACTGGAACCGAAATCGGTGGAACTGGCGCTGCTGAGCGGGCGCGTCTGGATCGAACTCGGGGACTTTTCCGAAGCGGCCGGCTGGTTCCAGCGCGTCCTGCGGCTGGAACCGGACAACGCCGACGCCCGCTGTCAACTCGGTGTCATCTCGCTGGAAATCGGCGATCCGGAGAAGGCCGAGTGGCACTTTCGCGCCTTGCTGGAAGCGGAGTCGGAGCACGTCGGTGCCCGTCACGGGCTCGCCCGCGCGCTGCTCGATCAAGGCGATGCGGCGGGGGCCGTGCGCGAGCACCGAGAGGCCATCCGTGTGCAACCGCAACTGCCGGCGTTGCACTCGTCGCTGGGGCAGACGCTGGCGAACTCGGGCGATCTCGACGGGGCGGCCGAAAGCTTCCGCGCCGCCTTGCGGTTGAATCCGAAATTCGTCCCCGCGCTCGGTGGCTTGGCCACGACCCTGCGCGGGAAGCTGCCGGACGGCGAACTCGAACCGATGGTGCGCTTGCTCGAGGCGGCGTGGATGCCACCGGAGAAACGGGCGACGCTGCATTTCGGGTTGGGCCAAGTGTACGACGGTCGGGGCGACTACCAGCGCGCCGCCGAGCACGCGGCGCTCGCCAACCGCGAGCAGGCCCGCGCCCACGGCGAGCGGGACCAAACCTACGATCCGGCCGAGTACCGCAAATACATCGACAACCTCATCGGACAGTTCACGCCCGAATTCTTCGCCCGCACGCGCGGATTCGGCTCGGAGAGCCGCCGGCCGATCTTCATCGTCGGTATGCCGCGCTCAGGGACGACCCTCGTCGAACAAGTGCTCGCCAGCCACCCGGCCGTGTTCGGCGCCGGCGAACGCCGCTTCGTCAACCTCGGCTTCTCGGCGCTCCCCGCGGCGACCGATTCGGCGAAACCGCCGGCCCACTGTCTGCCGGTTGTCACCGCGGAGATCGTCCGGCGGATCGCCAATTGGCACCTCGGCCAATTGGACAAAGCCGATGCGTACCGCCTCCGCATCGCGGACAAAATGCCCGACAACTTCGCCCTGCTCGGGTGGATCGCCACGCTCTTTCCCGAGGCGACGATTCTGCACTGCACCCGGGACGTGCGCGATGTCGCGGTGTCGTGCTGGGTCACGAATTTCAGCCAGATCCGCTGGGCGAACGACTTGGGGCACATCGCTCAACGCGTGAACGAATACCGGCGCATCATGGCCCACTACCGGGCGGTGCTGCCGGTGCCGGTGCTCGAGGTCCCGTACGAAGCGATGGTGTCCGACTTGGAAGGGACGACCCGACGGATGCTCGAGTTCGCCCGGTTGGATTGGGACGCGAACTGCTTGACGTTCCACGAGACCGAGCGCTTGGTGAAGACCGCGAGCGTGGCGCAAGTCCGTCAGCCGATCTACCTAAAAAGCGTTGCGCGTTGGAAGCGTTACCAGGAGGCACTGGCCCCATTTCTGGCGATGCTCACCGATCCGCCCTGAGCGGACTATTTCTTCTCCGCCTTCCCGGCCGTGTACTTCTTCAGATTCAAGATGGTGCGCTGCCCACCCATGGCGTACGTGAGTCGGACGATCCCGATCCCTTCGGCGAAGTGGAACTCCGTTTGCGTTTCGGTCCCCGCGATGGTGCCGCTGCCCGTGACCTTCACCGCTTTGTGCTTGCCGGCCGGGACTTCGATTTCTTCCAACCCGTCGAGCTTGAACAAGAAGTCGACTTTATGCGCCCCGACTCGGCACTTCGTCGCCCACTCGGTTTCTTTCTGGATGCCGAACTTCAGGATCAGGACCGCCGGCTCGATCTTGGTGCCGTTGATGTGCGTGCGGTAGACGCCTGTTTCGTCGACGCGGATCGCCTCCGTCGCAACCTCGGCCCCGTTGACTTCACTCGCGAGGACCCCCGTGCGTACGCCGGCTTTCTCTGTGTAGTCTTTCACTTTCACCGTGACCGCGATTTCGCCGGCGAGATATTCCCACTCGGTGCCGGGGAGGAGCGGATAGTAGTCCGGGAACTTTTGGAGGATCTCCTTGGGCACCGGCGCCGCCTGGGACGCCGGTGCGAGCAGGACAGAGACGAGGGCCAGCAGAACGAATCGCATGGGGAAGCTCCGGCGAGGTGTAGGAGTCTACCAGCGGGGCGGCGCCGAGACAAACGCGAAGTCGGCGGAAATGCCGTCGGTCGTGTATATTGATTTGGAAAGGAGTTGCGTATATGAGCGTTCGAGAAATTGAAGCCGCGGTCCGTCACCTACAACCATCCGATCTGGATAGCTTCGCTCATTGGTTCGAAGAATATTTGGCGGATGCATGGGATCGGCGTATCGAAGGTGACATCGCTGCCGGCCGGCTGGACGACGCGGGCCGTGAAGCCGATGCGCAATTCGATGCGGGTCGGTGCACGACGTTATGAACCACTTTGCCACCCCGGAATTTTGGTTTCACTATCGTCAACTACCAGAAGCCATCCGTGAGTTGGCCGATAAGAATTTCGCTCTGCTCCGCGGTGATTTTTCGCATCCTTCCTTGCGGCTCAAAAGAATCGGAGCGTATTGGTCGGTCCGAGTCGGTTTGCATTTCCGAGCATTGGCTCGCGCCCGTTCCGAAGGTGCGGTTTGGTTCTGGATCGGTCATCACAGCGAATACGATCGGATACTGCGAGCTTGACTCGTCGATGGATCTGAAACCATGGCCACCCTCGTCCAAGCGATCCGGCTCGCCCTGCACTACGGCGAGACCCACCTCGGCGTCACCGATGTTTTCGGCGAGGACGTCGGCCCTCCGCTTGGCGGCGTCTTCACCGCGACGCAGGGTCTCGCCACGGCGTGGAACACCCCCCTCGACGAGCGCGGTATCCTCGGCACCGCCATGGGACTCGCCTACGCCGGGGCCAAGCCAGTCGCCGAGATCCAATTCTGCGATTACGCTTTCAACAGCATCGACCTGCTGAAGGTCGCCGGCAACCAACGCTGGTGCAGCGCCGGCGGATTCGCCATGCCCATCGTCGTGATGACGCCCAACGGCGCCGGTATCCGCGGCAGCGTTTACCATAGCCACAGCTTCGAGAGCTGGGCCTCGCGCTTAGCCGGGTGGAAGATCGTCATGCCGTCGAATCCGCTCGACGCCTACGGGCTAATGCTCAGCGCGATCGCCGACCCGAACCCGGTGCTCGTACTCTTGCCCAAGGCGCTCATGCGTGTGAAGGGGGATAAACTCCTCCCCGGCGAACCGGCCGACGCGGACGAACTCGCCCGGCGGATCGACGCCCCGGTCAACGATCGCGCCAACTGGACCCCCGACTGGCCCGAGATGCGCGAGCACTTCATCCCCATCGGCGAGGCGAGTTTAGTGCGCGAGGGGACCGCGGCGACGGTGATCAGCTACGGCCGGCCGATGCCGATGTGCGTGAAGGCCGCGGACGAATTGCAACGCGACTACGGCTTGCAGTTCGACGTGATCGACCTGCGCAGCATCTTCCCGTACGACTGGGACATGCTGTCGCGCAGCATCGAAAAGACCGGCCGGGTCATGTTCGTGAACGAAGACACGGAGGTGACCAACTTCGGCGAGCACCTGCTGCGCCGCACCATCGAGGACCATTTCTACGACCTTCTGGTGCAGCCGAAGTTGCTGCAGGGCAAGCACCTCCCCGGCATCGGCATGAACCAAGTTTACGAAGACAACAGCGTGCCGCAGTACGCCGAGATTCGCGACGCGATGCGCGCCCTGGCCACCGAAGCAGCGTGATGGCCGAGCTTCACCCCAACCCCAAGATCACCGGCAATCCGATGGCTGCGGCCAACTTCGCGCGGCCTTCGGCGGACCAGGCCGGTTCCCCGTCCGGCCAGAGTGGGCTGTCCGCTCCTGCGTAGTCGGCGGCCAGCAATTCTTCGGGGATGCGGCCGCTGGCGTGGGCGACGCGCAGCGCTTGCATCGCGGCGGCGGCAATCTTGGGGGCGGCGCTGAGCCGAGAGGCGTCGGTGGCGAACGCGGCAGCGGCGAAGGCGAGTTCGGCGTCCTCTGCGGCTTTGGAGTGGCCGAGCAGCCGGACGATTCCCGCGGCTGCGTTCGCCGCGCCGCGGGCCAATTCGGCGGCGAGATCGAGCGTGAATCGCGAGACCCGTTCCCCCAGCGTGTACGCTTCGACCACGCTCACCACGGCAGAGGTGGCGTGGAACCACTCGAGCGCCTCGGGTCCATACTCGGTCGTCCCCTCGGCGATCACCGGCGCGAGCCGGGCCGCTGCCCGCAACGCGAGGCGCACCGTGACGGCCTTCGGCCGCAGGGCCAATTCCGTTTCGATGACCTTCCAACTCGGCAGTGACTCGGCCATGGATTTACTTCCGGAACTCATACTTCCAGCAGCATGCGCTCGGGGCTTTCGACGCAGTCTTTGATGCGGACCAAAAACTGCACGGCGTCTTTCCCGTCGATCAGGCGGTGGTCGTAGCTGAGGGCCAAGTACATCATCGGGCGGATGACGATGGCGTCGTTGACCACCATCGCGCGCTTCTGAATGTTGTGCATCCCGAGGATGGCCGTCTGGGGCGGGTTCAAAATCGGGGTGCTCAGCATCGAGCCGAAGATGCCGCCGTTGGTGATGGTGAAGGTGCCGCCTTCGAGGTCCTTCATGCCGATCTTGTTGTCCTTGGCGCGCTTGGCCACGTCGGAGATGGCCTTCTCGATTTGGGCGAAGTGGAGCTTGTCCGCGTCGCGGATCACCGGCACGAATAGACCCTTCTCGGTGCTGACAGCGACGCCGATGTCGTAGAAGTTTTGCATGACGACATCGGCGCCGTCGATGCGGGCGTTGACCATCGGGAATGCTTTCAACGCTTCGATGGCGGCCTTCACGAACACCGACATGAATCCGAGTTTGACGCCGTGCTTCTTCTCGAATCGCTCGTTGTATTTGGTGCGAAGCTCCATGATGGCCGACATGTCGACTTCGTTGAACGTCGTCAGTGTCGCGGTCGTGCTCTGGCTCTCCAGCAACCGCTCGGCGGTACGTTTGCGGATGTTGGACATCGGCTGGCGGACTTCGCGATTCGGATTCGCGACGGCGACCGGAGCTTGCGGTCGGGCCGGGAGGAGCAACGGCGCTTCGACAGGCTTGGCTTGGAACGTCAGTACGTCGTCTTTGGTGATGCGGCCGCCGGGGCCGGTCGGTGCGATCTTCGACGCATCGAGATCGCCGTCGCGGATCATCGCCGAGGCTGCGGGGGATTGGACGGCTTCCGCTTTCTGAGTGACTGGTGGCGCCGGCTTCGGCGGCGGTTCGACACTCGGCTTGCCGGCCGGGTCGATGCTGCCGACGGTCGAACCGACGGGCACCGTTTCCCCGGCGGGCTTCGCGATGGTCAGCACACCGGCGGCCGGCGCGGGGACTTCCACCGTGAGTTTGTCGGTTTCGAGTTCAAAAAGGATTTGATCCGCCTTGACGCTCGCCCCGCTGGCCACGAGCCACTTGGCGATGCGGCCTTCGGTCACGGCATCGCCGGCTGCTGGAACGGTCACCGCTACGGCCATGGTCGAAACTCCTCGGTTCAAACGAATTCGGCGTCGGTGCCTTGCGCACGGCTCAGGTACGCGCGCTGGATCAAGTCGCACTGCTCGAACTTGTGCAATTTCTCGGAGCCGACGGCCGGGCTGGCGCTCGGATCGCGGCCGACGTAGCGCACATTCAAGCCGAGTTCGCGGAGTCGCGGTTCGACGAAGAACCACGCCCCGTTGTTGTGCGATTCTTCTTGCACCCAGACGAACTGCTCCGCCTTCGGGTAGCGGGCGAGCACCGCCTTCAGTTGCTCCGCCGGCCACGGGTAGAGTTGTTCGATCCGGACGATGGCGACGTGGTCGAGGTTCCCGAGCGGCATCTTTTCGACTTGCTTGCCCATCGGTTTCTCGGCATGGCCATCGACGCGGGCTTTGTTCAAATCGTGGTAGACCTTCCCGGTGCAGAGGATCACGCGGGTGATCGTTTCCTTGGCCTCATCGGCCAGCACTTCGTGGAAGCGTCCCGAGATCAGATCTTCGACCGGCGACGTACTGGAGCGAGCGTTGGCCTTCGGCGTCATCAGGATCAACGGTTTGCGGAAGTTCCGTTTCACTTGACGGCGCAGGGCGTGGAAATATTGGGCCGGCGACGTGAAGTGCCCGACTTGGATATTGTCTTCGGCGCACAGTTGCAAGTAACGCTCGATGCGGGCCGAGGAGTGCTCCGGACCTTGGCCTTCGTAGCCGTGGGGTAGGAGCATCACGAGTCCGCTGCCGCGGTTCCACTTCGATTCGCCCGAGGCGACGAACTGATCGATGATGACCTGGGCACCGTTGGCGAAGTCGCCGAATTGGGCTTCCCAAAGGACGAGGGTTTGCGGGTCGTCGAGGGTGTAGCCGTATTCAAAGCCGAGCACGGCGGCTTCGCTGAGGAAGCTGTTGAAGACATCGAATGGCGCGGTCGGGAACGGGAAGTTCGCCAGCGGGCAGAAGGGTTTGCCGTCGTTGGCATCGTAGTAATAGGCGTGGCGGAAACTGAACGTCGCCCGCCGGCTGTCCTGCCCGCTGAGGCGGACGGGGTGATCGTCCATCACGAGCGATCCATAGGCCATCGCTTCGGCCGTGCCCCAGTCGACTTTGCCGCGGGCTTTGATTTCGTCGCGCCGTTTGTAGGGGCTATCGCCGCTGGGATAGCGGTGTTCCTTCTTGGCCTCGTCCCAGATTTTATCTTGCAAGTTTTTGTGCAGGGCGAAGCCGGCGGGCAGGTTCACCAACTGATCGGCGATGGTATCGAGGACCCCCCCCGCGACGCCGGTCTCGCAGGGGGCGTGCGAATATTCGTGGGTCATCCCCTTCCACCGGCCGCCCAACGAAGGCATGAACTGGATCAGGTGGTGGGTTTGCTCGTCGGCTTTCTCGACCTCTTTGGCCTTCTTGAGGGCCGCTTCCAATTCGCCGTCGGACTTCCGGTACTCCTCGGCCGCATCCGCGACCGCGGCGCCTTTGAACAGGTGGTCGACCTGCGTCAATTCGTCGTCGGATGTCAAGCCGTCCGCGATGAGCTGGCGGGCATAAATCGGCACGATCGTCTGCTGGTCGCGGTACTTCTCTTGGATCTTGCGGTGTTCGACCGGTTGCGTCATCGAAGCGTCGTCGTTCTCGTTGTGGCCCATCTTGCGGTAGCAAATCAAGTCGATGACGACGTCGCTCTTGAAGGCTTGGCGGTATTGGATGGCCAGTTCGGCCACGGCGATGCAGGCGTCCGGGTCCTCGGCGTTCACGTGGAAGATCGGCGCTTGGATGAACTTGGCGATATCGGTGCAGTACTCGGTGCTGCGGGCGTCGCGGGCCTGCGTGGTGAAGCCGATCTGGTTGTTGACGACGATATGCACGGTGCCGCCGATGCGGTAGCCGTGGAGGTTGGCCATGCCCAGCGTCTCGGGGACGAGACCTTGGCCGGCAAAGGCGGCGTCGCCGTGGAGGACCAACGGCACGCCGCGGGCCCGTTCCTCGTCTTTGTGGACGCGCTGTTTGGCGCGGACGCGCCCGGCCACAACGGGATTGACCGCCTCAAGGTGCGACGGGTTCGGCGTGAGCGTGAGGTGGACCGGATGGCCGTCTTCGGTCGTGATGTTGGACGAGTATCCCATGTGGTACTTCACGTCGCCGTCGGTCTCGACCGCGTCCGGGTGGTACGGGTCGAGGAACTCGATAAACAATTCTTCGAACGGCTTCTTCAAAATGTTCGTGAGCACGTTCAACCGGCCGCGGTGGGGCATGCCGATGACGAACTCGAGCACGCCGAGTTTCGCCCCGGTCTGGATGATGGCGTCCATCATCGGGATCAGCGTTTCGCCCCCTTCGAGGCCGAAGCGTTTCTTCCCGAGGAACTTCACCTGCAGGAAGTTCTCGAACTGTTCGGCCCGCCTGAGCAAATAGAGGGTGCGCAGGCGTTTTGCCGGCGTCAGATGCGGCTGGTTGTGGTTCGGTTCGATCCGCTCCGCGAGCCACTTCCGCGCCGCGAAATCTTGGACGTGCATGTACTCGACGCCGATCGAGCCGCAGTACGTTTGCTTCAAAGCTTCGATGAGCGCGCCGAGGGTTTCGGCCCCGGCGATGCTGAAGAACATCGACGCGTCGACTTGCTTGGCGATATCCTCGCGGCTGAGGGCGAAGCGGTCGTGGTCGAGTTCCCAGGGCGTCGCCGGCGGTTCGGCATTCAACGGATTGGTATGGGCGATGAGGTGCCCGGACATCCGATAGGCGTTGATCAACCGCACGGCCGCCGTCTGCAAACGAGCCTCGACCGGCAGGTTCGTGAGTGGAGCGGGGCGGTGTCCGTTGCTGCTGAAGCCCCCCGCTTGGCCGTAGTAGTCCGCCCCCGTGAAGAGATAGTGCAGGCTCTCATCGACGGCGCGGTGATCGCCGCGCCACACCCGATATTGGTCTTCGAGGAATTCCCGGTTGAACGGGTCGGACAGATTCGGGCCTGGCATGTCGGCGGAACTCCACGCGAAGCGAAAACCGGCACGGGGCGATCGATAGCTACCGTTATAATTATTCTAGGAGAGAATCGCCCGCGGACAGTGACGCAATGAGTCTTGTTCGACCGGAACCCACAGGCCGACCGGTGACTCTCCGTTTGCAGTCCTCGATTCCGGACTAAAATAGAAACGTCGAACTCGCCGACCTTCCCGAGTGCCGCCATGATCGAAACCGTCTCCCCACCCACGATCCCATTCCGGTTGCGTCTGTTGATGCGAGGATTCCTGTTCGCCGCACCGTTCGTCTTGATCGGCGGCGTGATGTGGGGCGGCTTCCGAGTCTGGCCGCTGCTTTCGGCTCAGCCGGCGGGGCCTTATTCCCAATCGGGGCTGGCGCCGACCACTTCGTTGCCCGATGTCAATCCGGAGAATCCAGACGGCTACAAACTCTTCCAATTCCACTGCGCCAATTGCCACGGGGCCCACGGGGACGGCGTCGGCCTCGCCGGGTTGACGCCGCGGGCCCGCTACTTTGGCTATGACAAATTCAAATTCGTCAGCACTACGAACGCGGCCAAGACCGGCGGGGGTATGCCGACGGACGACGATATCCACGGCGTCCTACGGCGCGGCATCGCCGGTTCGCCGATGCCCTCCTTCGGCCACCTTCCCGAATCGCAACTGCGGGCGCTCGCGGCACAAGTGCGCAAGTTCGTGCGCGTCGAGGTCATCGTGGCGCGGTTGAAAGACATCGTGAAGGCGAAGGCCATGCTCAGCGACGAAGGCTTCGAGGAGAAATCGGATTGGAGCCCGGCGGCGTTGGACAAGATGCGGCTGATGGCCACGAAGGAAGTGGAAGCGGGTTTGAGCTTCGAGTTGCCGACCCCTTTCCCGCAGAGTACCCCCGAAGCCGTGGCCCGCGGCAAATTGGTGTTCGAGAAAGCCGCGTGCGTCTCGTGCCACGGGGCCAATGGGCTGGGAGACGGACCGCAATCGAAGGATGCCAAGTTTCTGAACGAGAACGGAACGAAAGCCGTCCCGCGCGACCTCACGGCCGGCTTGTTCAAAGGCGGCGACTCCCCGCATCACATTTACTTGCGCGTGTTCCTGGGGATCCCGGGCACGCCGATGCCGATGAGCGGACTGACGGTCTCGCAATCCGACTTGATCGATCTGGTTCACTTCGTGAAATCGCTGGATCGGTGAGCCTTTCAACGTAAGAAAGCCCGACGCATTCGCCGGGCTTTCGTATGTTCGGATTCGATAGCGATCCCCTTCGCGGTGCGGAGAAAGCCTTGATCGATACGAATGCTCCGCTCCTGCTCCCGGAGCGTTTGACGGCGGCGATCGCTCGAATCCGTGTTTGCGAACAAAACGTGTTGGACCGTCCACTCTCAGCGTGGTCGCTAACCGACGATCGCCACGTTCCGCAGATGTACCTCGCGCGCCCCGTGCGAGACTTGCTTACGCTCACTTATGAAGAACTCGAAAACACCCCGAGTTTAGGCCGAACCCGCATCGAGAAACTCGTGGAGGTCATGGAAAGGATCAATTCTGGCGGCGATTCGAAACCGTTTCCGGGCTCCAATTCTGAACGCCGGTTTTTGGACATCCAAGCCGAATTGAGCGGCTCCGACGCGACGGCTTTGGCGCGGCCTTTCGAATCGTGGGTGCTGGCCACCGACAGCCACCTCCCGCAAAGCTATTTGAGGCGATCGCTTTCGGAAATCCTTTCCAGCCGGTATGAACAATTGGTTCGGGAACCGGGGGTCGGTGCCGGGAAGATCGAAAGAGTTTTGGATGTCCTCGAGCGTTGCGCAGCGGAATTGAACCCCGATCGGCACCCGATTCGGGAGTCGCCACCCAGCGATTCGGGCGGACGGCAAACCACGGTCGAAAACATCACCGAGACGGAATGGCGGAAGTGGTGCGACCGGATCCGGCTCCACCGATTGGAACGCGATAACCTCGGTCGCTACGCCGGCTGTTTGAACGATCTGCCGCAAGGACTATGGACTGTGCCGCTGGGGGAATATGCAAATCGGTCCTTGCACGCCATCCGGGCCCTGCCGAACCACGGTCCCGTCCGCGTGTCCGATGTCCTCAAGGTATTCGCGCGCATCTTCGAATCGATCCGGGAGAATCCGGGCGAGGGCTTTTTGTCGGTGCGGCTGTTCGCTCCGCAGATCCGCGACGTCGTTTTGTGGGCCGAAGGAATTCTGCGGAGCGGGGGCATTCCGGACGAAGCCTCGATCCGCGCCGGCTTCTTAACGCCGATCTTCGCGTTGTTGGAAGAGGACTTGGGACGGGATAAAGCGGCGATGCTGCGGCGGCGGATGGGATTGGACGGGCCAGTGGAAACGCTCGAGCAGATCGCGATCGGCGCCGGGGTCACCCGCGAACGGATCCGGCAGATCGCGGCGAAAGCGGCGAGCGCCATCGAAGTCCGATGGCCGGAGGGACGATATCTTCTCGACGGCGTTTACACCCTCTTCAAAAGCTCACCGGATGCCGATGGGCAAATCGACCTCTTACGGGGCGTGTTCGACGCTTGTTTTTCTATCGATGTCGTCCGTGAGAGTTCCCGGAGCGACGTGCTCGCCGCATGGGATCGCGCGGGGCGGGCGAAGTTGACACCGATGGCGCGGTCGGCGGTACGATCTTGGGCCGGCGGCGAGTTTCCGGCCATCCCCGCCAATGCGGTGCTAAACGGTTTGGAGGAACACGGGTTGCGCCGCGACGGTCCCGATGGCGAGGACCTGTATTACACAAACGACCCACTCGACAAGCTCCTCCTCCACCTCATCTCGATCGCCGACCCGATGCCGCTCGCGGAACTGACCGGCTTTTTGGAAGGGGATGAGCGGAACGCGAAAATGCGCTTGGAGCGCGACCCGCGCTTCGTCGAAGACGAGTTTAAACGGGTGACGCCCGCCGAGCGATGCGGTTTCCGACGCGTCGATGGACGATGGACTTTGCGGCTCGAACCGGCAGGGGTCACCGCGCCGCGGGACGAATCGATCGCCGTGATCGCACTCATCCACCTCATCGTCGGCGGCTTGACCCACGCCGGCATCTGCGACGCCACCGTCTGGGGCGTCCACCGTTTCGCCGGCGACCAGCTCGCGAAGCTGTTCGGAGCGAAGTTGCCGGCCGCCCTGACCCCGTTCGTTTTGGCGCGGATGTTCGTGGTCCACTCCGACGGCCTCGTCCGGCCGATGCGCCGGAGGAGGCTCCGTTGGGACGCGCCCCGCGGTTCGATCCGTCCGCGCGGCAAATGCGGTTGGGTCGACCACGTCGCCACCACCGCTGGCGTCCCGTTGACGTTCGACGAACTCGACGCCGCGCTGAGGGTCCACTTTCAAGATTACGAATGGTACGTTTTAAAGCAGCTCGATCAGCTCGACGACGAAGAGGGAGAGACGGAATTCGGCTATCAGTACCTCCAAGGCGTATCGAACGCCGTGCCGGGGATGCTCATTCCCGCCGGTTGGGAGTTCGATTCCTCGTTGGTCAATGTTTCCGCGGGTGTTCGGCTCGCCGTGGCGAAGCTGGTGCGCATGAGCAAACGGGCGCCCGTTCCCAAAGGATATCTGCGTCGAATCCCTTGGATGATTCGACTTTGCGAAGTGGTCGCACCCGCGACGATGCGTTGGTCGGAAGAGCCGATACCCGAAGATCTGCCGGGCGATATTTGCCAATCCCCGCCGATTCCGGCGGAAAATTGGGAATAGGCCCGCAGCGGTCGTTAAGCCGCTTCGGTTTCGCTGCGGGATTGCTCGAACAGCTTCCCGGCGGGCGTCGGCATGTCGTTCGGGCCGGTAGGGCCTTCGAATTCGTTGTTCCAGGTATGGGCGCGGAGGCTGGCGAGGATTTTCTCGGCCAGAGCCAAAGCGTCCCGCCCGCATTCTCCCGTGACTCGGGGCCGGCGACCGAACTTCACACAATCGACGAAGTGCCGGAGTTCCGAAGTCAGTTGATCCCACTTGCGGTCGCCGTCGACATTGAGCACCTCCAAATGCCGGCCGAAGATTTCGTCCTTCAACCGCGCCTTGGCCCCGGAATCCATTCGCTCGGGGCGAAGCCCGTGGCGCCGCAGGTCGTCGGATTGTTGAACCAGCGAGAGCTTGCGGGTGACGAAGTCGATGCCGGCGTAGCCTTCGGGCGCCCAGATCCGCATGCGGCGCTTCGGCCTCGCCGCGATGCGGCTGGCCGTGACGTGAGCGACGCAGCCGCTTTCGAACACGATGCGGGCATTCACCATGTCTTCGTGGCCGCCAAATACGGCGGCGCCCACTGCGGACACATCCCGCACCGGGGAACCGACGAGGGCCAACAGCAAATCGAGGTCGTGGATCATGAGATCGAGGACGGCCCCGATGTCGATGGAACGCCCCGTGTATGGCCCGTGCCGTTCGGCTTCGATGAACTTGGCCGTGATCGGCCGCTTCACCAGTTCTTCGAATGCCGGGTTGAAGCGTTCGATATGACCGACTTGGAAGGGAACGTCGGCCGCGTAAGCGAGGGCGATCAGTTCGTCGGCCTCCGCGACCGTCTTGCAGACCGGTTTTTCGACTAGGACCGGAACGCCGCTCCGGAGAAAATCCGCGGCGACGGCGTGGTGAAACGCGGTGGGGGTGGCAATCGAAACGGCATCGACTTCGCCCAACAGGGCGTGGTGCGAACTGTACGGCTTCGTCCGCAGCTTTTTGGAGACGCTCGCGGCTTGGTTGGGATCGTGATCGACCACCCCGACGAGATCGACGTCCGGAAATTGGGAGAGGATGCGGGCGTGGTGTTGGCCGAGGTGGCCAACGCCGACGACGGCCATGCGAAAGCGGGTCATGCCGTCCTAGCCTCTGAGCCTGTCGACCGGGCGGGCATCCGTGCCAGCCGGGCGATGATGGTAGATTTTTTTGGGTGCTCTGCCAAGCCCATTAGGCTGCCCGATGGCGACGGCCGGGGAAAATCGCCCGGCGCAGAGCCGGAGGAACTCCCGGAACCGGAGCAATATCCGCGCCGGCGGCGCGAGCCCGACCAATCAAAGCCTTGGCGAGGCTGACGTTCAGCGAATGTCCGGATCGGTAGGCTACGACATGACCGATAAGATCGACCCCGCACAAGGAAAGATCGCCGATGAGATCGAGGACTTTGTGCCGGGCGGGTTCGTTGGCGTGCCGGAGTTTGTTATCGATAAGACCGTGCGTCCCGAAAACGAGAAGGTCTTTAGCCGTGAGGTGCCGGCCGACGCCGACCGCGCGGAGGGTGAGGGCCTCCCGTTCGAGGACGAACGTCCGGCAATTTGCGACTTCTCGGGCGAACGTCTCCGGGGAAACAGTCATCGTGTGCGATTGTTTGGGAATGACCGAGTCGGCGCCGTAATCGAGGATATAGGTGGCGAGGAGTTCGTTCGGGGACCCTTCGGGAGCTGGATGCACGGCGACCGTGGCTCCGCCTTGCTGAACCACGACGGATTCTTCCACCGCCCACACCGAGCGACGGGCCGAGAGCAGCTCGTAACCCGATTCGAGGACGGCGTCCACGAATCCGGCCGCGGAGCCATCGAGGCCCGGGGGTTCCGGACCGTCCACTTCGATGACGCAATTGTCGACGCGGAGGCCGGCGAGAGTCGCCAAAAGGTGCTCGACTAAGGTCACAGCCGATTCGCCGCCGCCGAGGGTGGTTCGGCGCTGGGTGCTCGTGACCCACTCGGCCCGGGCCGGGATCACGGGGTAACCGGGTCGATCGGAGCGCACGAACACAACGCCGGTATTCTCCGGTGCCGGATGCAATTTGACTTGGACCGGAGCGCCAGTGACCAAGCCCGGGCCGGAGATTACGGCCGGTCGGGCGAGAGTCCGCTGATGTCGGTAACCCATTTTTAACATATCGTCCGCCTCGTCACCGTGCCATCCGATCGGCAAATTCTCATCGCCGGAAGGCACTTCGACCTGTTCGCCGTCGCCCGGACTCCATTCGTGGCTCGAGGGAAAACACACCCCGGCGATAGTTATAGTAATCGTCGGGGCAGATTTCCAGATCTACTCAGAACCCGCAGTTTCCAACTTTATTTCTGGCCACCCGTCGGCACGACCGGCCCAGCGGTCGGGATCGGAAACGCCGCCGGAACCGGTCCCGGCGCGACGAAGTACTTGTTCAGCGTCCCGATGAGGACATCGGTCACATCGGCCGATTTCGATACGTAAAATGGGATCGCGGCCGGGGGACGCATCATCAGATCGACCATCAGCGGCGACGCTTTTTCTTCCGCAGTGACGGCGTCCGGATAGGCGAAGACGACGTCGTACCCGTTGGTTTCGACGATCGAACCGACGGCGCGTTGGATTTCCGTGAAGAGGTTTTTCAGGTGGGCGGCCGATTCTTCATCGAGCTGTTTGCGGGCCAACCGCTCTTTATCTTCGAACAACCGCTGTTTATCGCGCATCGCGACGACGATTTGATCTTGGACATCCTTGCGGGGTTCTTTTTCCGCTTTGGCTTGCAGCTCGACGATTTCGTTGCGCAGCTTGCCCAGTTCCCCGGCGGCCGTGATCCGCTTGTTGTTCATGGTGACGGCGTAGAACTGCCATTTCTGGAAGTCCTTCATCACCTTCGCCACGTTGAACACGGCCACGCGGGTCGGGTCGGTGCGGGCCGGTTTGGCCGCGGCCACCCCGCCCGCAGGCGTTTGGGCGTAGACTTGACCCGTGACGTACAATCCGAGACCGAGCGCCACCAGCGCCCCCAACAGTAACATCGTCCGTTTCATACTCGCGCCCTCCTCTGGCGGTTCCGGAGATCGACCGGGGGTGTTCCAAACCCCCGGTCGATCCCGTGGTCGGTTCGACTTCCTAACGACAACACGCACACTGAGGCGGGTCTTTTAGCCGCGCCAAGTCCGCGCGTCAATCCGAAGGATGCGCTGGCCAGCCACCAGGGCGCAACTAAATTCTCTTGGTGGGCGTCATGCCGCCGTGTACCAGTAGGCCTCCCATTGCCGGGAGTGCCGGACGCACACCCTGCTAGATCACCCTGGCTGAATCGGGCTTCCATCTGATGGTTCACTCTGTCATCTTCTCGGACGGACGCAAGCCGGTACCCGAGGAGGAGA
>JANXTU010000121.1 GCA_025352235.1 Fimbriiglobus sp.
GACGTTCCTCGGGCAGCGCTACCGCGGCGGGGCCGTGCCGCCGTTCGTGATGCGGGAGTGCGCGGCGCCGGACGGTTCGTGCCGGGCGACGCTCCCCGGCTCGGCGGATCCCGTCGAATGCCCACGCTTCAGCGAATTGCAAACCGGCGGATCGGTGATCGCGACGAACTCCTCGTTCACCCGGTTGACCGGCGGCTTGGGTTGGATCGATCTCGATCCCGAACGAGCCAAGATGGTCCGGAGCGAGGATCTCTTTGCGAATGTCCGTGACGAACTCGGCCGCTGGCTCGGCGAACCGATCATCGACAAAGAGGGCTTGGTGAAATCGGGGGCATCGGAAGGAATTGAAGTGCGCTTCGGGACGGGGACTCGGCGCTTCACCGCGCGGCTGATCTTCGCGCTCGGGGTTCCGCAACCGAGGCTCTACATCGTCTGGATCGGCGGGCCACACTTCGACCCAGCGGGCGAGACCGCGGCCCGGGTGCTGGCTTCGTTCCGGATCGACGGCCCCGTGAAATAACGACGCCGGGTCGGAGTTTCCTCCGGCCCGGCGTGGGGTTCTCCGCTCCGAGCCGCTCGCTCAATAACGGATGATCGCACCGAAGTTCAGGCCGTGCAGATAAAAGTCTTCCTGCTTGATGTTGAAGCCGGGGCTGGCCGAGGCGACCCCGCCGAAGCTGCCCGAAGACGGAATCACGCTCGGATCGACGCGGCCGTCGAACAAGCTGCCCGGTCGGACGACGCGGCTGATGTGCTGGAAGTTGTAGCCGATGGTCCCGATGAGCCACGGCGTCACTTGGTAGCCGAGGGTGCCGTTGAGGTCGGTCATCGCGGCGAAGCGGTCGTTGCGGTAGGTGCCGATGTTCGAAGCGTTGGCCAAGAGGCCGCCGACGCCGAACGAGGACGTCTGAGCCGCGGCGTTACTGGCGTTCGTGGTGCCGGTGATGTCGATCTCTTGATGCACGAACCCGAGGGCGATCTTGCCGGTGACGCCGACGTAGAACCGGCCGGAGGTGAACTGGCTCTGGAAGCCGGTTTGCCCGCCGTAGAAGTGGTTCCGCGTCCGGAAGGTGTCGCGGACTTCGACCGAGGTCGGCGAATCGATCGTGACGCCGTTGTACGACCCAGTTGCTCCGGGCAAGAGCGTGCCGCGGCTGGTCACGTCGATGATTTCGGCCAGTTGGTTGTAGCGGAACCCGACGAGGAAGTTCAGCACCCAGTGCCGCGTGTCCCCTTCGGCGGTGCGGTAGAGGTTGACGAGCGTGTTCGCTTCCAATCCCCAGTACTGGGTCGACACGTGCGACAGCGCCGAGCCGTAAGCGTAGGTCGGGAAGGACGCCAGGAGCCCGTTGCCGGCCCCGGTCCCGGCGTTGAGGAACGGCCGGGCCAGCACGGGGATGCCGTTGCTGACGCTGGACGTGCTCGCGAAGTAGTTGTTGGAAACCGGGGCCATGTAGGTCCCGATGAATTCGCCGCCGATGCGCTGGTCGGACGGGCGGAAGTAGCCGGCGCTCAGGCGGAAGCCGCTAGCGTTGCCGAGGGGGACTTCGCCGCCCCGGCCCTGCAGGATGGTCGTGGTCGGTTGACCGACGACGCCGGCGTCGGCCGGGGCGCTCGTGGTCAACAACGGGTAGCCGAGGGGCTGGGATTTCGGGAAGAGCAGCAAATAGCTGCCGTCGAACCAGAGCCCCGGATTCCCGGCGCTGCGGTGGCCGCCGAAGAGGCCGCTGCGCTCCATGGCCGGGCTATCGAATGGCGATTGGCCGTAGGCCCCGCCGTTCGGGTAGGTCGGCAACCCGCCCGGCGGCAAGCCGTTCGGGGCCAGTGCGTTCGGATCGCCGCTCGGCATGGGCATTTCGCCCGGCGGCAGCATTGCCGGAATCGCGGGCACCGTAGTGGCGAACGGGCTTTGGGCCAGCGCCCCCCCCGCGCTCGCTGCCAGCGCCGCCAGTGTTCCTAAAACCTTCTTCCGCATGGCAGACTCCTGAACCAGTCCCGGCGGAGTCGAACGGTGTGGCGGCCGAGCCGACAGACCTCCGAACCGACGAGATGAGCGGTTGATCTTTCGACGGCGTGTTACCCCCTAACACCCCGTCGCTCGGAAGCATCGAGCTTCCTGCTACCTCTCTTCTTCGACGCCCTACAAACCGAACATGAGGGAGAATCGGGAAAGTCGCACCGGTCGGCAAAGTAAGTGCCACCGATTCCGGAAAATGATTTCGGCGCGGAACGCCCCACCCCCCTGCGAAATCATTTCCGATTTCGGGTAGAACCGATGCGCGGCAACGCTTTACGTCCGATTTCGACGGATGCGTGGCCCGGCGAAACCATTTCGGTTCCGGGCCAAGGGCTCCCGAACGCCCGCTTGCGTGGCGACAAGTTTCCAACTTGTCGACAAAAGACACTTAGGCGATGGCCGGCACGGAAATCGTTTGATTCTGCATTGTCGACAAGTTGGAAACTTGTCGCCACGGGTCGCTCAACCGTTTTGCAACGGCCAACCCGCCAGCATTGCATTCCTGATCGGCCCGCACGATACCGTTGCCCTGCCGGCGAGCTTCCAACTGATTTCGACCGACGGACAATTCTGTTACGGCGGTGGGCTCGTCCCCATCGCACCGGAATTGGCCGCACGGGCCGAAACCCTGGGTCGATCCGCGTTGGCGGGTCTCCCCGGACTGCTCGGCTACGTCGGCGTCGATTTGATTCTCGGGGAAGACGAAGACTTCGCTATTGAAATCAACCCGCGACTGACGACTTCTTACGTCGGGGTGCGAGCGTTGCTGGATGGAAATCTCGCGGAACTGATCCTGAAAATCGCGACCGGTTCGCCGGGCGCCGTGCGTAGAAATTCCAGTGGCCGGGTCGCATTCTCCGCGAGCAAGAACATCCACCGCGACACTACCCATGACCACTGGGCGGCTTCCTCAAATCCCCCTCGCGCCGGGTGATGCCGGCGCGGTCGAGGTACTCGCAGATCGGAATCGCGAACTTCCGCGTCGTACCGAGCAAGTCGCGGATTTCGGCGACCGTCAGTCCCGATTTGCCAACGAAGGCATCCGTCAACGTCGCCCGCATCCGGGCCTCCACGTCCGCATGCAAGAAAATCTCGTGCGTGACTCGCACCAAGAATCCTTCGGCGCAGGCGACTTCGAAAATGTCGTCGAGCGCCTTGGCGTTCCCGGCCGCTTGCGGGGCGAAGCTCTTCGGCTCTGGCGGCGCGAACCCCGCGCTGCGGTGCTCTTCGACGATCTTGTCTTTCAACTTCCGCTGGTTCGCGCTCAACTTCGGTTTGAAATCGGCGCGCGCGATCCGCTTCGCATCGCCGACCAATTTCTTCGATTGGATCAGGCGATCAACCGCCGCTTGCAACAGGCCATCGTCGCCGATGTAGTCGAGCGAGCCGACGACCTTGGCTCGTTCGTGGCTCGTGAACAACGGAAACTCCGCGTGCAATCCGGCGACTGCCGTCAGGATTCGTTCCCCGAGTTCTGCGAGTCGCCCGGCGTGGATCGACAGTTTGCGGTGCGGCGGCAGCTCCAACTCGACGATGACCCCGGTCGCTTTCAATCGCTCCGCGGCGCCCGCGACCGCGTCGGGTTCGACGCCGACTTCGCGCACCAAATCGTCGGGTTGAAAGCCGTGGAATTCGGCGAACCAAGCGAACGCCGTGGCCCGCGTCTGCGGGTCGTCGGACCAGAGTTTCTCCGCGTGATCCAAGTGTTCGACGTGTCGGCGACGCAGTTTCACGGCCGTCGGTTGGAGCACCTGCCCGCCGCCGAGGGTGCGCTCCGCTGAGGAATCGCGCAGCACGAAGGGCTGGCCCCAGACCGCGGTGACGGGGGAATCGAGGAACAGCTGCGCGAGTGCCCATTCGCCCGGATCGATGGCATCGCGGTCGAGCACGGAGACCGTCGCCAGCACTTCGGCCGTGCCCAGGTGCAACCGGCAGGGCAACCGGTGCTGGATGGCCCGCTTTGCCGACGCGAGCGCCGACAACCGCACGGTCAGAACCCGGCTCGGCTTCAAGTAGCCCGGCTTCGCCAACTCTTGCCCGCGGTGCACCGCGTCGAGCGGAACCCCGGCGAGGTTGATCGCCCCGCGTTGGCCCCGGTGGATTTCCGACACCGATTGGCCGTGCCGGTTCAACCCGCGCACGCGGACGATCGCCGATTCCCCGTCGCCTTTGTGCCATTGAAGTTCTTGATCGACCGCGACCGATCCGGACACAATTGAGCCCGTGACGACGGTGCCGTGCCCGGCCACAGTGAAGGCCCGGTCGATGGGCAGCCGGAACCACTCGGTCGATTCTTTGGCGGCGATCCGCTCGCATACTCCACGAATCGCCGATTTCAAATCGTCGATGCCCATTCCCGTCTTCGCCGAGGTGGCGATGATCGGCGCGTCTTGCAAAAAGCTGCCGTGGACGAGTTCGCGGATTTCGAGTTCGGCGACTTCGCGCGTCGTCGCATCGACCGTGTCGACTTTCGTCAGCGCGATCACGCCGTGCCGCAACCTCAGCAGTTTCAGGATTTCGAGGTGTTCCCGCGTCTGCGGCATCACCGAATCGTCGGCCGCCACAATGAGGATGACGAGGTCGATCCCCGTCGCCCCGGCGAGCATATTCTTGATGAACCGCTCGTGCCCCGGCACATCGACGATGCCCAGCCGGAACTCGCCGAGGTCGAGGAACGCGAAGCCGATGTCGATTGTGATCCCGCGAGCCTTCTCCTCCGGCAGCCGGTCGGTGTCGATGCCGGTGAGCGCCTTCACGAGCGCCGTCTTGCCGTGATCGATGTGCCCGGCCGTGCCGAGAATTAAGTCGCGCGGCACGAGCGATACTCCGGTTGCAGATTGGGGGGGCAAATGCCGGTGGGAGAGTGTCGCCGTTCGCTCCGCGAACGGTTTTTAGCCTTCGTGAAAGATTGGAGCCCGAGTGCATGCGGTCCGCAACCGTTCGCGGAGCGAACGGCGACACTCCTCCGCGAGCATTCGCAGTCTCTCCTTCGGTAATAGAATATCCGCAGATTCAGGTTCCAGCCCGAGGTTCGTCCGCCATGCCTTTCGCCAAGGTCGATTCCCAAGCCGATTTCCCCGCCCTCGAGCGCGAAGTTCTCTCCTTCTGGCAGTCCGAGCAAATCTTTGAGAAGCTCCGCGCGCAGAACGCTGGCAAGCCGAAGTGGTCGTTCCTCGACGGGCCGATCACGGCCAACAACCCGATGGGCGTCCACCACGCCTGGGGCCGCACGTACAAGGACGTCTTCAACCGCTACTTCGCCATGACCGGGCACGAACTTCGCTACCAGAACGGCTTCGACTGCCAGGGGCTGTGGGTCGAGGTGGAAGTCGAAAAGGAACTGGGACTGAAGAGCAAGCGCGACATCGAGGAATTGGTGCCCGGCGACCGCGAAGCGAGCATCGCCCACTTCGTGCAACTCTGCAAAGACCGCGTCGATAAGTTCGCCCGCATCCAGACGGAACAAAGCATCCGCCTCGGCATGTGGATGGACTGGGACACCACCGACGCCGATTGGGCCAAGCCCGTCGACGAGCGGAAGTCGTACTTCACGATGTCGAACGAGAACAACTACACGATCTGGAGCTTTCTCAAGAAGTGCCACACCAAGGGGATGATCTACCGCGGCTACGACGCCATGCCGTGGTGCGGCCGCTGCGGTGTGGGCCTGAGCGAGATGGAAGTGAAGGAGGGCTACAAGACCATCGAACACCGAGCCGTGTTCGTGAAGTTTCCGCTGCGCGACCGCCCCGGCGAGAATCTGCTGGCCTGGACGACGACACCGTGGACGCTGACGAGCAACGTCGCGGCCGCGGTGAACCCGGAGTTGACCTACATCCAGGTGAAGCTGAAGAACGAGATCTACTACGTCGGCAAAGGGGCCTTCAAAATCAACCGCATGGAATCGGGTGGCGATGCCGACGATTCCGCCGAACCGACCGCGAAGAAATCGAAACGCGACTGGCTCGACGGCGTCCCGCACCTCAAATCGATCGAGCAACTCTTCAAAGAGAAGGCCGGCAAAGACGGCTTCGAGATCGTCGGCGAGGTGAAAGGCGCCGACATGCTCGGCTGGGCCTACACCGGCCCATTCGACAACCTCGAAGCGCAGGGTTGCGAGTGCGGTTACCCCATCGAAGTGGCCCGCGTCGCCGAGGCCCGGCAATGGACGGCCCGCGTCGCGGCGAAGGCGGTGCACAAGGTCATCGCTTGGAAAGACGTCGGCGAAACCGAAGGCACCGGTATCGTCCATATCGCCCCCGGTTGCGGGCAGGCCGACTTCGAATTGGGCAAGGAGAATCAACTCCCGCCCATCGCGCCGCTCGATGATGCCGGTTGCTTCCATCCCGGCTTCGGCCCGCTGGCGGGGAAGAACGCCGTTGAAACCTCGACCGCCGATGCCGTGTTCGAGATCTTGAAGAGCCGGGACTTGCTCTTCGCCACCGAGCGCTACGTCCACCGCTATCCGCACTGCTGGCGCTGCAAAACGGAACTGCTGTTCCGGCTCGTCGATGAATGGTTCATCAACATGGGGCCGCGTAATACCGAGGAGGGTTTCCGCGGCGAAGTGATGAAGGTCGTGAAGCAGGTCACCTTCTTACCCGAGAACTTGAACGGCCGCGCGCGCGAGTACGACTGGCTCTGGAACATGGGCGACTGGATGATCTCCAAGAAACGATTCTGGGGACTCGCGCTGCCGATCTGGGCCGATGATGCGACGGGTGAATTCGAAGTCATCGGCAGCGAAGCCGAACTGAAAGAGCGCGCGGTCGAAGGCTGGCCCGAGTTCGACGGCCACAGTCCGCACCGGCCTTTCGTGGACCGCGTGAAGATCCGCAGCCTGACCACGGGTGCGCTGTTGAGCCGCATTCCCGATGTCGGCAATCCGTGGCTCGATGCCGGCATCGTGGGCTTCAGCACGCTGAAGTTCAACACCGACCCGGACTATTGGAAGCAGTGGTACCCGGCCGACTTCATCACCGAAAGCTTCCCCGGCCAGTTCCGCAACTGGTTCTACGCGCTGCTGGCCCTGAGCACCATGATGAGCGACGGCGCGCCGCCGTTCAAAACGCTGCTCGGCTTCGCCACGGTGAAGGATCAATACGGCCACGACATGCACAAGACGGCGGGGAACTCCATCGAGTTCATCGCGGCCGCCGACAAGGGCGGCATCACGAAGGATGCGAAGGACAACGACGTGCCCTTCACGGCCATCGGGGCCGATGTGATGCGCTGGCTCTACTGCCGGCAAAGCCCGGCGCAGAACTTGAACTTCGGCCCGGATCCGGCCAACGAAGTCCGCTCGAAGTTCATCTTCAAGCTGTGGAACACCTACTCCCTGTTCTGCAACTGCGCCATCGGCGACGGGTTCGACCCCGCTTCGACGGATCAGCAAGTCGGGGTCGCCGAGCGATCCGACATTGACCGTTGGATCTTGTCGTGTGTGCAGGTGCTGGTGCAAACGGCGCGCGACAGCTTGGAGAAGTACGACGCCATGACCTTCGCGCTCGCCGCGGAGCGGTTCGTCGACGACGACCTCTCGAACTGGTACGTCCGCCGGGTGAAACCGCGGTTGAATAGCAAAGTCGCCGACCTCGATGCGGCCGGGTTGAAGGACAAATGGGCCGCGTATCAGACGCTGCACGGGGTGCTGACAGCCCTCTGTCAGTGCATCGCCCCGTGCGTGCCGTTCATCACGGAAGTGATGTGGAAGGGCCTGGGCGAATCAGAAAGTGTCCACCTGAGCGAGTTTCCAAAGGCCGACGGGCGTTCGATGGATCAAGCACTTATGGATCAAATGGACGCCCTGCGCGACATCATCACGCTCGGCGGGGCGGCGCGGAACGTAGCGAAGATCAAGGTGCGGCAGCCGCTGGCGGAACTCGTGATCCGCACGTCTGCGGATGCGGACCGCGCCGCGATCGCGCAGTTCGAACAATTGATCCGCGATGAACTCAACCTCAAAGCCGTGCGGATCGTCGAAGAGCCGCTGTTGACCGCGACCGCCAAGCTGAACAAGAAGACGGCCGCGTCGAAACTCGGCGCGAAACTGAAGGAAGCCGAGGCGGAATTGGCCAAGCGCGATGCCCGCGAATTGCGCGCGGGGAGTTTCGAACTCGCCGGGGTCGCCCTCGAACCGGCGGATATCACCATCGAGTACGCCAGCGCCAAGGCGGACTACGCCGGCACCATCGACAACCGCGGCCGCGAAGCCGTGGTCAGCACCGTCATCTCCGAAGAGCTTAAGCTCGAAGGGATGGCCCGCGATGTCATCCGCCTCGTGAACCAGGCCCGCAAAGACGCGGGACTGGAAATCGCCGACACGATCTCGCTCTACTTGCATTCCCCGACCGAGATGCTGGCGAAGGCGCTGGCGACCCAGCGTGAGACCATCGCGGCGGAGACGCAAGCCGGCGAATGGTCCCCCGTGCCGCTCGGGAATGGCGCGCACACGAGCGCGGGGAAGGTCGACGGCCATGCGCTGACGATCGAGTTTCGCAAGTGACGGTGCATCAAATCGACAGTCGACCCGGGAATGCGAGCCGCAGTCGCGCCGCGTCGGCTTCGCCGATCCGGTTGCCCTGCAAGTCGAGCGATTCCAACTTCGCCAGATGCGGGCAAGCGAGCAATTCGTCCATGAGGAAGGCGACGGCGATCAGGCGCACCTCGCGGAGCGGCGTCGCTTCGAACAAGCTCGCGCCGAGGCTGATGAAGCTCCGGCCCGTCAGCGAGACCCCTTCCGCGAAGCCGCGCCGGTAGACGAAGTCGCGGGCCCCCCAAGGTGCGAAGACCGCGTTCCAACGGGGGCCGTTCACTTCCAACAGTCGCGATGCAGCGGAGTCGCCCCGCAGTTGCAACTGGATGAATTCGCCACGGGCGGGGTCGGCGGCGGCGATCCACTCCGCGTACGCCAACCGCGGGGCGTCGTCGTCCGGGTGGGCGAGTACAGCCTGCAACCGTGGATGGGAATCGAACGCAATCGCCGGCGGTGGGGCGGGGTTCAGCACTGCGGCCGCGGTCGGCCCGTAGGCGCTCGGATGGCGGGCCATGCGGCGGAAATCGGCGGCGCCCGCGGTTCGGAGGCTCATACATTGCTCGCATCGGTTCCGAATCGAATCCCCGCACGAACGACCCATGACTACCTTATTCGACCGGATTCAGGAAGCGACTTCGGCGATCCGCACCCGCTGGGACGGGGTGCCGCAGGTCGGCATCGTCCTCGGCACCGGCCTCGGCCACTTCGCCGACGAGATTTCGGACCGCACTGAAATCCGCTACGAGGACATCCCGCACTTCCCGCGCTCTACGGCGCCGAGCCACAAGGGGCAGTTCGTCTGCGGGACGCTCGGCGGCAAAACGGTCGTCGCGATGGAAGGCCGGTTCCACGCCTACGAAGGCTACTCGATGCAGCAGATCACCTTCCCGGTGCGGGTGCTCAAGGCGCTGGGCTGTGAAGTCTTGATCGCCACGAACGCCTGTGGCGGGATGAATCCGCAGTATGCCCGCGGCGACATCATGCTCATCGAAGACCACATCAGCCTGCTCGGCGACAACCCGCTGATCGGCCCGAACGACGACCGCTTGGGCGAGCGCTTCCCGGACATGTGCTTCGCCTACGACCGCCAGTTGCTGGCCCTCGGCCGGGCGATTGCACTCGAACAGAAGATCCCCGTTCAACAGGGTGTGTACGTCGCGGTGACGGGGCCGAATTTGGAAACCCGGGCCGAGTACCGGTTCCTGCGCGCCATCGGCGCCGACGTCGTGGGCATGTCGACGGTGCCGGAGGTGATTGTCGGCGTGCATTCCAAGATGCGGAACGTCGGTCTGTCGGTCGTCACCGACCTCTGCCTGCCCGACTCCCTGCAACCGGTGAGCCTGCCCGAGATTCTCGAAGTGGCGCGCGAATCGGAACCGAAGGTCCGCGCCCTGGTCCGCGAGTTGGTGGCGCGGTTGTGAATCGGGCGTACCGACGATTCTCGGAGTCGTCCCCCGAGTCCGGGCGTCATTCCAGCGTCGACCCACCCACCCAACCGTGGAATGGCGTCCGATTTTCGGAACGACCCTGCGCGGTAAGGAGTTACGTCCGATCGGCGGTCTCGGAATGCGGATCGCCCGTATGATTCCGCGGAGATTTGCCCCCCCACCTTGTGCGGAACCAACGGACGCAGCGGAGCGAAGTCGCAGATCGGGGAAGTACTCTGAGTAAATCTCGCAAATGCCTTTGACTCTCGGCAATGAGTCCACTCTCAGTTCGGCAGCACAAACCCTTCCCCATTTCTGATCAGCTCAAATGGCTCCGTCGTTCTCCGTTGTGGTGATGCAAACGGCTTTCTGGCACTTGCGGTTGCCGTACTCGTCCCCTTCCCGACGACGTAGACGCCTTTCCACGCCTGTAACGGCAGGACCCATACATTGCCCATTTTGGAGATGGGCAGCATGTCAGCGATGGTGTGGCCACGTTCTTTCCGAGCTTTCATGGTATTCCTCATAATAGATACCATAATATGGTCTACATGGTGTTGACATGTCATGGCTGTCGTCTATACTTTGGTAAAGAAATGGGAATAGTCATGGCATCTGACAGAGGGCTAAGACTGCCTCTCGGGGCACTCGGCTCGGTGGAAATCGTGGTACTCGGCTGTAGGTGCCGGTGCAGCCACGAGTGGATTTCACGGGAACCAGAGCGACCCCGGGTGTGTCCGAAGTGCAAGAGTGCGAACTGGGATAGGGCGAAACTGTGGGAAAAGAAGCCCGTGGTAACAACGGGTCGTTCGGGCGGTATCTCCACAAAACCCCTTGCGGGCCTGACCTAAACTGATATCAAAGTGATAGGTGTCAGGCAGGGGCATTAAAAAAACTGGGGTGGCGTACACGATATCTTCGGAAGCTCCTGCCGTCGGAGCGGTTGCAAGAATATGAAAATCATCTATGCTTTTCTAACTCGCTATTCGGAGGCCCACCCCGATGGGACCTATACGGCAATAGGTGCGGATTTTGAAAACATTCAAAGCGACACACTGCCGTTCGTTCTTCCGATTTCGATAGTGGCGAAGTTTGATAGCGAAGGGTACACCGGTGAGAAACTATTGGTTCAAGTCTCTTGTGAAGAGCCTGGAGGTCTTGTATCGCCACCAATACAAATCATGCTCGACCATCAAAAAGCAGGGATTGAGAATTTCCCCCTTAGTAAAACCGCAAGAATCGTACTGAATATCGGTCATTTTGTATTCAATACTCCCGGATCATACAATTTTTCCCTTAGCTTTGGAGAGGCACCTGAATCGGACACGGCCCTTCTTAACCTAAACATACTCGGTGCAAAATGAAAGCCAAAACGCTGCCGAACAGCCCATACTATCACGCATCTCTAGTCCATTACTCTTCATCAGGAACAGAGAATTTAGAGGGGCCACGATTAGCCCCAGAAGGCTTTAGTTTTCGACCGCGCGGTACGTTTTTCGTACCTACCGTAGTTAGGTTCGGTACTAGCACCACTCCATCGAGGATTTCGTCGGAGCCGGCAGATCAAGTTGAGGCAGATACTACTGTGCCAATGACGTGGCAGGAACTGGGCGCTCGATTCCAACTTCGTGAAATGGCAGTCTATGAAGATGACGGCCTAACTGATGGCCCGCTGCTCTAAACGTGGCACTCATGCCTAACCCTAACGAGAGCCATTTTTACAAAGCACTCGATCCGAGACTTTGTCAAGGTGACATTTTTGCATGCGCCCCGATGTGCTTTATCAGCAAAGACGCTACTCCTTTGCGGAAAGTTCAGGTCACGCAATATCGCCTCATGTACGAGTTAGAGGATGAGATATCGCATTCGGGCGATGCCGATCCGCAAAAGAGGTTGTCTCGGCAGATTATGGCTCAATGCGATTTTACATGGGCAGTATTGCTGACTCATGATTGCGAAATCGACAAGCCAAAAGTAAGCCTGCTGCATTTCGCAATCATCCGCGAGTTTCCAATTGACTGGGATGAGAAAAGCCGAACTATAGTCAAGGAAAATAGAAGCATCGCCAAATACTACGTGCCACCTGTCGTAGAGGGCGAGCCGGACAAGTACGTTGATTTCACTCGGATCACATCAATATCACCAAAATCACTTGATCGCATGGGCAGGCTGTATTCTCTTAGCGAACTTGCTAGAAGCGGTCTGATGGAACAACTAGTGCGTTACTATATCCGTGCCAAATAGCCCTCACGTAGGGGCAATTTGGAATGTGGCGATTGAATCAACTTGGCCTCCTATTCCGTATCAGGCATCCCAACTCCCGCCCCATTCCGTATCAGAGAGCCATTCCGTAGCAAAGCCGCAATTGAGGTCAAAATACTGGGAATACCCAGCCTTCGATCCAGACATCCCCAAAGAGAAGCGGATGGCGCGGTTCCCGCACGACAACCCTTCCGTTACATGGAATGGGTTATGTTCCTGCGGTAGCCCTCAGTCGGCTGTCCAACTCTGCTCGGGCGCGCTGCCTTCTTCGCAATTCGCTGACTATCCCCTTCGACCCGGTTGCCCCGATTCCGCATCCGGACTACTCTTCCCTTCATGCAATCCCGTCCCCGTTCCCGAGGCGCCTCCCCGTGCCGTCATCTGCAAAAATCCGCGTGGCCATTGTCGGGCTCGGCTTCGGCTCCGAGTTCATCCCGATTTATCAGAATCACCCGAATGCCGAGATGGTCGCGGTCTGCCGGCGGAACCGGGCCGAACTCGACGCCTGCGCCGACAAGTTCGGCATCGATAAGCGGTACACCCGCTACGAGGATGTGCTGGCCGATCCGGACATCGACGCGGTGCACATCAACAGCCCGATCCCGGATCACGGCCCGCAGGCGATCGCGGCTCTGAAGGCCGGCAAGCACGTCGCGTGCACCGTGCCGATGGCGACCTCGAAGGAAGACATCGCCGAGATCGTGCGGTTGCAAAAGTCGACCGGCAAGACGTACATGATGATGGAGACCGTGGTCTACGCCCGCGAATACCTCTTCGCCAAAGACTTGTATGACCGCGGTGAACTCGGCCGCATCCAATTCCTCCGTGGCAGCCATCAGCAAGACATGGACGGTTGGCCGAATTACTGGCCCGGCCTGCCACCGATGTGGTACGCGACCCATTGCGTCAGCCCGTGCCTCGCGATCTTGAGCGCACCCGGCCAACCGGCTCTGGCCGAGAGCGTCGTCTGCCACGGCTCGGGGCGCATCCGCGAGGAACTCATCGGCAATTACGGGAGCCCGTTCGCCCTCGAGACCGCGACGTTCAAAATCAAGGGCTCCGACGTCTGCGCCGAAGTGACGCGGACGCTGTTCGATGTGGCCCGGCAATACCGCGAGAGTTTCGATGTGACGGGGGCGAAGGCGAGCTTCGAGTGGCAGCAGGTCGAAGGGGAAGACCCGGTGATCCACACCAAGAACAGCCCCGAGTCGCCGAGGACGGAGGGGGAAATTCCGAAGCGGGTGAAGGTGCCCGATTACGCCGACCGACTGCCCGAGGGCATCCGCAAATTCACCGGGGTGATCCACGACGCGACGCACCTGAGTTTCGTGCAGGGGGGTGGCCACGGCGGCAGTCACCCGCATCTCGTGCACCATTTCCTGATGGCGGCGCTCGGGGAACAACCGGCCTTCCCGGATGCCCCGACGAGCGCGAACTGGACACTCGTGGGTATCTGCGCGCACGAGAGCGCGCTGGCCGGGGGGACGCGGGTGGCGATTCCGCAATTTTGAAACGCGCCGAAACCGGGGCGTTGGCCCGAACCGTAGAATGCTATACGGAATGACAATGCCGGTCGGGCCGGGTGGCGCTGTGACAAACCCCGAACGAACTCTCACCGTGCCGATCCGCCAATTCGACGGGGCGAGCGAAGCCCTGCGCCGGGTCGAGCGCGGCTTCGCCAGCGCCGACGACCTGTTGCACCTGTCCGGTTTTCTGGCCGGCCGGGACGCGCTGAAGGACATCCCGGATGTTGTTTGGCCGCAATTGCGCTGCTTGGCGGTCGTACACCCGGAATTGATCCCGCCCTTCACCGAATGGTTCCGCAACGCCGACCGTTTGCAACCGTACTTGCTCGCCGCGTTTGAAGCCGTTGCTGACGAAGACATCGCCTGCTGGAACAAATACTGGGCCGTGATCGCGGCGTCTCAAAGCCCGGCGGATCGCGCCGAGTTCTTCTTGGAACTGCTCCGTTGCCACCGGCGTGATCTGCAACCGCTGACGCGCCCAGGGCGGCGGGCGCTGCTCCACGAGGCGACGCGCTGCCTCGTCGATGCGACCCCGGAGGTCGTGCCGTTGCTGTACCCGACCGACGCGGTGGAATGCCGGGAGATCCTGCGCGACGAGCGGCTCCCGCCGAAGTGGCGGGCCTTCAGTTTGGCGGCGACGTTGAAATCGTCCAAGACGCGGACGGTGGACCCCGAAATCGACGCGGAAGCCCGCGTATTTCTGGGCGAAGCGCCCCCCGATTTGTTGCGGGAATACATCTTGCGGGCGCAGCACATCGCGCCCGAACACCCCGAGCTTTGGAACGCGGTCGTCGAGTCGCCGCACGAGCGGGGCGACCTGCTCGAACTCCTCCTCGAACTCGGGACCGCGATCCCCGGGCCGCGCTGGCATGCGCTGGTCGATTCGCTCGGGGCGTTCCACCGCGATTCGGCGACGCTCACTGCGGATCGACTCGGCCGCATGTTGGCGGTCGTCGGCGCCGACCCGACCGCTTGGCCCATCTGGCAGGCGGCCCTCGCCCGGCTCGACCTGCGGTTCTTGAAGGGCGACTTTTCTCTGGCGGAGCACTGGACGACCCTCGACCGGGCGCGGAAGGCCCGACCCGAGCAACCGCTGCCGGCCGAAATCACCGCGCGACTCGATGCCGGCTTGCTGCTGAAAGACTGGGTGACCCAACCGCACGGGACGCCGCCCGAAGATCTGCACGCGGCATTCGCCACCCTGAATTGCCCCGTGCCGACCGCGTTGCGGGCCCTGTTCCATTCCGTGTACGGCGCGCCGACCGTCGGCCGCGATCTCGCCGCGGTCGACCGCTTCGCCGAAGTCTTCCGGACGCTCTACCCGGTGGCGTCGGATCCCCGGGCGGCGGCCGCGTGGCAAACCCTCGCGGGGACGGTCCCGGCGCGGCAGCGGGAGAGTTTGCTCGGCTATTTCTGGACGCGGATGGCCCCGGCCACGCCGGGCGAGATCCCGCTCGGCCGCGATGCGATCCCACAGTCCAAAACCTCGGCGCTCGCGCGGGCTTGGAAGATCGAAGCCTTCGTCTATTCCGGAATCATTGGGGCCGTGTTTCTGCTCCTCGGGGCGCTTCTGCTACTCTGGTAATGTCCCGCCCCCGGCGAAAGTGACCGCATGAACTCGATGCTCTCTTTTTTCAGCAAGCCCCTCGCGTCGGGTTGGTCCGCGCACCCCACCAACCCGCTGGCGCTCCTGCTGCTCGCGGCCGCCGCCTCGGCCATCGTGGCCCTCACCGTCTGGACGTACTCCGGCCGGATGGGCGGGGATCGCCGCCGGATGCTGTTGTTGATCGTGCTCCGCTTGGCGGCGCTCGCCGTGATCGTGCTGACGGCATTGCGACCGGCTTACCCCGTTGACGAACAGCCCAAGATCCGCACGCATTTGCTCATCGGCGTCGATCTGTCCGAATCGATGACGGTGAAGGACGAAGTCGGCAAATCGACCCGCATCGACGCCGTGCGGAGGACGCTCGACAGTTGCCAGCCGACCCTCGATGCCCTGCAATCCGAACAGAACATGGCGGTGACCCTGTACGGCTTCGGCGGGTCAGACTTCACCGAAGCCGGCGGCGCCTACGACCCCGCCGCGCCGGCCGGCGCCCAGCAGTCGGACTACCGCACGTACTTGGCCAAGACGCTCGAAAAATGGGCCGGGCAGAATTTCGTTCGCGGGCACATCCTCATCGGCGACGGCGCCGAGAACGCGACCGGCGACTCGGCCCTCGCCGAAGCCCGCGCCTGGCGACGCCGCGCCCCGATCCAGACCTTCGTCGTCGGCACGACCACACCGCCGGGAGCCGTCCGCGACGTCGCCATCGCCGAAGTCCGCCTCGACCCCGACCCGGTGGCAATTAAAAACGACGTCACGCTCCGGGCCAAGGTCAACGCCTACGGCTTCGCCGGTTCGACCGTCACGGTGAAAATCCAGTACGACCTCGGCCAAGGCTACCAGGACGTGCTGATCGAAAAGGTGAAGCTGGCGAAGGAAAAGGACAACACCATCGAACTGAAGTTGAAAGCGCCGGATCAACTCCCCGAGGACGAGAACAAGAAGCCCCGCAAGCAGATCAAGGTCCGCGTCGAAATCCCGGTCGCCGATGTCCCCGACGACGTCAACCCGGCGAACAACGTCCTCGAAACGTACATGAACCTCACGAAGGAGGGCCTCCGCGTCCTGCTGGTCGACCGCTACCGCTACGAGTACGCCCTGCTACTCGATGCCCTCGCGGCCGATCCGCGCGTCGACGTCCGCAAAGTCGATCTCCAAACCGACGACGGCGGCCCCGGGTTGATCGAAGCCTTCGACTTCGATGACAAAGCCTACGACGTGATGATTCTCGGCAACGTCTCCGCGAAGCAACTGACGGCCATCGATCCCACCCTCCCCGCTCGGATCGCCGAGCGCGTGCTGAAAAAGGGGATGGGACTCCTGATGATCGGCGGGCACGTCACGTTCTCCGGGGATCCGAAGACCCCCGACTCGGGCTGGCGCGGGGTCAAAGCCCTCGAAGCGATTCTCCCCGTGACGCTCGACAACGGCCCGCTCGCGTCGGCGTTCTACACCGACCCCGACGCCCGCTACCAGTTCGTCGTCAATCCGAAAGAGGCCGACAATTTCCTCGTCAAGATCGGCGGGAGCCAAGCCGAGTCGGATGAACTCTGGGGCAAACTCAACGACCGCGACAACCGCTCACGCTTCACCGGCCTGAGCAACATCGGCACGCCCATTCCCACGGCCACGACCTACGCCTGGGCCGCGACCGACCGGACGGTCCTCCGCAAATCGGACGGCAAAGGACTGGCACCGCTGCTCGTCGGCCATCAAATCGGCGACGGCGACAAAGGCCGGGTGCTCGTGCTCGGCGCCCAAGACACTTGGATGTGGCAGCGCTACGGGCAACCGAAGGCCCAAGACGGCAAAGACATTCACTCGCGATTCTGGCGGCAAATGGTGCTCTGGCTCGCGCACCAAGACACCGACGACAGCACCGTGACCGCCCGACCGGCGTTCCCGCGCCTCGCGGTGGGCGGCAAGCAGGAGGTGAAGTTCGGCATCCGCGGGCAGAACGGCGCGGTTGTGGTGAACCCGAAGTACGACGTCACGCTCTTCGCCCCCGGCGACACCGTCGGCAAGGCTTACGACGTCGATCCCGATGCCGCGCTGCCGGGCGGATCGATCCTCGTTTACAACCCGCCGACGGCGGGCGAGTACACGGTGAAGGTCGTGGCCAGCGGCAAAACGGCCAAAGGCGAAGACGTGAAAGGGGACGCCACGGCGAAGTTCATCGGCTATCCGGAGACGGCCGAGGAGATGCTGCGGACCGCCGCGGACCCGGACTTCCTGGCGAAGGTCGCCACCGCCAGCGGTGGCAAAGGCTATCGATTGGACGAACTCCCCGCCTTCCTCAAAGAATTGCGGGGCCAACCGCTCGACACGGTGAAGCCGAAACAGAAGTACCTGCCGAACTGGGACCGCAAATCGTCGGAGGGCTTCCTACCGGCGTGGCTGATCGTCTTCGCGGGGCTGCTCCTCGGCGAATGGGCGCTGAAACGGTATTGGGGGATGGTGTAGAAACGCCGGCTCCACCCGACCGCAAAAACCCCTTTAGCTTACCCGCTCCCGGCGGTATGATACTGCTATAACTTCCCAGCAGCACCGGAGACCGCCGATGACCTTCCCGCTGGACGCCCCCCGCACCGCCCGCCCTTGGTTCTGGCCGACGCTCCTCGCGAGTCTGCTCGTGCTCTTCGCGGTCGGTGCCTGTATGCCGGCCGGCAACGGTGCCCAAGTGAAGGTCAAACCCGACGATACCCCCATGGCGAAGGCGGCGGACGAGGATCAGCCGGCCCCCGAATTCCCCGAGAAGATGGACTGGCTGAACTCGGCCGGGCCGATCGCGATGAAGGATTTGAAGGGGAAGATCGTCCTGCTCGACTTTTGGACGACCTGCTGCATCAACTGCATTCACGTGCTGCCCGACTTGGCCAAGCTCGAAAAGAAATACCCGAACGAAGTCGTCGTCATCGGCGTGCACAGCGCCAAGTTCGACAGCGAAAAAGAAACCAAGAACATCCGCAAAGCCATCTTGCGCTACGAGATCGCCCACCCGGTCGTGAACGACGGCGACCATAAGATCTGGGACAAATACGGCGTCAGTTCGTGGCCGACCCTCGTCGTCGTGGACACCGCCGGCAACATCGTCGGGGCGACTTCCGGCGAGGGCAACTACGACACGCTCGATAAGGTCATCGCCAAGCTCATCGAAGAGGGCAAGAAGAAAAAGACGCTCAACGACAAACCGATCCGCTTCGACCTCGTCCGTTTCCGCGAAAAAGGCGACACGCCGCTCTTCTTCCCCGGCAAAATCTTCGCCGACGCCCCGGGCAAGCGGCTCTTCATCGCCGATAGCACGCACCACCGCATCGTCATCACCGACCTCGACGGCAAGAAGCTCGGCATCATCGGCAACGGCACCCCCGGCTTCAAAGATGGCAAGTTCGCCGACGCCCAGTTCGACGACCCGCAGGGCCTGGCGCTCGACGGGGATCTGCTCTACATCGCGGATCGCAAAAACCACAGCATCCGCGCGGCGAATCTCAAAACCGGCGAAGTCAAAATCTTCGCCGGCACCGGTCAGCAGGATTCCAGATCCCGCTTCACCGACACACCGGCCGACCCGTTGAAGACGGGCCTGAACAGCCCGTGGGATTTGCTCAAAGTCGGCGACTCGCTGTTCATCGCGATGGCTGGCCACCACCAGATTTGGGCTTACGACCTCAAAGACAACAAGATCCAAGTCTACGCCGGCGACGGCGGCGAGAACATCAAAGACGGCCCCCTCTACGCCAGCCGCTTCGCCCAGCCCTCGGGCCTGACGAGCGATGGCAAGTTCCTGTACGTCGCCGATTCGGAAGTCAGCGCCATCCGCAAGCTGAGCATCGACGGCAACGGCCGGGTCGAAACGCTGATCGGCGAAGGCCTCTTCGAGTTCGGCGACAAAGATGGAATCGGGAAAGACGCCCGCATCCAGCACGCCCTGGGCGTTCTGGCCCACGATGGCAAGATCCTCATCGCCGATACCTACAACAGCAAGTTGAAAGTGCTCGACCCGAAGACGACCCGATGCAAGACACTCGCCGTGACCGGCGAACTCGGCGACAAGGACCTTTTCAACGAACCCGCCGGGATGAGCATCGCGGCCGGGAAGTTGTACGTCGCCGACACGAACGCCCACCGCATCCGGGTGGTCGATTTGAAGACGCTGAAGGTGACGACGCTGGCGCTAACGGGCGTCGAGCCGCCGCCGCCGCAAAAGGAATGGCAACCGAAGAAATAGTGGTTAGTGGTCAGAAAGTCGTGATCGGAAGTGGTCCGCGTTTTACCCTGAAGCGGTTAGAGAACTTACCCCAGGGTCGCCCGTTCGGCGCTCCCTGGGTTTGCAGAAGATAATTGTTCGGTAGGCCGACGGTTCCTAAATGATATGAGGCGATTGTGGTGGAACCCATTGTTTCCCTTGTTCCGCTGCATCCCGACAATCAACTGATTTCTGGTAAGCTGGACCTGCTCCGAAAACTGAGTACGGAAGCATTGGTCGAATCGCTAGCCCCAGGTTTGCAAGGATCGTTGAAAACCCGATCGGATGGCACAATGATCGATGGCCACCATCGCATCAAGATTTTGAGAGAACGCGGAATCGATGTGGATCGATTGCCGCGAGAGATTATTCCGAAACATCCACTCGATTGAGACCTTGAACCGAATGCCTTCCCCATTCTGGATACCGACCGACACCCCCGGACGCCTAGCGATCATCGCCCGGCCTCGCGGTGGCGATTGGCTACCCGATGAGGTTGCGGCATGGAAGCGTATGGGGATTCACACGGTCGCATCCCTGTTGACGCCAGATGAAGAATTTGGACTGGAACTTTCTGAGGAAAGCGGGGAGTGCAGTCGCGCAGGTTTGGCTTATCTTGCCTACGCAGTGGAAGATCGCGGCCTTCCTTCGGACGAGTTCGTATTCGCCGAGATTTCCTCGGTGCTCGCGGCGGAAATAGCCAAAGGCCGTTCTGTCGGAATTCATTGCCGACAAGGGATCGGCCGTTCTGGCCTTCTTGCGATCGGAATTCTGGTGAGCCTCGGGGTTTCCATTCCGGATGCCATTCGCCGAGTCTCGGCCGCACGCGGTCGACCCGTTCCCGAGACACCCGAACAACTGGAATGGATATCCCGGTTCAACGTACCTGCTCTAGCTGCTGTTGGATCGAAGTAGAATTTTCGCCGATGGTTATGAGGAATGTAACCCCTTCGGGGTATTGAGAAAAACAACGGAGTTCTCCCATGTATCTTCGCACTCTCCTCGCGGTGCTCGCCTTCGCCCCGTCGGTCCTCGCCGCCGAGAAACCGGCCCTCCCCAAAGGCGTTGACAAGGTCGAAGCCAGTATCGAGCCGGCCGAAGCCAAGCCGGGACAAGTGGTGACTTTCAAATTGACGGTCACGCTGGCCGCGGGCTTCCACACGTACCCGCTGGTGCAGCCGGACAAACTCGCGGATGGCATGGTCAACAAGATCGTCTTCCCGGAAGCGGGTTCGCTGATCTTCGTCGGCGAGGCGCTCGATCCGCCGGACGCGGAGTCCAAGTCCGAACCGCTGCTCGGCATCAAGGCGTTGAACTACTACCACGGCAAGGTCGTGTACGAACGCAAAGCGGTGGTCTCGCCCAACGCGAAGGCCGGGGCCGCGACCGCGGCGATCCCGAAGTTCGTCCTCAGCGTCTGCGATAAAGACTCTTGCTTCCCGCCGAAGACCCTGACTCCGGAAGCCTCGTACAAGATTCTCGACGGCCCGGCCGTCGCGGTGGACAAGAAGTACGCGGCCGAAGTCGAGAAGGCGATGAAAGACAAATGACCGCCGGGCGGTAAACTTTCCGGGGCCCATGGTCGCGGCGACCGTGGGCTCGATCATTTCCGGGGCGACCTTCCATGCGTTCAATTTTCGCCTCACTCGTGCTCGCATTGGCATTTTCGGCTGCGGGGCGTGCCGACGGTATTTCCGAGGTCGGCGAGATCGCGGCGGAGATCACGCCGGCCAAAGCGAAGCGGGGCCAAGTCGTCGATTTGAAATTCACGATCAAACCGACGAAGCGGGGCTGGCATACCTACCCGACCAGCAGCGGGAAAGTCGTGGTCAAGCCGCCGCCGACCGAAGCGCCGCAAGATCGCGTGCTGTACGTCGTCGGCCCCGTGGTCGATCCGGACGGGGCCAAGACGGAACTCGGCTCGACCGAAGCCGTTTATCTCAAAGCGGCAACATGGTCGCTCAAAGCCGTCGTGTCGCCGACCGCGAAGCCGGGGCGACACGCGGTCTCATTCGAGGGATTCGCGGTTCAAATCTGCGCAAACGTCTGCGTAAATGCCAACGCCGATAACTTCCCGAAGTTGTTCATCGAAGTCGAAGACACGAAGGCCGAAGAGGTTCCCGCCGAATACCGCGACGAACTGAAACGGCTCGTCGAAGGCATCCCGGCGCCGGTGGTGGCGAAAGAAGCTTCGCCGACGGGTGTCGTCAAAAAGAAGTACCTGCCGCTCGCGGAGTACCGCGCGAAACTCGACGCGCTCTTCGCCTCGATGGAAAAACAAGACGTGAAGCGCGAAGGGGGCATCCTCACTCTGCTCCTAACCGCCGCGTTTTGGGGCCTCGTGTCGCTGGCGACGCCCTGCGTCTTCCCGATGATCCCGATCACCGTCAGCCTGTTCCTTAAACAGAGCAACCAGAGCACCGCCGGCGCCGCCAAGCTCGCCGGGGTCTACTGCGGCACCATCGTCGTGGTCCTCGGCCTGTCGGCCGTGTTCCTGCTCAGCGTCTTCCGCGCCCTTTCAGTCGACCCGTGGATGAACCTGTTCCTGGGCGGGTTGTTCATCGTCTTCGCCCTCAGCCTGCTCGGGATGTACAACCTCACGCTGCCGAACTTCTTGCTTCGCGCCGCCGAGACCCGGCGGAAGCAAGGGGGCCTGTTCGGCACCGTCTTCGGCGCGGTGGCGTTCAGCATCGTCAGCTTCACCTGCGTCGCACCGTTCCTCGGCGGCTTCGCGGGCATGGTGGCCTCGGGCCAGTACTTATTTGTCGAATTGCTCCTCGCGGGCCTCACGTTCGCCGGGGCTTTCGCGCTGCCCTTCTTCGTGCTCGCGCTGTTCCCGAGTCTGTTGAAGAAGTTGCCGAAGTCGGGCGGCTGGATGGACACCATCAAAGCCGTGATGGGCTTCCTCGAAATCGCGGCGGCGCTCAAATTCTTTCGCACCGCGGAACTCCGTTGGAGCGACCAACCGACCTACTTCACCTACGATTTGGTGCTCGCCGGCTGGGTGATTGTGGCCCTCGCCACCGGGTTGTACCTGCTCGGCATCTTCCGCTTGCCGCACGACGAGGAGAAATCGAACCTCGGCGTGCCCCGTTTGATTTTCGCGATGCTGTTCCTCGGCTTTGGCCTCTACCTCACGCCGGCGCTGTTCAAGAACCACGAAGGCCAAGGTCAACGCCCCGGCGGCGTCGCCTTCGCTTGGGTCGATGCCTTCTTGCTCCCCGAACCGGCCAGTGGTAGCGCCGAATTGCCGTGGAGCGCCGACCTCCCCGACGCCATCGCCAAAGCCCGCACCGACAAGAAGTTGGTCTTCGTCGATTTCACGGGAGTGACTTGCTCGAACTGCAAAGCCAACGAACGCGATGTCTTCCCGAAGTTTCGCAAACTGCTCGAGCAGTACGCCCTCGTGCAGATGTATACCGATGTTGTCCCGGCCGAATTTTACACGGTGAAGCCGGGCTTGGCCGAGCGCAACGCGGAAGCGAAGGAGGGGAATTTGAAATTCCAAAAAGACGCCTTCGGAACCGAGCAACTCCCGTTGTACGCGATCTTCGAACCGACCCCGACCGGGGCGAAAATCGTGGCCGTCTATTCGGAAGGCAAAATCAACGACGCGAACGCCTTCGAGAAGTTCCTGTCGAAGCCTTTGGCGAAATGACGGCTCCGATGCGCTTGGTGCGGCAGATCGAAATGGTTTCGGCGGGCATCGTCACTGTCCAAATCGGACGTAAACCGTTGTCGCGCATGGGTTCTACCCGAATTCGGAAATGATTTCGCGGAGGGGTGGGGGGTTTCGCGGCGAAACCATTTTCCGGAGTCGAACGTCCCCCGTTCGGGATTAACGAGTTTCCCCGATACCGCGGGGTTTCCCGCCTTGCCCGAGTCGGTCGCGCCGGCTATACACCCTTGCTATGCGGAATTTTATGCGGGTGCTGCGGTTGTCGTGGGCGTATCGGGGGCGGATCGTCGCGTCCGGAGTCGCGGCCCTGTTCGTCGCCTTGTTCTGGAGCCTCAACCTTTCCGCCGTTTACCCGGTGCTCCAGATCCTCAGCGCCGATAACAACCTCCAGCAGTGGGTCGCCAAGCAGATCGACGAGAACCAGAAGAAGGCCGAAGATCCGGTGCGCATCGCGCGGATCGACGCCCTGCGGTTGCAGTTGAAAGCCCTCGAAGAGAACCCGGCCGCACCGGACCGCGACAACACCATCCGCCGCGACCTGCGCGAAATGTCGAAGCTCGAAGGCGAGCAGAACGAATACAGCACGAAGGCCTACCGCTACAAGGTCCTGCAATCGACGGTGATCCAGCACCTGCCGACGGGCCGCTTCGCGACGTTCGTTTGGATCGTCGTCGGCCTGATCGTCAGCATCGCCCTCAAAGGGATCTTCGAGTTCATCCAAGAGACGCTCGTCGCCATCGTCGTCCACCGCACCTTGTTCGACTTCCGCAACTTGTTCTTCCGCTCGGCCATCCACCAAGACATCCACCAACTCGGCGAGGCCGGGACCACCGAGCTGATGTCGCGCATCACGAACGACACCGAGCAACTCGGCAACGGCATGAAGATGCTCTACGGCCGCGTGATGCTCGAACCGCTGAAGATGCTCGGTTGTGTCGTCGGCGCTTGCATCATCAGTTGGCAACTGACGCTGATGTTCGTGGTCGTCGTGCTCGTCGCCGTGGTCACGTTGAACAAAGTGAGCCGGTCGATCAAGAAGGCCGCGAAGCGCGTCTTGGAGCGCATGAGCCTGCTGTACAAAGTGCTGAAGGAATCGTTCGACGGCCTGAAACTCGTGAAGGCGTTCGCCCGCGAAAGCCACGAGCGCCGCCGCTTCCGCGCCGCTAACTGGGACTATTACAAGCGTACTATTCGGGTCATCCGCATCGATTCCGCCGTCGGCCCACTGCTGGAAACGCTGGGCGTGATGGCCGTGAGCCTCGCCCTCGTCGCCGGGGCGTACCTCGTGCTGGAACAAAAGACGCACATCTTCGGCCTGCGGATGATCGACGACCCGCTCGGCTTCGAGGCGCTCATCACGCTGTATATGTTCCTGGCGACCATCGCCGACCCGGTGCGGAAACTCAGCAGCGTCTACACCAAGATGCAATCGGGCATGGCGGCCGCGGATCGCATCTACGCCCTGCACGACCGCCGGCCGAGCATCTTGCCGAATGCCGACGGACCGCGCGTGCCGCCGCACGCCGAGAGCATCGAATTCCGCAATGTCTGCTTCAGCTACCACGCCGGGCAGAGCGTGCTCAACGATGTGAACCTGACCGTGCTCGCCGGGGAGACGGTCGCCCTCGTCGGGCCCAACGGCTGCGGGAAATCGACGCTGCTCGGGTTGCTGCCGCGCTTCTACGACCCGGACCACGGCTCGGTGCTGATCGACGGCGTGCCGCTGCGCGGGGCCAACCTCCGCAGCCTCCGGAAGCAACTCGGCCTGGTGACCCAAGACACGGTGCTGTTCGACGACACCATCGCCAACAACATCGCCTACGGCAAACCGGGGGCGACGCAACTCGAAGTCGAGGCGGCCGCGAAGAAGGCCCACGCCCACGACTTCATCGAGACACTCACGGCCGGGTACCAGACACGCACCGGCGACATGGCCGCGTCGAAACTTTCCGGCGGACAGAAGCAGCGCATCGCGCTGGCCCGGGCGATCCTGCGCGACCCGCGGATTCTGATCCTCGACGAATTCACCAGCCAGATCGACGGCGAAAGCGAAGCCAAAATCTACGACGCCCTGCGCGAGTTCGTCGTCGGCCGGACGACGTTCCTCATCACGCACCGCCGCAGCACACTCGAACTCGCGCACCGGATCGTCGTCATGGACGAGGGCCGCATCCAAGCCATCGGCACGCATGCGGAATTACTGGTGGCCAGCCCGACCTACCGCCGCCTTTACGACACCGGCGAAACCGGCCCGCGCCTCGCGGCGGGATGACGCGAGCATTCCCGCTTCTGCGCTCGACTGCGTCTCGCGGCTCACTGTTCTCTCACCCCAGCAACCCCGCCGCCTTCAACACGCCCTTCAGTTTCTCGATTTTGTCAGGCGGCAGCGGCGCAATGGGCCGGCGGTTCGGGCCGGCGGGGCGTCCCAGCAGGGTCATGGCTTCCTTCACGGCGCCGTTGCCCGTGGCCAAACTCAGCGTCATCCGCACCGGGGAGAGCCGCTGTTGGAACTGCCGCGCGGCTTCCAGGTCTCCGGTGCGGTGCGATTCGTAAATGCCGACGCAGAACTCCGGGGCGATATTGCAGGTCGCGGGGATGGCCCCTTTCGCGCCGAACAACAGCGCCGGCAACAGCAGCGTGTCGCGGCCCATCAACACGCTGAAATTCGGCGGCGTCCGCTGGATCAGTTCGAGGGTGTTCTGCAAATCGCCGGAGGAATCTTTGATGCCGACGATGTTCGGGATCTCCGCGAGGCGGGCGACCGTGTCGGGTTCGATGCTCACGCCACCGCAGGTCGCGGGGTTATTGTAAAGCACGACTTCGACACTCGTGCTCTCGGCGACGGCGCGGAAGTGATCGTACAACTCGGCCTGATTCGGCTTGATGAAGTAGGGCGTGATGACCGACACGCCGCGCACGCCTTCGCGCTCGGCCATCTTGGTCAGCCGCAGGACTTCCCGCAGCGACTCGGCCCCGGTGCCGGCGTACACGGGACTACGACCCCGGCAGTGCTCGACCGCCGCGGCGGTCACGGCTTGCTTTTCGGATTCGTCGAGAGCGTAGAACTCCCCGGTGGTGCCGAGCACGAAGATGCCGTGGACGCCCTTCGCGAGCAGGAAATCGATGTGCGAACGCAGACCGGGGAGGTCGATCGATTCGTCCGCGCGCATCGGCGTGACGATGGGCGGGATAATGCCGTGGAGGTTCATGGGATGGCTCGGGGTGCGGTGGCTCGATTGCACGATGACACAATAGCGAATCGAGCGGCCGATTTATGGGACCGGCAGGGACTTCGATTCGTCCGATTCCAGATCCAACAGCGCGACGGTGAATTCGAACGCCCGGTGCTAGAGCGGACAACGAGTTTTCGTAGCGGGCAAATCTGCTTTGTTGGCTGTGGCGACCGTCCGATGGAGTTTGAACCCTTCTTCGCCCCAACGGGGCCGACTGATACAGCCTGGGGCGGAAGCCCCAGGTACCGACGACCTCTCTTTTTCGCCC
>JANXTU010000132.1 GCA_025352235.1 Fimbriiglobus sp.
AAGATCGACATCGTCATGCAACCGGGCGCGACCACGCAACCAGGCAACCTCAGCGGCACGATCATCGGCATCGAGGTCCAGAAAATCCCCGTCGGCACGGCGCAACTCGACACGCAGATGTTGAACGTCCTGACCTCGGACGGCCTGCGCAGCATCAAGTTGATGGACGTGCAGAAGGTCCGCTTCGCGAACCCGCTACTGGAAGCGGAACTCAAACGCGCCCTCGACGTGCTGGCCTTGAGCCACGATACGCTGAAGAAGGCGGTGCAGTTGCACTTCAGCGGCGACGGTGAACGCCGGGTCAAAGTCGGCTACGTCATCGAAAGCCCGATCTGGAAAACCAGCTACCGGCTCGTGCTCGACAAGGACGGCAAGCCGTACCTTCAAGGCTGGGCCATCGTCGAGAACACGACCGACGAAGACTGGAACAGCGTGAAGATGGCGCTGGTGTCGGGCCGGCCAATCAGCTTCAAGATGGACCTGTACAACCCGCTCTACATCAACCGGCCGACCGTCGAACCGGAGCTGTTCGCGAGCCTCCGGCCGCCGGCCTATGAAGGGGGTATCCGCGATCGGAACGCCGTCGACGAACTCGCGGCTAAGCGTGAATCACAGTTGAAAGGCGATAGTTTGTCCAAGATGCGTCCCCCTGCGGGCGAGAAGCAAATGAACGGGGCCCGTCGCTTATCGGAAACGGACGGTCTCCGAAAATCGGACCCCGGCTTTGAACGCGAAGTCGCCAAGGAACTCGCCGAGCGCATGGAACTCGGTTCGGTCACTTCCGCTGCGACCGCCTCGAAGCTCGGCGACTTCTTCCAGTACGCGATCGACCACCCCGTCAGCCTCGCCCGGCAGAAGTCGGCGCTGCTGCCGATCGTCGGCAAGGACATCGAAGGATCGCGCGTCTCGATCTACAACCCCGCCGTCCAAGCCAAGCATCCGCTACTCGGATTGAAGTTCAAAAACACCTCCGGCGCCCATCTTTCGCAAGGCCCGGTCACGGTGTTTGAAGGCAGCACCTACGCCGGCGATGCCCGCCTGCTCGACACGCCACCCAAGGACGAGCGGATCATCGCGTACGCCGTCGACCTCGCCACCGAAGTTATCGTGCAAACGCCGAACGGCTCGTCGAAGATTACGGCCATCAAGTCGAACAAAGGGATCGTCTCGATCACGCGCCGCAACCGCGAGGAAAAGGTTTACAAGATCACGAACAAGAGCGACACCGATCGGACGCTGTTGATCGAACACCCGAACCGCACGAACCAGCAGTTCAAGCTCGTCGAAACGCCGAAGCCGGTCGAAGAACTGGCCAATCTCTTCCGCTTCGAGAAGAAAATCCCGGCGGGGGAATCGACCGAGTTCAAGGTCACCGAAGAGCGCGATCAGGGCGAGCAGATCGTGTTGTCGAACTCCACGGACGACTCGATCCGCTTCGTCATCAACCTGTCCGAAAGCAGCCCGGCGTTGAAAGCGAAACTCGTCCAAGCCCTGGCGACCAAGGGCCTTTGGGACGCGGTCCAACGTGACCTGCGCCAAATCGGGCTCGACGTGGCCCGCATCACGGCGGACCAAACGCGTATCCGCAACAACCTGCGCGAGACGCCGAAGGAAGCCGAAGTCTACGGCGACTACCTGAAGAAACTGAGCGCCCAAGAGAAAGAAATGGACGCCCTCACCGACAAGCAGAAGAAGCTGATGGCCGACGAGTTCAAAGCCCGCAAGGCCTACGAAGACTACCTCGGCAACCTGAGCGATTGATCGATCCCGATGCGGAACGAACGAAAACCGCCGCGACGACGCGGCGGTTTTTTTCGTTGGCTTGCCGTTACTTTTTCTTTCGTTTCGTTGCGGTCGGTGAGGTGGTCTCAACGACTTCCACACGCACCGGGGTGGGTCTCGGTGGGCCGGCCGGCGGGATGCCGACGACGATGCCGAGCGGTTTCAAGAGCAGCGTCAATTCCTCGGCTTCGCGCCGCGCTTGGGCCGAATCGACTTTGGCCAAGCCGATGGCGAAGTACCAAAACTTCTCGCGATCCTTCGGCGAGACCGACTCGGGATCGCTGCCGAGTTCCTTCACCAATTCCCGGTCGAACTTCAATTGCTTGAGCGCCGTGGCCAACTCGCGCCAAGTCAGGCCCATCGACAATACCGCGCCGTCGTCACGCGAGAGCTTGCGACCGATGAGCAAGTGGAAGAAGCCGCGCAGCCGGCCGACCGCCAGTTGGCGATCACGAATCAATTCGAGCACGACTTGGGATCCATCCATTCCGAACTCCACGCGGGGCATCAGCGAGCCAATCCCCCACTCTGACGAAATTCCCGGAATCCCACAAGGCCCGTTTTTACCCCGAAGCCCCGAAACCCTCCAAGCCGCCGCGGGCAATGTTCATTTTTCCGAATCTTTGAGCATCGCCCGGTAGACCGCGATGTCTGCGGGGTGGATCGATTGCTCTTTGAGTCCCTTGGCTTTCGCGGTGCGGAACATCGTTGCCGCCTCGGCGGGGCGCGGAGGCGACTGGCTTTGCAGGGCCAGCGCGAGGTGGAACATCCGCAGCGGCGATTTTTCTAAGGCGAGCGCCTGCGTCAAATCGCGCTCGGCGGAATCGAACTGCTTGGCGGCGATCTCGATCCGCGCCCGCGTGTCGAGCAGGTCGCCGGTCAGCCCGTTTTCCGTCACCGCTTTTTCCATCAACGCGGTCGCACGCTCGGTTTTCAGCGGGTTCGCGGCCAGCAACCAGGCGAGGTTGTTGAGCGCCGCGACGTTGCGGTCGTCGAGGGCGAGGGCCGCTTCGTACGCCGCTTCGGCCTTCGCGAAATCGCTTTGCAACGTGTAAAAATCGGCTTCGTTCATCAGTGTCGCAATCGACCCCGGCTCGCCGGCTTTGGCTTCGGTCAGCCAAGTTTGCACGAGGGCGACTTGACGCGGGGTCGCGGTTCCGGGCCGGATCGCGGCTAAACCCGCCGGCAATTTGACGCCGACGGGCAGCAGTTTCGCGTGCCGTTCGATCTTGGCGAAGGCGTCGTCGGCGCGACCGTCGGCCGCGAGCAGACCCGCTGCGGCAACCACGGCTTCGGGCCGGTGGGCGAAGATCGCCTCGTATTTGGCAACGGCGGAGTCGGTCATTTTGCGGCCGAGCGCCGTGCGCCGGACGGCTTGGGAGCGGGCGAGTTCGTCGAGTAGTTCGGCCGCGCGGGCGTAGCGGAGTTGCAAACTTCCGGGTGCGGAATCGGCGGTGCGCGTGTAGCCCTCGGCGAGTTCGAGCGCCCGCTCCGGCCGGCCGCTGCGGGTCTCGTAGCGGGCCACGGCGGCGACGGCCCGGAAGTCCGCCGGGAAATTGGCGAGCAGCCGGTTCGCGCAGCCGTCCGCGAATTCGCGGTCTTCGGGTTCCGACGCTTCTTCGAGGCCGGTCACGAGGTAATCGATGTTCTTGCCGTCGTTCTCCAAGAGTGCGAGCAGCAGTTTGCGACCGCGGATGCGACCGTCGCGATCGCCGGAGGTCCGGCACATCTGCGCGAGTAAAAATTGATCGCGGCGATCTTGGGTCACCGCGGCGACCTCGGATAGGATTTCGATCGACCGCGCGACCACCTGCTTGCGGTCCTCGCTTTCGAGGTGGCGGGCCAACCCCGCGAGCACCGCGGCGGTCGCCCGCTTTTCGTCTTCGGTTTCACCGGGGGAATTGTCCTTGCCCGAGAGCAACTCTTTCGCCTTCTTGCGGTCGAGCGGGTTCCCCTCCGCGACGTAGAGCATCGCCAAATTCCGCCGCGCCCAAGCCGCATCTCCCTTGGATCGTTTGGAATCTGCGAGGAACGCTTCCAACATCGCGATCGACTCCCGGCGTTGGAACCGCGAGAGTTTTAGCGACAAACTGATCTGCGCGAACTGCCTTTGTTCCGTCCCGGTTTTCAACTCCGGTTTCCAACCCGGCGCCGCCGCGGACGATTCCGCCACCGACGCGAGGAGCACGGCGTACTGCATCGGGGGCAATTTTTCGCGGGCGCGCTCGAGCAGCACGGTCAACGCTTCCGAACCGGTTTGAACGAGTGCTAGGCGGAGCCAATCGTCGATGGTCGCGCGCGGCGACAGCACGCCGAATTCGAAGCTAGCCTCGGCTTCTGTCGGGAGTTTCAACGACGTGTAGCCGTCGCCGAGCCAAGCGAATTCGCCGACGGCGCCTTCGTTCCAGCGCTTGGCGATTTCCAAGAGCTTCCGGGCCGACGCCGGGTCGAGCCGGCCGATCGCTTTGCGGACCACGCGCTGGAATTTCTCTCCGCTCCAGCGGTAATCTTGGGCCAGCTGCTTCACCGTCGCCGGCAGCATCGCCTCGCGGTGCCGGGCTTGGAATTCGATCCGCGCTTGCACGGGCCCGTGGCGGTTCGGTTCGAGCACCACAGCCCGGTCGAACGATGATTCGGCTGCAACTCGGTCGCCCCCCAATTCGTGCAGGCGGCCCAAGGCGATGCAGACATCGGCGCGATCCGGGCTCGCGCCGAACCGCGCGAGGAGGGCTTCGCGGGCGGCCGGCGCTTCGGCCGGTTGCGTGAGGGCGTCCCAAGCTCGGCGCAGCGCCCGCGTCTCGGCCCCCTTCGGCAATTTGGCGAGCGCCGCTTCGGCCTCGGCTTTCATCGCGGGGTCGTTCGCTTTCGCGGCGCGCTCGTAGACGGCGTCCCACAGGGCCGGTTCAGTGAATCGCCGTCCGGCCATGCGGCGGAAGGTTTTCAACATCCCGGCATCGTCGCCCAGGCGGTCGTAGATTTCGAGCAGGCCGTCCAACAAACGCTGTTGCTCGGAGTCGGGCCACGTGTCGATTTGCCCGGCGAGCCGTTCGATGCTCCGGAGTTTCGCCGGGTCGCGCGTGTACAGAACCGCCCGCGCCAGACGGACGTCCGGGCTATCCCCGGCGAGCGCTTGGGCTTCGTCGAGCACCGCCAAACCGACAGCGGTCCCGGCCAAGTCCGCGAGGGTCTGGGCCAACGCGCCCCAGAGTTTGATGTCGGACGGGCGCCGGGACGCTTCGGTCCGGAGGATCGCCACGGCGCGTTCGGTCGCCCCGCGCCGCGTGGCGATGTCGGCCCTCAAGATCGCGCCGTCCGAATTCGACGGGCCGACCTTCGCCGCGACGTCTTTGGCTTCCGCTTCCAAGGCGTCCCACAGCGCTGGCGCCGGTGGGGGCGATTGCGTCCGCAGTTGAGCCGCTTTCATCTTGAGCAGGATCGCGCGGGCGTTGACGGTCGCGAAGGCGGATCGCGCCGCGACTTCGTATTCGCGGATCGCTTCGTCGAATCGGCCCGCATTCAAGTACGCTTGGCCGAGGGTCTCGCGCCCTTCCAGATGCTGCGGGTCGCGATTCAGCAATTGCGCGAGGCACTCGATTTCCCGCGCGGGGTTCCCCCGACTGCGGTAGCACTTCGCCATCAGCATCATGCACTGGTTTTCCAACCCCGGCAGCTTCGCGGCCTCGATGCGGAGTTGCTGGAAGATCTCGATCGCATCGTCCCAGTGGTCCTCGCGCATGGCCAGACGACCGCGGATGTACTTGGCCTGCATCGGGCCGTCTTTCTTCTTGCTCCCTTCGAGCTTCGCCAAGATGTCTCGGCTGCGCTCGGTCTCGCCGAGCCGGACGAGCAAGTCGGCCAAGGTCGCCAGCAGTTCGAAGCTGTCTTTCTCGGGGACGTGGGCCAAAGCCGCTTCGAGCACGGCCACCGACGAGCCGATGTTGCCGCGATTGAATTCGAGCCATGACAAACTGCGGACGAAGCGCGGATCTTGCGGGTAGAGTGCCACCCCTTTGGCGAGGAGGTCGCTCGCTTCCGCGAGGTCCCGGCCGCGCTGGAGTTGCTCGGCCAAAAGCAACAATGCGCTCGGATGGTCGCGCTCGAGCATGAGGGCTTTGCGCAAATCGGCGATGGCGGCGTCGATCGGCACGGCCGGACTTTCGTCGATCAACGTCGCGAAGACGGCTCGTTCGATGTACGACTCGGCTTTCTCGGGCAAGGCCGCAATCAATTGGTCGTGCACGGTCTTCGCTTCGGCCGGCCGGTGCTCGCGTCGCAAAAATTGTGCGAGTTGCAGATATGCGGCTTGGTTCTTCGAGTCGCGGCGGATCGCTTCGTTCAAACTTTTGACCACTTCGTCGGTGGGCTGGTGCAAGGCCTGCTGAGCCGAGGCGAGGCCGCGCCAAATGTCGGCGTCGGCCGGGTCGATTTGCAGCAGGAACCGGGCGTGCGTTTCGGCGTCGGTGTTGCGACCGATCTTCAGCGAGACCTGCAAGGCCTCGCGACGGATGGTGTGCCGCGCGGGGTCGGTCCGCAAAATCCGCTCGTAGATCAGCAGCAGGTCATACGCGTTGCCGGTCGCGCGGTTCTTGACCAGTTCCGCGAGTTGCACTTGGGCGTCGGCATCCAAAGGCCGGAATTCGAGGTACTGCCGCAAGTAGCCGATGGCCGCGTCTTTCTTCCCCGCATCGGCGGCGCGATTCGCTTGCTTCAACAAAGCTTCGGGGATGCGCCGGGCCTGGAACGCGTGGACCCCGGCGAGGGTGCCGACGAACGCGGTCAACGTCAGGAGCATCTTGAAGAGAAATCGCTTGTTGATCGTCGGGAGCATCGGGCCGCGTCCTTGCGGGTCTATCGGGTAGGCGGCCAGTGTAAATTTTGCCGAGGGGGTCCGTCAACCGCAGTTTGGAGACGGGTATGTTCAACGCATTCTGAAGCGATACATCGCAAAAACCGAGCTTTTCCGGAGCGTCCGGCTCCGCCCAGCCGTCAGTTCGGATGGTCGAGCGGAGCGAAACAAGTCGCTTTTCGCTCCGCGAAAAGTGGGTGTGCGTTCCCAAGACGGGCGGAACCGAGTGTTGGCCCGAACTCCTTTTCGCGGAGCGAAAAGCGACTTTCTCGACGTGGCTCGGTTGACGGACGTGCCGCGATCGGGAGTCACGGGTGTGGCAAATCTTTCTGGCAGCATTTGAACTGCCTGCAATTCCAACTGAGACCTCACCCCCCGGCCCCCTCTCCGAAGCGGAGAGGGGGTGACTGTTTCTGCCCGAAACTCAATCGAGTTTCGCTGGTCTGGCTC
>JANXTU010000007.1 GCA_025352235.1 Fimbriiglobus sp.
CCTCTCCGAGTTCCCTCCGACCGAGACCGCCGATGGCCATTTCGCTCCAGTGCCCCGGATGCGGCGAGCCCGTCGTCGCGCAAGATTCGCAGCGCGGTCAATCGGTGAAGTGCGACACCTGCTGGACGAGCGTGCCCGTGCTGGCCGGGACGCCGCCGTGGCGAAGCCCGCTACACGGACGTTGACACCCGTATCCGCGGTAGTCAAACCGGCGACCGCGAAACCGATCGCGGTCGCCAAGGCGGTCCCGGTGATCGCGAGGCCCGTCGTGGCGATGCCGTTGACGGCGAAGCCCGCGCTCAAAGCCACTCTCAGCAAATCCAAAGAGAAGCCGCGATTCCGGGATCGCGAGGACGACGACGAAGACGATGGCGACGAAACCCCCAAGAAAAAAGGGGGCATGGGCTTGCTGATCGGCCTCGGCGCGGCGGCCGTGATTCTGGTCGCCGGCTGCGGCGGCCTCGGCTGGGTCCTCGTCGGCCAATCAACGCCGGTGGCGTCGTCGACCTCGACGGACGGCGGCGGTGCCGGAAAGCCTAACGGCTGGAAGCCGATTGCGTCCGGCGACGGTTTTGCAATGGACACCCCCAACACCGGCGTCGAAACCGTCAACCCGAATGCGCCGTGGAACACGGGCGGCACCGAACCCAAAGGCCCCCTGCCGATCGACGCGCCGTGGGTCGCGTTCCCCAACAACGTCGGCTTCGCCGCCGAGGCGCCCCGAGGAGTGAAAAGCGAGAAGATCTACCCCGATCGCAACCAGAAGAAGTACCACGGCCGGATGTACACGACCGAAGACCCGCAGTGTTTCTACCACGTGCTCTACCACGACATCCCGACCGCCGACGATGCGGATTTCCTCGCGATCCTTAAAACCCAGCACCAATTCTCCTTCGCCGAGAAATCGACCGAGACCGGCAAGATCGACGGCAAGGCCGCGACGAAATGGACGTTCAAAGCGGGCTACCCCGGCCACGGTTACAGCGTCACCGTCGGCTTCCGCGTCTTCACGTTCATCGCCCTCAGCAAGACCGGCTTCGGGAACAAACCCGATCCGACGCTCGAGGATCGCGCCGACAAATTTTACAAGTCGATCAAGATCGCCTTCGACCCGAAGAAGTACGACCCCTTCGGCGACGAACCGGCGTGGGGCCCGATGGCCAAGGCGATCGGCTTTACCGCTCTCGCCCCCAAAGGAACGACCGTCGCCGACCACCGCGTCGGTTTCGGCAAAGACGAGAACAAAGGCACCGAATACAAATCGGAACAAGACGCGTTGACGTTCCAAGTTTTCACGTACGATCTGCCCGCCGGCAAAACCATCGACAAGGTCGTGTCCGAACAGATCCGGAACCATCCGATCATCGACGGACCGACCGCGATCACCCTCGACGGCTTCGCCGGCGAAGAGGTGACCGTCAAAGACTTCTCGAAGTTCCCGATCGTGCTGCGCTCGCTCAAGGCCGGCAACCGCGTGTTCCTCGCCAAGCTCACGCGGCGCTACGGCAACCTCTCGGAGATGGAGTACGACAGCGCCAAAGCGAGGTTCTTCGCCAACTTCCACATCGGCGCTGGCGCCGGCAGCGGCGTCGATCCGGGCGACCCGGCGCCCAAGCCGGGCGTCACCGGGGAGTTGGTCAAAGCTGGTAAAGTGCTGCCGTTCTGGGCGGCCGCGGTCCTCCCGGAGAAAAAAGAACTCATCACGGTGTCGATCCGCGACGGCACCGGCGTCAAGCCGGCCGGTGTCCTGCGGCGCTACGGTTACCCCGACTTCAAATTGAAAGCGAGCTATCAACTCGCGCTGCCGATGAACCGCATCGCGGTCGATGAAAAAGCCGGCCGGCTCTACCTCGCGTCGGTGAACGTCTACGACAAAACCTTCGTTGAACGGGAGCTTTCGTTCGCCCAAGGCGACGTTCAGATTTTCGATTTGAACAAGATCACCGACGGCGCACTCGCCGACCTCGCCGATCTCAAACCACTGAACACCATCCCGCTCGGCACGCGAATCTCGGCCTTCGAATTCTCGCCGAAGGACAAGCAGCTCTACGTCTCGGCCATCACCCAAACCAAGGTCGGCACGAAGCAGGTCTTCCGGGGCCGGCTCTACAAGCTCGACACCGAGAAGCAGAAACTCGGCGACCCCATCGAACTCCCCGAAGCGGCGTGGTCGATGCGCCTCGCGGCCGACGGCGGCAAGCTGTACGTCTGCGGGATGCCGATCGCCCCGGGGCCGGTGCCCGCGTATGCGATCGAGGTCATCGACACCGCGACGTGGAAGCGATCGAAGACGCTGAGCGTGCCGGCGGCGCCGGTCGATGTGGCCCTCGCGCGGGATCGGATTCTGACCATCGCCACGGGGAAAGCCGAGCCGGAGTTGCTGGGGGTCAACGAAGTCGGCGATATCGCCGAGCTGACCCCGCGCGGCGAAGCGATGACCGGAGCCCGCTACCTCCGCACGACCTCCGACGGCAAGCGGGTGCTCATCTCCGGGGGCGGCGTCGGCAACAACACGGCGACGTACTTGGACGTCGTTCTCGACGCCCCGCCCCGGCTAACCCGAATCGCCGGCGGCAACATCATCGACAGCATCAACCTCGGCGGGCACTTCCTCATCAGCCCGGACGACAAATTCGCGATCTTCAATTCGGGGATCGTCATCGACTTGGACAAAACCGCCGGGAACTGACGCCTCACGGGACGGGCAGCAACGCCCGCTCGGGCAACCAGCCGATGGCCCCGCCGGTGAGCCGGACTTGGAGCCAGTCGCCGCGGCGGGCGATCTCCCGAACCTCCGCGCCGCGCGGTAAGGGCGATTCGACGCGGGCGGCATAGCTCTCGCCGTTCCCTTTCCGCAACACTTCGTCGGAGCGCAGTACCCACACCGGGGCGGCGCGATCATCGCCCGCTTCCCCCGCCCGCTTCCACGCCAATCCGCCGACGACGATGAGCCCGGCGACACCGATGGCGGCAACGGGGAGTGCCCACGCGCCGCCGACCGTGAATCGACGGATCGCACCGATGCCGAGGAGGAACGCCGCCGCAGCGGTCGCGCCGAAAAGGTCCCACTCGCTGACGCGGGCGCGGACCCCGGACAGGCGCGCCGGACGGAGGCGCTCATCCGGCTTCGTCTCGGGCGGTGCGATCACGGAATCACGGTAGGTGTCGAGGTCGCGCTGCAATCCGGCGCGGTGCGGGGCGAGCCGCAAGCCGGCGTGGGCCGCCGCGATGGCCCGCGGCCAATCCCCGGCCAAGAAGGCGGCGCGCCCCCACGACTCGGCCAACTCCGGCGTGCGCGGACCGCGCTCCCAGAGCAGGCGGTACGCAGCGGCAGCAGCGGCGAAATGCGGGCGGGCGGCGCGGGCATCGCCGTGCACTCCGACGCCGAGGAGATACTCCCGTCGCGCCGCCTCCGCGAGTTCGGCATCGGTCGCCTCGGCCGGTTGCCCGGCGATCAGCGCGAGCGTGACGAAAAGAGCATTCATACCGCCGCCCCTTCCCAGCGCTCGATCCAGCGGCGGGTCGACTCGACCAGTGACAAGCCGCTGTCAGATTCCGCGCCGAAGCGGACGGCGTCGCAGCGGACCAAGATCGCCTCGATTTCGCCGAGTTGATCCGCCGGCCATCCCTCGCCCCGCAGGGCGTCCGAAACTTCCCGCGGGGTGTGGGCCGACGCGGGCATCCGGTGGCGTTCGGCCAAGTACCGCAACGCGATTTTCGAGACGCTCGCCGCGGGATCCGGCCCCCGCTCCGCCTTCCTCAAAGCATCGAGTGCGATGCGGACCGAGCGTGCCCGGCGAATCCGCGCGAGCTTGGCCGCATCCGGGTTGCGCCATCGCCAGAGGGCGATCCCAGCCGGCGGGACCACTGCGCCGATTGCGAGCAAAGCCCACCAAGACCAAGTCGGCGGGGACGCGGACGCACCGGAGGACGATGGCGGATCGCCGAAGAATCGATCCGGCGCATCGAGGGGGATTTTCGCACTCGGCGCGGGGGTGACGACCGCGGGCATCACGGTGATGGTCGGCGCTGCTGCGAAGGCGGTTTGGAAGCGGCGACCCTCCGGCAAGCGCGGGTTGTAGAAGCGGTACTTGGGGATCGGCAGTTCGAACGCGCCGGCGTTGCGCGGCTTCAACCGGTAGCGGAATGTGCCGGGTGTAGAATCGGGCCAATCCCGGAAGCCGCCGAAGATCGCCTTCCACTCCGGTCGGTCGGCGAGGTTCGGGCGCACGAGTTCGGCAGGGTTGTCGGCGTTCGCCACGGTCAGTGTCAACTCGATGTCCGTACCGAGTTCGCCGCGCGCGGGATCGACCGTCCACGCGGTTGTCACGCCCGATCCGATGGCCCCGTAAAAGTCGGACTGCTGCCGTTCGACGGGCGAGAGCCGCTCGACCGACGCGGGCGGTTGCGCCCGGGCCGCCGCGGCGAAGGCGAGCCACGCGCACACGAACCCCTCACCAATCCTTGACATTCGGTTGCTCCGGCGGCGCGGTCTGGTCGATCAGTTCCCGGCGGTCCTTGGCCAGCCGTGCGGCGAGTCGCTTCAAATACTCGCGTGCCTCCGCCTCGTTCTCTGGTCGCCAACCGTTCCATTCGCCGCTCACCGGCAGATTCCCTTTGCCGCCGACGGTCTTTTTCG